>NZ_JBWKME010000069.1:0-127276 GCF_056431085.1 Mesorhizobium waitakense | reverse complement strand
GTAACTCCAGTCTCCCCGGTCCGGTCCGAATGGACAACCTCCTGAAAGCTCACACCTAGGTGAGCGCCAGCCAGCCAAATTTGTGCGCCCGCTGCGTCTTGGAGCAGCTTGATCCGGCTAGCCCTCGCCATGGACTCGTCAGCGTCATAGGCCCAAGTAAGCTCGGGACGGGCAAACTGTGCAGCAGGAACGTGGATCAGGTCGCCGCAGAATAAAATATCGTCCTCGCCAGTGCTGAGGAGATAGCCCATATGGCCCGGAGCATGCCCGGGTATCGCCACCGCCAGCAAATGTTCGTCCAGCCGATCTCCTCCATTGATTGGGGCCAGGAGTGGCCGAAAATCCGCTAGTCCTGGCTCGGCGAGGAAATCCTCAACGGCGTCCTCCCCAATCACGATCTTGCTCAAGTTTCTGAATGCTCGCCGCCCGTCAGGCGCAAGAAGGCCGTTGATGTGGTCGCCATGGGCATGGGTGAGGGCGACCATCGTGATAGATGATGTGTCGATGCCTGCCTCGAACATGGCCTTCTTGAGCTGGCCCATGGACGGCTCCCAACTTCCCCCCGCCCCACAATCTATCAAGATGCGGTCGATGCCGGAGCGATCGAATAGGAAGCAGTTGACCGAAAGTCGAACGAGCGCCTCTTCCCGCTGAGGCGATACTGTTTGCGTATATATTTTGTCGTTCGGTTGTCTGAGCAATTGGGCCGGCAGGTCGACATATCCGTCGGAGAGCGACCAAGCCTTCGATGATCCCGAAGCACAGGCCATGGTGTTGGGGCTTTGAGACAGCAATTTCACGGGTAACCTGCCAAGCGGGGTGATCCAATTTTCTATTGCGGGACTGAAGCCGTTACGTTTTCGAAGTCACCACCTTCTGAACGATCTTCCAGGTTCCGTTGACCTTCAAGCATGACAAGAGGTCCGTGAAGTGGCGTGGCGGTACCCGCAATCTTACCTTCAAAAGCGCGAGGTCTCTTTCGACGTCAATTGATAGGATCTCGTCGTCACGCTTCACGCCCGGTTGTTTTGGAGCTTTCGTGTTGCGGACGACTGCAAGCCACATCGCAACCGGCGTTACGCCCACGTCGCCGTCGTCGGCGACCTTCGTCACGGAACTCGAGGGATGAAATATGGATGCAAATTTCTCAGCATCCATCTCATAGGCGGCGTCAAAATAGGTCTGTGCCAGGGTGCGCAAAGCGCGAACATCGGTATCCATGGGTCACCTCGTTGTTACGTCCAACCATTCCGTACACGTGGCAATCACGCGACGAGCACCAGGCAAGCCGGTGACGAGTCGACTTTCTGTCGGTCAAACCTAGGACAAGGGCACTTATGAGACTAGATATGTTGCACAGGATGGAGTCATGAGTGAGAGTCATAAATCATGGGAAATGAGCTGAATGAACTCGCTGCGTTTGCAGTCGTCGCCAGCGAGCGGAGCTTTACACATGCTGCCGCGAAGCTGGGCGTCTCCCAGTCCGCCCTGAGCCACACGATCCGGCGACTTGAGCAGCGTCTCGAGCTCCAGCTTCTTGCTCGGACGACCAAGAGTGTAGCGCCAACCGCAGCGGGCGCAGCTCTTTTGAAGGAGCTGTCTCCGGCGCTTGAGCAAATTACTCGTGCGCTGCACAAAGCCCAAAGCGTTCGCCACCGACCTGCGGGACGCCTTAGAATTGTAATGTCACGGTCGGCTGCGACGATGGTATTATTGCCGAGGCTCACAGCATTCGCCGAGGCTTACCCTGACGTCGTTCTTGACGTTGTCACTGTCACTGGTCCCGTAGACATCGTCGCGGGCGAGTTCGATGCCGGTATTCAACTCGGCGAGTATATTCAAAAGGACATGATCGCGGTGCGCGTCTCGCAGGAGTTGCGTTTGGCGGTAGTGGGATCGCCCGGCTATTTTGCGTCACGAAGCATTCCTCGGAAGCCCAAGGATCTAAATGATCATCGATGTCTAAACCTGCGTCTTCCGAACGGTCCGTATCGGTGGCAGTTCGAGCAGGGACGCAAGGCGATCACAATCGGTGTGAACGGCCCGCTCGTAATCGACGATACCAACCTGGTGATTCAGGCGGCGCTCACCGGAGCCGGCCTTGGGCTCGCTTATGAAGAGCAGGTTGCGGGGCATGTTGCTGAGCACCGCCTCATTCGAGTGCTTGAGAACTGGACGCCTCCCATTCCCGGCTTCTTCATGTACTACCCCAGTCGCCAGCATCAGCCTGCTGCACTAACTGCGCTGGTAAACACGCTGCGATGCACTAAATAGCTGTCGCGGAGGCATCAAGCAGTCAGGATCCGGCCGGGGAGGTTCTAAATATGGCATCGATGATTACCTGGAGCTGAAATCCTCCTGTATTGGTGGCCCCCCTCGACGGAAGGCGGTGCCGACTGCCTATGATTGAATGGGAAAATTCGATAATTTCGTGTGCACTTGGCAAGGTCTAGCGATTTGATGTTAAAGGAAAAATGCTGAAAAATCAGGAATTTAGAATAGCCATTGCACCTATGATGGATTGGACGGATCGACATTGTCGGTTCTTCCATCGCCAGCTGACCAGCCGTGCGCTGCTTTACACCGAGATGGTGGTGGCCGACGCGGTTATCCATGGCGCGCGCGAGCGGCTGCTTGGCTTCGATGCGGCGGAGCATCCCGTCGCCTTGCAGGTCGGTGGCTCAGATCCCGGAAAACTCGCCGAGGCGGCGCGCATCGGCGAAGGCTTTGGCTATGACGAGATCAACCTCAATGTCGGCTGCCCGTCCGACCGGGTCCAGTCGGGCGCTTTCGGCGCCTGCCTGATGAAAGTGCCTGGCCTCGTCGCCGACTGCGTCGCCGCGATGAAAGCGGCGGTGGCGATTCCCGTCACCGTCAAATGCCGCATCGGCGTCGACGAGCAGGACCCCGAGCCGGCGCTCGATACATTGGCGGACGGTGTTTTCGGAGCCGGCGCCGACGCGCTGTGGGTGCATGCGCGCAAGGCGTGGCTGGAAGGGCTGAGCCCCAAGGAAAACCGCGACATCCCGCCGCTGGACTATGGCCGCGTCTATCTGCTGAAGGCCAGAAAACGAAACGAATTCATTGGCATCAACGGCGGCATTCAGTCGATCGAGGAGGCGCGGGCGCATCTCGACCATGTCGACGGCGCCATGCTTGGCCGCGCCGCCTACCACACGCCTGGCATCCTGGCCGGCGTCGACGCCGCCTTCTACGGCGTCAAGTCCGACGCGTTCGATTTCGCCGCGCTGATCGATGCCATGGCAGAGTACGCGGCCCACCATATCGAACAGGGCGGGCGGCTTGGCCATGTCACCCGCCATATGGTCGGACTGTTCCATGGCTTGCCCGGCGCGCGCCGCTACCGCCAGATCCTGTCCACCGATGCGACCCGGCCCGGTGCCGGACCGGACGTGCTGAAAACGGCCTTCGCAGCCGTCGAGTTCGGTGGAGCGGCGGCCGAAGCGGCCTGACGCGTTCGGGTCGGGGTCAATCCCTGAGGATCATGCGGTCGCCGCGCACATCGAAGCCCGACAGCGAGCCGATGAAGTTCATGCCAAGCAGGCTCTGGCTGAGCATACCGGGTGCCGCGATCATCACCGGCATGTCCTTGCGCACGATGCCGCCGATCGCCAATTGATCGGTCTTGACGGCCGCGGCGCGCGCCATGCCGTTGGCGGTTGAGACCGGTATGGTGTAGTTGAGCGCCGCTGGATTGAATCCGGATGCCTGGGCGTCCTCGGACGTCAACACGGTGCTGGTCGCGCCGGTATCGACCACGGCCCGCACTGGATTGCCGTTGACCAGGATGCGGGCTTCGAAATGGCCGTTGTCCGCCTTGTCGAGTGTCACCGTGGCGTGGCCGTCCTCGACGCCCAGAGCCAGCGGGCTGCCGGGAACAAGGCCTGCGGTGACGCGGCTGGCAACGTCCTGCAGTTCGTATCGATACTGGTAGCCGGCGATCAGCGCGAGCGCGATGGCCGCCCAGGCGCCGAGGTTGCGGGCCATGGCGCCCAGGGGCCTGCCTGAGCGAAGCAGGCCGGCGCCGACCAGCGCGCCAAAGGCGCCAAGCCAGATCAGCCGACCAAAATCGTAATTCTCGACCCCGAGCGTGCTGCCGGCGGAATCGTTGAGCATGAGCAGGACTGCTCCCACCCCGATTGCGGCAATCAGTATCCAGAACAGGCGGTTCATCTGTGTGGTCGCCTCACGAAAGCGCGTCGCGTTCGCGCGTCATGCGAGCGCGGCGCGTTTCCCGTCGCGGCCGACGCTCGACCGTTTCCAGACGGGCAGGCAATTCAGCCATGACGGAGCGACGCGTTTCGGGCGTCATGCCGATCCAGGCGCCGATTTCCTCGCGCGTGCGTCCGCAACCGAAACAGAAGCCGGTTTTCATGTCGATCGAACAGACGAGGATGCACGGGGATTCGATGACCGTCATGTCTTTCTCTTGAGGGTTCCATTAGGAATCCCTTGTTGCACCTCCACATGGTGCAACCGCAAAGCCAATGCAAGCCCTCGCAATTACGCCTTTCGCGGCGACCTTTGCGGCAAATGCGTGAGCATGATCCAGGAGGTTGTGCCAACCGCGCAAGGCGGCTATGCCGCTCACCAACTCCAGGGAATGAATGCCGACGACATGACCAGCGCGCTGCCTTTCGATGATTTTCGCAACCTGCTGGCCAATTTGCCGGCGGCCGACACGACAGCCGAGGTCCGTGTTCGAACGCTGTTTGCCAAGGCCGACAAGCCCGTCAATTCGCTTGGTCGCATCGAGGACATTGCCGCCTGGCTCGCGGCCTGGAGCGGGCGGGCTCCGCCCGCCGTGACAAGGCCGTTGATGGCGGTCTTTGCCGGCAACCATGGCGCCACCCGGCATGGCATTTCGCCACGGCCGGTGGCGGCGACGGCCAACGCGGTCGAGCTTTGTGCCGCCGGAGGTGCTGCCATCAACCAGATCTGCATTGCCAATGATCTCGGGCTGAAGGTTTTCGATCTCGCCCTGCACATCCCGACCGCCGACTTCACCGAGGATGCAGCATTGGACGAGCGCGGTTGCGCCGCCACCATGGCCTTTGGCATGGAAGCGATCGCGGGAGGCACCGACCTGCTTTGCCTCGGCGATCTCGGCGTCGGCAACTCCACTGTTGCTGCAGCCCTGTTTGCGGCGCTGTTCGGAGGCAAGGGCGCCGACTGGGTCGGCCCGGGATCCGGCGCCGGTGCGGCGATGCAGGTACGCAAGGCTGAAGTGGTCGATGCGGCACTTGCCTTTCACGGCGGCCATCTCGGTGACCCGTTGGAGGCGCTGCGCCGGGTCGGTGGCCGGGAGTTCGCGGCGATCGCCGGCGCCATCCTCGCCGCGCGGATGCAGAAGATACCGGTTCTGCTCGACGGATTTGCGGCAACGGCGGCTGCAGCAGTGCTGCATGCCGCCAACCCCACGGCACTCGACCACTGCCTTCTTGCCAGCGTGTCGCCGGAGCCCGCGCATGCTCGGGCCGCCGAACGCCTCGGTCTTCGCCCGTTGCTCGACCTGGGCATCGGCCATGGTAAGGGAGCAGGGGCCGCTCTTGCCGCAGGCCTGGTCAAGGCAGCGGCGCTGACCAGTTCAGGCATGGCGGCGGCCGTTCGGGGTTAGACGCCAGACACACGAGCGAAGTCTGCTATCGCCGCCGCGCCGCCACCGCCGCGGTCGGCAGCGCCGGCAGTTCTTCCATCACCCGGCTCAGCGGGAAGATGGCGATCGCTTCGGTGCCTTCGCGCAGCTTGGAATGAAGTTCGAACTCGCCGCCATGCATGGCGAGCAGGCCTTGCACGATCGGCAGGCCGAGCCCGGTGCCTTGCTCGGCGCTCTTGATGGCAATCGAGCCCTGACCGAAGGCCGAGAGCACCACCGGGATTTCGTCCTCGGGGATGCCGGGACCATTGTCCTTGACTGAAATGTACTGTCCGCCACCCGCTGTCCAGCCGACGCGAACGCGGATTTCGCCGCCGCTGGCGGTGAACTTGATGGCATTCGAGAGTAGGTTGAGCGTGATCTGGCGCACCGCCCGTTCGTCGGCGAACAGGCGCAGCAACTCATGCTCGAAATCCTGGATGACGCGGATATCCTTGTTGCGCGCCCTCAATTCCATCATGTGACAGCAATCCTCGACGATGTTGAGCAGCATCACCGGCTCCTCGTTGAGCTGGTAGCGGCCGGCCTCGATGCGCGACAGGTCGAGGATTTCGTTGATCAGGTCGAGCAGGTGCTGGCCGGACTCGTGCACGTCATGGGCGTAGTCGCGATAGGTCGGGTTGCTCATCGGTCCGAGCACCTCGTTCGACATCACCTCGGAAAAGCCAAGAATGGCATTGAGCGGCGTGCGCAGTTCGTGGCTCATCGAAGCGAGAAACCGCGACTTCGCCAGATTGGCGTCTTCCGCCCGCCGCCGCGCCTCGTCGGACATCGATTTCGCCGTCTCCAGTTCGGCGACCAGCGCATCCTTTTCGGAGCGGAACGACAACAGCATCAGGGACGCGCGGTTGAGGTGACGGGCGACATAGGCGAAGAAGGGCAACGACACGACCAGCAGCCCCGCCATGATCGCCCCGACCGGCATCCACAGCTTGACGCCGGCATAGGCGTAGAGCGCCACCGGAACGGCAAAGGTCGCCAGCAAGGCGCCGCCCAGGGAGGAGGTCATGACAGCGGTGGCCGCCATGGCGACCAGCAGCACCACCGCTTTGACAACCTGGAACTGGTCGGGCAGGCAGGTGCTGCAGCCAAGCCAGACGAACCACCCCCAGCCGAGCCCGCAAAGGAAGTGGCCGATCAGTAATTCTCTTTGTGTTTGCAATGGGTTGAGCTCGGAAGCTTCAGTACGCTCAATGCGCCGCGCCAGGAAGGTGACGATGATGTAGCAGGCGAGCGTGAACAGGGCCCAAAGGCCGATCTCATTGCCGACGCCGGTAAACCGGCCGGCTGCCGCGATCGCCAGAACGAGCAGCGGGATGGCGATGGCGCCGCTTGTCATCGCGCGGGCGTGGAGCTTCAGGAGTTCGCGATCAAAGTCGGGATTGCCGGCCTGCTGCGAAAGACGGTCGCGCGTCTTGCGCACCGCGCGCGCGACATCGCTGTTGCGATGAGGTTTCCTGCGGTCCACAATGAACTTGTCCGCTGTGTTCGAGCGTTGCAAGGGCATGAAACTTCAATTTATGCGAGCAGCGGTTTCCAAGTGTTAAGCTACGTTCGAATGATTAACCAACCGTTTGCCATATGAGCCGTTCGTGGGGCACGAGGCCGCGCCGCAGATACGCTGCGCCACCCCGAAGCCTGTGGTGCCGGCTGATGGATTACGGGCTTACCGTCATCATTCTCGGGTTGCTGATCCTGCTGGCGGCTCGTCTCGACCGGGTGGAAACACGCAAGACGGGGGGTGTGGCAATCATCAACGATGGCGATTCCATCACGCTTGGCGCCGAGCGTGTCCGTATGCGCGGTATAGACGCTCCGGAATATACGCAGACCTGCCGCAGGAATGGCGCCGACTATCCCTGCGGCACGCTTGCGCGCCAGGCGCTGGTGCGACTGATCGCCGGCCAACCCGTTTCCTGTAGCGGCTGGCAGCGGGACCGCTACGGCCGGTTGCTTGGCGACTGCACCGCCGGCGGCAAGGATCTCAACCGCGCGCAGGTGGAGGCGGGCTGGGCGGTTGCGTTTGGCGGCTTCGAGCGCGAGGAGGCCACGGCCCGTGCGGCAAGGGTCGGCATGTGGGCGGGTACATTCGACCGGCCGCAGGACTGGCGCGACAGCCATCACGGCGAAGTCGTCGAGAGAAAGCACGGCACGCTGTCGTCGATCGGCGATGCCGTGCGTGAGATTTTTCGGTTCTGGTAAACCCCGTAAGGGGTTGAACTCTATGGTTGTTGGGAAACCGGGAGGATGGGAATGAAGTTGTTCGACGGTGGCCGCGCACCCAATCCGAGGCGGGTCCGCGTTTTCCTGGCCGAGAAGGGCATTACTGTTCCGCTGGTGCCCATCGACATGGGCGCGCTGGAGCACAGGAAGCCGTCGGTCAGTTCGCGTAACCCTTTGCAGCGTCTGCCGGTGCTTGAACTCGACGACGGCACCATCCTCACCGAATCCGTCGCCATCTGCCGTTATTTCGAGGAGTTGCAGCCCGAGCCGGCCCTGTTCGGGTGTGGCGCGCTCGGCAAGGCGCAAGTCGAGATGTGGCAGAGACGGATGGAATTCAACCTGCTCAGTTGCGTCGCACAGGCCTTCCGTCACATCCACCCGGCGATGAAGGAATGGGAAATTCCGCAGATTGCCGAATGGGGCGAGGCCAACAAGCCCAAGGCCGTGGAATTCCTCAGGCTGCTCGACGGTGAACTGGGCAACCGGGAGTTCATCGCCGGTGACAGCTATTCGATTGCCGACATCACCGGCCTGATCGCCGTCGACTTCATGAAACCGGCACGCATCAAGGTGCCGCACGAATGCGCCAATGTGTTGCGCTGGCACCAAGCCGTTTCCAGCCGGCCGAGCGCCGCCGCCTGACCATGATCTTGAAAAGTGGAAGCCAGTTTTCGGACGAGATCATGATCGACAAGGATGCGCTCGAAAGCTTCGCCGAGACGGTTCGCGCTTGCCGCATCTGCGTCGAAAATCCGATCGGCAAGCCACTGCCGCACGAACCGCGACCGGTGTTGCGACCATCGTCCAGCGCCCGCATCCTGATCGCCAGCCAGGCGCCGGGAACCAAGGTGCATATCACAGGCATGCCGTTCACCGACGCCTCCGGCGACCGCCTGCGCGGCTGGCTCGGGGTAACGAGCGAGGAATTCTACGACATCGATAAGTTCGCCATCGTGCCGATGGGCTTTTGCTTTCCCGGCCAGGATGCCAAGGGTGGCGACTTGCCGCCGAGACGCGAATGCGCGCCTGCATGGCGCGCGCCGTTGATGGCGTTGATGCCGCGGATCGATCTGGTGCTTACGATCGGCATCTATGCGCAGGCCTGGCACATGGGTGCCGTGCGCCGACCTTCGCTGACCGAAACGGTGATGGACTGGCGTGCCATCTGGGATCAGCCCGACAGCCGGAAAGTGCTGCCGCTGCCGCATCCGTCGTGGCGCAACACCGGCTGGCTGAAGAAGAATCCATGGTTTGAAATGGATTTGCTGCCATTCCTGAGATCGGAAATCCGCTATCGTCTCGATTGAACTTTCAGCAATAAATCACTCGCTTTTTGGCCGATCGGCAGAATTTCTTTCTTGTGAAAGGCTCCAATAAGGCGGAATATAGCCAATCTATTCCCCCGGAGAGAAAAAGATGGACCGCCTCGATAGAAAAATTCTCCGCCTCTTGCAGGAGGACGCGACACTCGCGGTCGCCGACGTTGCCAAGAAAGTCGGGCTGTCGACGACACCTTGCTGGCGGCGCATCCAGAAGCTCGAGGAAGAGGGCGTCATCAAGCGGCGCGTCGCCATCCTCGACCATGAAAAGGTCAATGTGCGGGTCACCGTCTTCGTGTCGATCCGCACCAATTCGCACAGCCATGAATGGCTGCGGCGGTTTTCCGAGGTCATCCAGGAATTTCCCGAAGTGGTCGAGTTCTACCGCATGAGCGGCGATGTCGACTATCTCCTGCGCGTCGTGGTGCCCGACATCGCCGCCTACGACGCCTTCTACAAGCGACTGATCGCCAAGATCGAGATCCGCGACGTGTCGTCGTCCTTCGCCATGGAGCAGATCAAATATACGACCGAGATCCCACTGGATTACATGGTGCTGGACAAGGAATCTGGCGCCAACGCCGCTTGAGCTGACCGGGCTTCTCAGTTCTTTTTCTTGTTGAGGAAGCTCCAGGGTGAGTTCACCGGCAGCGTGATCGTGTCCGGCACGCTGTCGACGCTCACCACATCGGCCTTGCGCACGGTGTAACCGGACTGGATGACGCTGACGCCATCGAGAATGAACAGTTGGCTTTTCTCCATAGCCGGCTTTAGCGCGCCGGTGACGGCAACCGGCTGATAGGCCTCCGACATCTTGTAGGGATGGGATGGGGTGACCAGCACGATCTGGTTGGGCGGCGGCGTCGGCATGTGGCTGCAGGCGCCCGTCCACGGCACCAGCAGGAACTGATAGACAAGGTCGCCGTCGCGATCGACGGGCAATGCATAGCCTGCCAACTGGATAGTCTTGTCCTGCAGATTAAGCGACAGCGTCTCGCCATGGTCGGGCAATTTCGCCGCGATCATCGGCAGCCCGACGTTTTCGGCTGCGGTCTGCGTCGCCGGGCGCAGATCCTTCCAGAATATGTGTGCGGTCTCGGCCGAAGCGCTGGCGGCGGCCACGCACACAAACAACGCTGCGAGCGCTATGGATGATCTGATATCGTTGCTCATTGGCCGCTTCCTTTGGACCCGAGTAGAGACACCGCTGCCAACGACGTCAACGCTCGAGCCGCATCACATGTCTGCGAGAACCGGCCATGCCGATCTCGTGGAACCCGCGCGCCGCAAACATGTCGCGAAAGCCCATGAAGCTGTAACTCGGCGATGCCTGATCGACCGGATAGGCCTCGATCGTTTCGGCCCCCTTGGCGAAGGCGTGATCGATGGCCGCGTCGAGCAGCGCAGCTGCCAACCCGCCGCCTCGCAAGGCCCTTGACACATAAAAACAAACGATCGACCAGATCTCGGTCTCGCTGTCGTCCTGTTGGCGTGACAACCTGCGATAGGTCTGGCGTGGCGCGACCGAGCACCAACCGACGGTCTTGCCGTCAATATGGGCGAGGATGCCGACCGGCGTGCCGGCATCGACAAGCGCCATCATGGCCCGCTTTTTCTCGTCGTTCCGGACATGCTCGCGGCTGGGCAGATGGCGCCAGGCCATGCACCAGCAATATTTCGGTGCGCCCGGCTGTTCGAACAGGTTTTCGAAATCGGCGCGGGTCGAGCGCGTCACTTCCGTGAAGCGGATTTTACGTCCGTCAGCCTTTGCTGGCGGCGAGGCGCTGGAGCGTCCTGGCATCCGATAGTTCCTTCACGGCATCCTTGCCAATCCAGCACGCGGTCTTGTCCGCGGACCTGGTGAGCTTTTGCGCCAGGGCAAGGGCAGGGGCGTGCAAGCCCGTCGATCGCTTGCCGATCTGCCGCAGCGCCCAGTTGACCGCCTTCCTGACGAAGTTGCGCGGATCGCCTGCATGGGCCTCGATCAGCGGCAGATAGGACAGGAACGTTGCGTCCGGTTCCTTTTTCAAATGCACGGCCCCCCATGCCAACATGGCAAAAGCGGTGCGACGAACGAACTCACGCTCGTCCGAGGCGAACTCCTCGATCAGCTCGCGCCAGAACGGCGTATCAACGAACAGGTCCGAGACGGTGTCGACGACCTCCCAGGAATCGAAATCGCCAGCCCAGCGGCGGCACTGCTCGACGGTGATCTTTTTCGGCTCGTCGGTGAACGCCGCCATGAGCCGCGCCTCGCGAATGCCGCTGTCCCATAGCGCCAGACCCCGTTCGTGGTTGCGCTTCACCCTGCGCGCCAGTGGCCGCAAATCCGAATTGCCGACGCCGACAGCGGTCACGGTATTGATGCCGAACCGCGCCATCCCGGCACGAGTCTCCGTGGTGCCGATTGCCTTGAGATAGACGATGATCTCGTCCGCGGTCCAGTCTGGATCGGGCAGGGGCATCGCCACAAAAGCCTATTTTTCCAGACGCGCCAACAGCGAGGATGTGTCCCAGCGTTTGCCACCCATCGCCTGCACATCCTTGTAGAACTGATCGACAAGTGCGGTCACCGGCAGTTTGGCGCCGTTGCGGTCGGCCTCGGTCAGGCAGATGCCAAGATCCTTGCGCATCCAGTCGACGGCGAAGCCGAAATCATATTTGCCGGCATTCATCGTCTTGTGCCGGTTCTCCATCTGCCAAGAACCGGCCGCACCCTTGGAAATCACCTCGATCACCTTCTCGATGTCGAGCCCAGCCTTCTTGCCGAAATGGATGCCTTCGGCCAGACCCTGCACGAGGCCGGCGATGGTGATCTGGTTGATCATCTTGGTGAGCTGGCCAGCACCAGCCGATCCCATCAAGCCGACCATGCGGGCATAGGCATCGATGACGGGCCTGGCCCTGTCGAAAGTGTCCTGCTCGCCGCCGACCATGACCGTCAGTACGCCATTCTCGGCGCCTGCCTGGCCGCCGGAGACCGGCGCATCAAGAAACGAAAAGCCACCGGCCTGCGCGGCCGCCGCCAGTTCGCGCGCGACCTCGGCCGAGGCCGTTGTGTTGTCGATGAAGACCGAGCCTTTCTTCATCGATTTGAAGGCACCTTCGGGACCTGTCGTCACCGAACGCAGGTCGTCATCATTGCCGACGCAGGAGAAGACGAAATCCTTGCCCTCGGCCGCCTCCGCCGGCGTTAGCGCGAGGCTGCCGCCATGCTGGCCAACCCATTGCTCGGCCTTGGCCTTGGTGCGGTTGTAGACGGTGACGTCATGGCCACCCTTGTTCCTGAGGTGCCCGGCCATCGGATAACCCATCACGCCAAGACCGAGAAATGCCACAGATGCCATGATCTTATCCTTCAGACGGAAACGAAATTTGCTGCGAAAGCTCTAGGCTCTGCGCTCATTTCGTCAAGACGCCTGTGGGCTCATCGACTGGTGCAGGCAGTATATGGAACCAGTCAGCGTTTCAGGTGAATTGTGATCCGGCGTTCGATCCATTCAATGCCATGACGCAATATCTCGACCATGACGAGGTAGACGACGGCGACCCAGATATAGGCCTGAATGTCGAAGGAGTTGGCGAAGGCGAGCTTTGCGTTGCCCATCAGGTCGTAGACGGTGATGATGGCAACGATGGCCGAAGCCTTGATCATCAGGATGAGCTCATTGCCGTAAGGCCGCAAGGCAACGATCAACGCCTGCGGCAGGATGATCTTGCGCAAGGTCTGCAGTTTGTGCAGGCCTAGGGAAGCAGCGCCTTCCCACTGGCCCCTGGGCACGCTCTCGATGGCGCCACGCAGGATTTCGGCCTGGTACGCGGCTGTGTTGAGCGCAAAGGCAAAGACGCCGCAATTGAATGCATCCTTGAAAAAATCCCAAAGCGTGAATCGGGCGACGGTCAGCCCATCGCTAAACACAGGAAGGTAGATACCGAATTCGCTGAGTTGCGGCCGGAAAGAGCCGACGCCGTAATAGACGAGAAAAGTCTGGACCAGCAGCGGCGTGCCACGGAAAAAGTAGACATAGCAATAGGCGAGGCCGGACAAGATCCGGTTCCTGGACATACGGCCGTAGGCGACAGGGAGCGACAGTATCGCACCAAGCACCATCGCTATGGCGACCAGCGACAGGGTGACCCCAAGCCCGCTCAGATAGGCCGGCGCATACTTGGCAAAGAAGGCCGGATTCCAGGTAAGGACGAGATAGGCAACAATGCCCAGGCCGAATGCTATCCACAGGCCGACGAGCGCATAGCCGGCGATGCGGGGACGCGGCCAGCCCCGCGCCCGTGGCGGTGGCCGTTCGACCATGGTGGCTGTAGCGCTCATCGTTGTGCCTCCCGCCGGCCGAGCGAGCGCAGGATGGCGCTGGTGGCGAAGGACGACACGATGGCCAGACCGAGAAAGACCAGGGCCGCCACGCTGTAAAACAGGAACGAGTGCTTGGTGACGCGAGCTGCCACACCGGCGTTGCGCAGCGTCTCGGCGAGACCGACGACCGACACCAGCGATGTATCCTTGAGCAGACTAAGCCAGCAGTTTTCGAGACCGGGAAAAGCGATACGAAGCAGCTGCGGCAAGATCACCTTGCGCATGGTAAGCCAGTTGGAAAGGCCGATGGCATAGCCGCCCTCATACTGGCCCTTCGGTATGGCGCGGAATGCCGACAGGAAAACTTCGCTGGCATAGGACGAGAAGATCAGGGAAAGCACGATCATGCCGGCGACGAAGCCGTTGACGTCGATGGTCGCGTCGGGCCGGAAATATCGGATGAGATGCTGCAGCAGAATTGGCACGCCGAAGAAAAACAGGAAAAGCGTCACCAGTTCCGGCAGGCCGCGGAAGACCGTGGTGTAGATGTTGGCGGCGAGGCGCAGCGAGGGTTCTTCGGACTGTTTGGCGTATGCAATGAAAAAGCCGATTGTCAGCCCGATCGGCAGCGTGGCGAGTGCGAGCGCGACGGTAACCAGGGCGCCATAAGCGATATCATCAAGCCAGCCATCGGGTCCCCAACTGAGAAGTGTCCATAAGCTCTGGGCTGGCATTGACTGGTCTTGTCTCCACGGCGATCACAGAAGACCTAAAGGCGGCGGGAGACCCCCGCCGCCTTTGTCATATTATCAGGATTCGGCGCCGAAGACGTCGAACTTGAAGTACTTGTCGTTGATTTCCTTGTACTTTCCGTTGGCGCGAATAGCTTCGATGGCCGCATTGAACTTGTTGACGAGATCGGTCTCGCCCTTGCGTACGGCAATGCCGGCGCCCGGTCCGAAGATGTCGACCGGTTGCGGCGACGGTTGGCCGAGAATCTTGCAGCATGCGCCATCAGGCGAATCCAGCCACTGCTGAAGCACAACAATATCGTCCTCGATGGCGTCGAGACGACCATTGGCAAGATCGGCCTGCTCCTCGGGGCTGCTCGGATAGCCCTTGACGGTGCTGTCAGTGTAAGTCTTCGAGGCATAGTTGAAATGCGTGGTCGTGGTGGCGACACCAATGGTCTTGCCAGCGAGATCTGCCTTGGTCACGCCTTTCAGCGTGCTGTCTTTAGGCACGGCCAGGGCCGACGGCGTGTTGTAATATTTGTTGGTGAAGTCGACCTTCTCCTTGCGCTCCGGCGTGATCGACATCGAGGCGACGATGGCGTCGAACTTGCCGGCCTGGAGAGCGGGGATGATGCCGTCCCAATCCTGGGCGACGAAGGTGCACTTGACCTTCATCTGGTCACAAAGCGCCTTGGCGATGTCGATATCGAAACCGACGAGCTGGCCATCGGCGGTGAGGTTGTTGAAGGGTGGGTAGGCGCCTTCGGTGCCGATCCTCAGGGTCTTTTCCTGGGCCTGGGCTACGCCGAGCGTCAGCAGCGCAGCCGATGCGGCAAGCGCGATACGCAGTGCAATACGCATGATAGTCCTCTCTTTATGGTCCCGGCCGTCGTTCCAAACGGCTCTGTGGGGCGGTGCTTTTGACCGCCCGCTGGCGCGATACTCCCACTCTTTCCAAGAAAAAAGCAACTGCAAAACCACAAAAATGGGCAAGGCTATTCTGCCGCTGCGTTAGCTCTCAAGCAACGAGCCCAGTGTCCCGCTCGATGAAGTCGGCTATTGATTTCACATCGTCGAGATCGAACACCGGCAAGAGCTCGCCTTCGGCCGCAAAATCGGCGGCGACAGCGACGATGTTGGGATCCGTTGCCGATAGCGGCGTGCGGTCCTTCGCTTCCAGCCGGCGGGTTTCGATCTTGCGGTGGGCTTCGCGCTTGTAGCCTTCGACCAGCACCAGATCGCACGGTGCGAGCCGTGACAGGATCGCCTCCAGCGTCGGCTCATTCTCACCGCGCAGTTCGTGCATCAGCGCCCAGCGGTTTCCTGACACGATCGCGACTTCGATGGCGCCGGCCTGCCGGTGGCGAAAGCTGTCGGCGCCCGGCTTGTCGATGTCGAAGTCATGATGGGCGTGTTTTACCGTCGACACCTTCCAGCCGCGCCGGACAAGTTCGGTGACCAGCCTTTCGGTCAATGTCGTCTTACCGGAATTCTTCCAGCCGGTGATGCCGAAGACGCGTCTGTTCATGATTTCATGCTCCGCAACAAACGTTCGGCCTGAACAAGATCACCGGGCACATTGATGTTGAAGAAAGGGTCGACCGGTTGTCCTGCGGATTGCGGAACCGGGAATTCCACCTCGACAACTCCATGCCGGTCGATGAAGGCCGAAACCCGCCTGATATCCTCATCGACCAGAAAGTGCCGCAAGGCGTCGCGACAGTCCGTCGGCCACAGCGCGAAGGTCGGATGCCGCTTGCCGGCGGAGCATGCAACGGCAATCGAACCGGGACGCTGATCGGTGGCTGTCGCCAGTCGTTCGACAAGATCCAGCGGCAGGAAGGGCGTGTCGCCGGCAGCGGTGACGACAGTCTTGCAAGCCGTGTTGGCCGCGGCCCATTCGAGGCCGGTCAGGATTCCGGCAAGCGGTCCGGCAAAACCGGTCACAATGTCGGCAAGCACTGGCAGCTCGTAGCGTGAGAAGCGTGTGGCGTCGCCGTTGGCGCTGAGCGCCAGGGGGGCGACCTGCGGGCCAAGGCGCGACACGACCTGGTCAAGCACGCGACCGCTGCCAAGCGGCAACAGGCTCTTGTCGCCACCGCCCATTCGTCTTGATTGGCCGCCGGCCAGAATGACCCCTGCAACATCTCGCTTCATGCCACCGAGCCTGTACGCCAGCCGTCGGAAATCACAAGGGCCGACTAGATTCCATCCGGGACCATGCTTGGCCCGGTGCTCTCGGCAACGATCTTACGCCGGCCGACCACTCGCTCGCGGTAAAGCGCATAGAGGCCGGAGCCGATGATGATCGTGGCGCCGACGATCATCGGCAGATCGGGAATATCGGCGAAGACGAACAGGCCAAGCAGGATCGACCAGATCAGGGCCGTGTAGCGGAACGGCGCGATGAAGGAGATGTCGCCCGCCCGCATCGCCATGATGATGAACTGGTAGCCGATGAGCACCAGCACCGCGGCGAGCGCCAACAAGGCTGTGCTGTTTCCCGTCATCGGCGTCCAGCCCCCCATCGGCGAAAGCAACGCGGCTCCCAGGATCGTCATGGCAAACGCGGTGGCGGTCGACACCAGCAGCGTCGGAATGGCCTTGGGAATCCGCTTGGTGGCAAGATCGCGTACCGCACAACAGGCAACGCAGGCCAGCGCCACCAGCGAGTAGACGCTGAACCCCTCGAAACCTGGCCGCACGATGACCAGCACACCGGCAAATCCGATGGCGATGGCCAGCCAGCGCCGCCAACCGACGCCCTCGTTGAAGACCAGTGCCGCGCCCATCGTCACCGCCAGCGGTAGCGCCTGGAGGACAGCCGAGACACTGGCGATAGGCAAATGGGCGAGCGCGATCAGGAACGTCACCGTGCCGCCGGCTTCGCCGAGGACGCGCAGCGCCACCATTGGCTCGAGCATCGAGCGTAGTCGAACGAGGGCACCGCGCTGCCAGGCAAGCGAGCCGACGAACAGGGTGGCAAACGCTCCCCTGATCAGCATGACTTGCGCCATGTTCATCGATTGCGACGAGTATTTGGTGATGGCGTCGTTGAGGGTGAAGCCGGCCATCGCCACCACCATGAACAACGCGCCGCGAAGGTTTGGAGAAAGGGGCAAGATGACCACCGGCTCTGCTTTGCTTAAAGCCTGTAGCAGTCGGGCATGAAACAGCAACAGCAAAGGGCTGGGCCACAGGATTGTCCGGTGCCCAGAATATCGCCTGCCATGGCGGCGGACCTTATTTCTTCGGCGTCAGAATTTCGGTGCCGTTGCCTTCCTTGCCGGCGATCGTCCACAGGCCGTGCAGCGACCCGTCATCCTCGACCTTGAGACGACAAGGCCGATGTCCTTACCCATCACATAGCCGGCCGAGAAGGCGTCGTCGTTGCGCATGCAGATACCGTCCGAGGACGAGCCGCCCGTCTCCCAATGGATCGCGCAGGTTGTCCCGCTGGTCAGCGTGATGGTGGCTTCGCCACCATAGGCAGAGCCGTCGAAATTGGTGCCGGCGACCGTATACGTGCCGCCGATCGACTGGGCCGCAGCGGGCAAGGTGGCGAGGCCAAGCAATGCGAACGAAAGAAGAAGTTTGCGCATGGTGTATTCCCCCGGAGCGAAAGACCGCTACGAGACGGAGGCTAAGCGGGAAAACGCCACCGGTAAATCAGGCGAACATTCGCGTGCGGAGATTTGTCCACGGTGTGGCCGAAAATGCTCATGGTCCCTTGAGGCTGCCGGCGATGGCGCCGACCAGCGGATCGTATTTCGATTTCAGGGCCGGCGGGTAATCGATCCAGACCGTTCGGATGACGCCATCCCGGCCGAACAGACGTCGCTCGTAAAAGATCTTTCCATCCTTCAAGCCCGACAGCACGGCCCAGTCCTTGCCGGCCTTGCTGTAGGTGACCTTGTAGCCAGCTTCATCGCTGTTCTCCGCCGCCACGAAACCCTTCGGCGTGTCGTGGTCGATGTTGAGGATGCCCGAGCAGATCAGGCTGGCGCCGTCGCCACTCAGCCATGCCTGTCCGTCGCCATTGTCAGGCTCGGGCTGGCGGTCGGTGAAGATGTCGTCGGGAAAGGTGCAGACGGTGCCGAAGCGCTCATTGGTGTAAGTGAATGGCGCGGCAATGGCGTTTGTCGCTGCAATTGTTGCGATAACCGCCAGAAATGAGGAACGACTCAGCATATCCCGCCTCGAAGCCAATGACCCGGAGGCGATCCTGCATGAATTTCGCGAAAAGATCAGCCGCCGGTGACGCTCATGTGCCGGGAAACGGAGGGACGGCTGGTGCGGCGGTCGATGATGAAGTCATGGCCCTTCGGCTTGCGGCCGATCGCTTCGTCGATGGCCTCGGCAACCAGCTCATTGCCTTCGGACGCACGCAAGGGCGCGCGCAGGTCGGCGGCATCCTCCTGGCCGAGGCACATATAGAGCGTGCCGGTGCAGGTCAGCCGGACGCGGTTGCAGCTTTCGCAGAAATTATGCGTCATCGGCGTGATGAAGCCGAGCCGTCCGCCTGTCTCGGCGACATGCACGTAGCGGGCCGGGCCGCCGGTCTTGAAGGGAATATCGGCCAGCGTGAACTGGCGTTCCAGCGACGCGCGCAGCAGCGACAGCGGCAGGTACTGGTCGGTGCGGTCGGCGTCGATCTCGCCCATCGGCATGGTTTCGATGACCGTCAGGTCCATGCCGCGGCCATGCGCCCAACGCATCATGTCGGGCAGTTCGGCGTCGTTGAAATCGCGCAGCGCCACCGCGTTGAGCTTGACCTTCAGCCCGGCCGCAAGTGCTGCATCAATGCCTTGCATGACCTTGTCTAGATGGCCCCAGCGGGTGATCTTGTGGAACTTGTCGGCATCGAGCGTGTCGAGCGAAACGTTGATGCGCTTGACGCCGCAATCGGCGAGCTCGGCGGCGAAGCGCGACAGCTGCGAGCCGTTGGTGGTCAGCGTCAATTCTTCCAGCGCGCCGCTTTTGAGATGCCGCGACAGCTGGCGCACGAGGTGCATGATGTTCTTGCGAACCAGCGGCTCGCCGCCGGTGAGGCGCAGTTTCCTGACACCTTTTTCGATGAACACCGTACACAGCCGGTCGAGTTCTTCCAGCGACAGCAGGTCCTTCTTCGGCAGGAAGGCCATGTCCTCGGCCATGCAATAGGTGCAGCGGAAGTCGCAGCGGTCGGTGACCGACACCCTGAGATAGCTGATGGTGCGCCCAAAAGGATCGATCATGTCCATGCTTCAAGCAATTCCCGTGGCCGTGAGCGGCATCGTTATATACCGCTATGTGATACGATCCGGCCTGCCATTCAAGATACCGCTTCTCGATCTTTGGTAACATTCCCTGGCCGACATCGCATGTCGGCTCACCTCAACGGCCTTTTCCCTTCCGGCGAAGCAGCGTAGGGAAGGGTGGATTGCCACGGGATCGAACATCATGACCGCACCCAGGGAACTCCGGGTCTCGAAGGACCGCAAACTGCTGTCGGTCACCTTTCCCGATCATCGGCCGTTCGAACTGCCGGCGGAGCTGTTGCGTGTCGCTTCGCCATCGGCCGAAGTGCAGGGCCATTCGCCGGACCAGCGGGTGACGGTCCCCGGCAAGCGCAATGTGGCGATCCTGAAGATCGAGCCGGTCGGCAACTACGCGGTGCGCATCACCTTCGATGATTTCCACGACACCGGCATCTTCACCTGGAATTACCTGCACACGCTCGGCCACGAGAAGGACGAGCGCTGGAATGCCTATCTCGCCGAGCTTGCGGAAAAGGGCTTGAGCCGGGACCGCTAGGCCGTCGCTGTCGTCAAAACGTCATCGATGTGGGGTAGCGCCGGCAAAGGTTTGGAGACGAGGAAGATGTCGGTCATCACCACGGTCGAGCAGCTCGAGGCGCTCTATGGCGTTCCTGGCGAGGCGTCGTTGGTCAAGGAACTCGATCACGTCATTCCGGAATACGCAGCCTTCATCGAGGCCTCGCCGTTCGTTGCGCTGGCAACCAGCGGACCAGAGGGCCTGGACTGTTCGCCGCGCGGCGATCTCGCCGGTTTCGTGCGCATCGTTGATCCGAAAACGCTGATGATGCCGGACCGTCGCGGCAACAACCGCGCCGATTCGCTGAAAAACATCATCCGCGACCCGCGCGTCGGTCTTTTGTTTCTCGTGCCGGGCTCCGGCACGACGCTGCGCATCAACGGTCGGGCCCATATCACGACGGATACAGCGCTGTGCGCGTCGTTCACCGTGGACGGCAAGGCGGCGCGCTCGGTCACTGTCGTCGATATCGATACGGTCTACTTCCAATGCGCCCGCGCCATTGTCCGCTCCGAGCTGTGGAACCCGGCGAGGCATGTCGACCCGAAGTCGCTGCCGACGCCCGGACAGATCTTGGAAATCACCAGCCGCAGGAACATCGACGGCGAGACCTACGACAAGGAATGGCCGGAGCGGGCGAAGAAGACGATGTGGTAGGTTTCGGGGCTGAAAGGGCTAGGCGTCTTTCAGCACATCATAGATCTTGCGCATCTGCTCGCCGATCATGTCGCATTGTTCCGGTGTCGACTGGCTCATCGCCTTCTCGATCAGCGCCATGTGCACTTTCAGCGCCTGCATCAGCAGCGCCTCTCCGGCTTCGGTCAGTGCAAGCCGCAGGATGCGCTTGTCCTTCTCGTCGCCTTCGCGGCGCAGCAGGCCACGCGCCTCCAGCTGCGGCAAGAGCATTGTGATGTTGGAGCGGCCGACGAGCAGCTTGCGGGCAAGGTCGTGCTGCGACATGCCGGGGTGGCGATAGAGGTTCATCAGCACGTCGAGCTGCGCCGGCTTCAGGTCGAGCGGCGCCAGTTTCGTCGCCAGCGTGCGTTCAAGCACATGGCAGGCGCGCGCCACCGCGACCCAGTTGCGAAAACGCGGGTTGTCCCAAGGTAACTCTTGTTTATTGTTCATCTTTGAACTATTATGTTCATGCTTGAACGTATGGATGGATTCTCACTATGGCATCAATCGGGCTGAAGGTCATCCGGCGGGTGTTTGGTGCGGCCGAGCGTATTGCGCCGCGCCTGACCGGACGCGCGGCTTTCGAACTGTTCTGCCGCACGCCGAATGTGAAGGCGCTCAGCGATGGCGAACGCCGCGCCGTCGACCGAGCGGCTGCGTTCATGACCGAGGCACGCCATCACCGGCTGAAGACCGCGACCGGCTGCGTCATGGTGCACGAATTCCGGCCGGAGCCGGGCAGGGCGGCCGCCGGCACGGTGCTTGTCGTGCATGGCTGGCGTTCGCGCACCGAATATATGCGGGCGCTGATAGAAGGCTATCGCGCGGCCGGCTACAGGGTGGTTTCGCTTGACCTGCCTGGCCACGGCCAGTCGCAGGGCCGACGGCTGAACATGGTCAATGCCGTGGATGCGGTGCGGGTCGCCGGCGAATGGTTCGGCCCTTTCGTGGCTGTTGTCGGCCATTCCTTCGGTGGCGCCGTCGCCGCCAATGCCCTCGCCGGTTCGGTCAAGAACATCCCGCCGCTGGTGGCCGGACGCCTGGTGCTGATCGCGGCGCCCAGTTCCCTGCCGGCGATCTTCGCCGACTTCAGCCGCATGCTCAATGTCGGACCTCGCTCACAGGCCGCCATGGCGGACCGTGTCGAACATCTTTCCGGCCGGCCGCTGCACGAATTCACCGGCGACCGCCAGCTCGCCCACGCGCCGGTGCCGACCCTGGTCATCCACGCACCGGACGACCGTGAAGTTCCGGCCGACCATGCAACACGCTATGCCGGCGCCGGCGGCCATGTGCGGCTCTACTGGGCCGACGGGCTCGGCCACCGCCGCATCCTTGCCGACAAGGGCGTGGTCCGACGCGCGGTCGGTTTCGTCGGCGAGCATCGCGAGCCGTCGTTGCTGCACTGAACGGCCATCGAGGCTATTTCTTCTTCCCGCCGGGCTCGACCGGCAGTCCGGCCGCCTTCCAGGCGGTGTAGCCGCCAAGGATGTGCTTGACCGCCGATAGTCCCATGTCCTGCGCCGTCTTGGTGGCCAGCGCCGAGCGCCAGCCGCCGGCGCAGAAGAAGACGAAGCTCTTCCCCGAAGCGAAGAACGGTTTGTGA
This sequence comes from Mesorhizobium waitakense, assembly GCF_056431085.1. Taxonomy (NCBI): domain Bacteria; kingdom Pseudomonadati; phylum Pseudomonadota; class Alphaproteobacteria; order Hyphomicrobiales; family Phyllobacteriaceae; genus Mesorhizobium; species Mesorhizobium waitakense. Next base: position 104,910 of record NZ_JBWKME010000069.1, on the reverse strand, counting down.
TAGGGGCTTTCGGGGTCGATCCAGAATTCCAGCATGCCGCGGGTGACATGCTTGGCGCCGGGAATCCTGCCGTCGCGTTCGACCTCGCGCGGATCGCGCAGGTCGACGAAGATGGTGTCTTCATCGTCAAGCAGCCCGGCCGCTTCCTCCGGCGACACCACCTCGATCTCGGCATTCGCCTCATCCAGCAGTTCGCGATACCCTTTTTTCACAGGCTTGTCCTCCCGACCGGCTAGCTGTCTGGATTTGCAGCACAATAGCTGGCGTTTGTCACGCTCTGTCCGTGCCGGCCATCGTCTGCCACGCCGCCATCGCGCCGGCCACGGTTGCCAGAAGCGCCGAATGCGAGGCGCCGTCGCGGGCCTGGATCGACATGCCGTGCTGGACCGTGGCGTAGAAGGTGGCGGCAGCGCTGCAGTCGAATCCGACCGGCAGTTCGCCTTCGGCAACGCCGCGTTCGAGACGCGTGCGCAGGGCGGCATGATTTTCGGCGCGCCGACGGCGCAGATCGTCGCAGATCGCGCCGCGGCTGGAGTCCTGATGCAAAGCGCCGAGCGTTATCAGGCAGCCCTGCGGGCGATCGGTCTGCGCGTAGGCTTTCGCCGTGAGGCATAGAAATTGTTCGATCGCCTGCCGCGCGGTCGGTGCTTCCTCAAGCGCCAGCCAGATGTCGGCACCCTCGGTGCGCGAATAGAAATCGGTCGCCTCGAGGAACAGCGCCTCCTTGCTGCCGAAGGCGGCGTAGATGCTGGGCGAGTTGATGCCCATGGCGGCGGTCAGCTCACTCATCGATGCGCCTTCGTAACCGCGAGCCCAAAAAACCTCCATCGCGCGGTGCAGGGCTGCGGTTCGATCGAAGGTGCGGGGGCGGCCTCGTTCCGACATGACGCTCTTTTCTGTGTTGATCGATACATAATTCAGTTAACGCGGCCGGGCAAGACTGACAGTTATTTATGTATCGATCATTACAAAAAGGAGAATCAAATGTCATCCGACAGCTTGAACGGCAAGGCCGCGCTCGTCACCGGCGGCAGTCGCGGCATCGGTGCGGCGATTGCGCGACGGCTTGCCGCCGAGGGCGCCAGCGTCGCGCTGACCTATGTGCATGGCGAGGAGCAGGCCCGCTCGGTCGTTGCCGAAATAGAGGCCAAGGGTGGTCGCGCCATCGCCATCAAGGCCGACAACCGCGATGCGGTGGCCTTAGACAAGGCCGTCGATGACGCCGTGGCCGTATTCGGCCGGCTCGACATCCTGGTCAACAGCGCCGGCATCTGGCGTGCCGCACCCATCGATACCCTGTCGCTCGCCGATTTCGACGAGACCATGTCGGTCAATCTCAGGGCGCCGTTCATCGCCTCGAAGGCGGCGGCAGTGCACATGGGCGAGGGCGGCAGGATCATCTCTATCGGCAGCAATCTTGCCGAGCGGGTGACCGACACCAGTCTTGGCGCCTATTCGGCCAGCAAGGCCGCGCTCGTCGGCCTGACCAAGGCCTTGGCGCGCGACCTCGGCCCGCGCGGCATCACCGCCAATGTCGTCCACCCCGGTTCGACCGACACCGACATGAATCCGGCCGATGGCCCGCACGCCGAACACCAGCGCCAGAAGATGGCAACGCCGCGCTTTGGCAAAGCCGAGGACATTGCCGGCATGGTCGCCTGGCTCGCGGGACCGGAAGGCCGATTCGTCACCGGCGCGGCGCTGACCATCGACGGTGGCGCCAACGCCTGATCCCTGGAGGATTTCCCTCGGCCGGAGCGGAGACACTTCGCTCCGGCCGTCACGATGTTGTGAAACCGTTCTGCAACAAGCGTTCCAAAATTTATGGAAGCTTAACGAAATCAGTATGAATCAGTATAGTCGCGCCTTACATCCGCCATGCGGTGAGCGAGATCGTCTTAACGGTGCGGAACGGGAACCGGTTACAGCCGGGCGGGTGATTCATGAAATTCCTCCGAAACAAAGCAACCGTGATGCCGCTGGTGGCGATCTCGGCAACGCTGGCCTTCGGTGTGCCACAGGCAGGCGCGCAAGGGCTCTTCGACATGCTTTTCGGGGGTGGCGTCAGGCACGAGCCGCAGGGTGAATTTCCACCCGCGCCGCCCAAGCACAAGCCGAAAGTGCCGGGTGGCGGCGGCGTAAAAATCAGCAGCCCGTCCTACTACACCTACAAGGCCGATCGGCTGGTGCGCATCGACTTTTCGGCGCTGGCCGCGGCGCCAATGCCGGCGGCCCCGCAGGATGCCGCTTTCGTGCCGTCGGCCACGGGGGCTGCGTTCCACGACGCGATTGCCGGCTTGAGCGACTACGAACTCTATGCCGAGCCCGATATCGCCAAGGCGCTGATCGCCTACTACTCGGCCAATCCGGATTTCATCTGGGTGACGGGCACGGGCCTCAACAGCCGCGCGCAGGATGCGGTGCGGGTGCTGGGCGAGGCAGCGAGCTACGGCCTTGAACCGGCCGACTACACGGTCAACGTGCCTGCTGCCAGCGCCTCGCCGGCCGACGCCAATGCACAGCTGAAAGAGCTCGTCCGCTTCGAGATGGCGCTGTCGGCACGCGTGCTGCGCTATGCCCACGATGCCCAGAACGGCCGCGTCGAGCCCAACCGCATGACCGGCTACTATGATTTCCCGGCCAAGCCGCTCGACTTGCAAGGTGTATTGAAAACGCTGGCGCATACACAGGAGGTGCGCACCTATCTCGAATCGCGGCATCCTGAGAATGCGGAATACCAGGCGTTGCGCGTCGAGCTGGAAGCGCTGCAGGCCAGCGCCGAGAACGAGATCGTCGTCGATCCCAAGCTGTTGCTGAAGCCGGGCGAAACCAGCCCCGAACTGCCGAAGCTGCTGACCCTGATCGCCCGCAATCTCGATGACGAGATGGGTGGCGCCTATGGCGAGATCCTGGCGAGGCTGGCCACCAGCGACGTCTATGTCCCGGAACTGGTTCCGGTGATCGAGGCCGTGCAGAAGAAAGCCGGCATGAAGGGCGACGGCGTCATCGGACCGCGCACCGTCGCGACGCTGGCAGGAACGTCCAAGGCCGACAGGTTGCTGAAGGTTGAGGTGGCGCTGGAGGAACTGCGCTGGCTGCCTTCCGATCTCGGCAGCCCGCGTGTCTTCATCAACCAGCCGGCCTTCACCGCGAGCTACATCGACAATGGCGAGGAAAAGCTGAAGACGCGTGCCGTCATCGGCCGGACCACCAACCAGACCGCCTTCTTCTACAACCAGATCAAGCAGGTCGACTTCCATCCTTATTGGGGCGTGCCGCAGTCGATCATCGTCAACGAGATGCTGCCCAGGCTGCGCAGCGATCCCGGCTATCTCGACCGGGCCGGCTACGAGGTCACCGATTCGCGCGGCAAGCGCATCCCTTCGTCGGCGGTCGACTGGGGCGCGTATGGCGCCAACATTCCCTACAGCGTGCGCCAGCAGCCGAGCGAGGCCAATGCGCTCGGCGAGCTGAAGATCCTGTTCCCCAACAAGCACGCGATCTACATGCACGACACGCCGCAGAAATCGTTCTTCAACCAGGACATGCGTGCGCTCAGCCATGGCTGCGTGCGCCTGCAGGATCCGCGCGGCATGGCCGCCGCCGTGCTCGGCACCTCGGTCGACGATATCGTCGAGAAGCTGAAGCACGGACATTCGACCGAGGATGTGACGCGCAAGATCCCGGTCTATGTCGCCTATTTCACCGCCTGGCCGGATATGTCCGGCAAGGTCGAATATTTCGGCGACGTCTACGATCGCGACACACGGCTGAAGCAGGCATTGGACGCCACCGAGGCGGTGCGCTCGCCGTCGAGTTGAGCAACGGCCTTTCTCGGCTTCCGAAGCGTGTCGGCTGAAACGGATTCAGCCGACACGCCTTAAGTCTTTGTTCTTATGCATGTCGCTGTCCCAAACCCGCTGCGCAGTTTTGGGCGACATGCATCAACGCTCAAACAGGGGGCGGCGGAAACCCGCGTCGCGTCCGGCGATCAGCCAGTAGACCAATCCGGCGACAAGGCCGGCGGCGGCGATGATGCCGATGTCGGCCCAGCGCTCGGGGTCCATGTCCTCCGCTGAAATTGGCCAGATCAGGAAGAACCCGCCGGCGGCGGCCGCGGCGCCGAAAAACATGTGCAGCAGGAAATTGCGCAACGAGAAGCGTTCGGCAATCAGCGCGAAGATGAGCGTCTGCAGTGCGGTCACGACAATCGTCAGGAAATAGACGAACATGCCGAGCGGCGGAACCACAAGGACGGCGATCGGCGAGACGCCCATGACGTCGAAATAGGCGGGCGCGTTGGGTAGGGAACTGAGCGCGGCGTAGATCGCCACGACAGCGATCAAGCCGACCAGCACCGATACGAGGTAGCCGGCCAACATCATCAAAATGCGCTTCAGCACGTGCTTCGCCGTCGCCATGCCCATCCCCCATGCGGCGCCTATGGGCCGCAGTCAGCCATCAAAGCGAGACTGACGCAAGGGGAGGGGTAGAGGCACCTCTCCGCCAAGATTTCGTAAGCGGCAACTCAAGCGCCGCCGCACATATGCTCCGAGTCCGGCAGCGCCCATGACGCCTTGATGGCGAGATCGATGCCGTAGTAGGCGCGGCCGCGCTCATCGTGCTTGGGGCAGTCCCTGGGAATCGAGATCAGGCACATGACGGCCGCGTCGCCGACCTTCGAGGCGGCTAGGCCAGGGTCGCGATCATAGGAGACGGCGCCGCCGTCATTGGTGAATGTCGCGGCACTGCCGCCATCCGGGTTGGCCGTTTCCAGCGGATCGTCGCCAAGCCGCGTGGTCAGCGTCTTGATATGGGTGGAGGCGCATTGGCCGATTGCCGAGGGCAGCGGCTGATCGGTCTCTTTCGGGTTTCGCGCCGCGGCTTCCAGCGCCTTCTTGCCGACCAGCGCGATGTTGTAGTCCTGCACCCATGGCGGCGCGGCGCCATAGGTTTGCAGCGCGTTGTTCAGCGCGCTGACGATGCAGGCGGTGTCGCTCTTGCAGGCATTGCGGTCGGCAATCAGCCCTCGGGCGATCCTGCGCTTGTCGCCGCCGAACGCCGGCTCGAAATCCTTGAACGCCTTGGCGACCAGCAGGTCGATGGCCGACAGCTGCGGATCGGCGCAGATCACCTTTTCCGCCGGCCGGCTTGCCTTAGCACAGTCGAAGGATGGCCCATCGGCCCGCGCCGGAGCGGCCCCAAGGATGCCGCCGGCCAGAAGGGTGGCCAGCACGGCCAGAAGACGGGTTAGAACGGAAGATCGCATGATTGCCCCCAAGCCACGATTGCCCAAGGCGCGGCCCACGCCCTGGCATGCATGTCATACCTCAAGAATGGACAATTTTGGGCGGGGCCAGGGCAAAAGCCCTGACCAATGACAAGTTCGACTTGAGGCGAAGACCACCAATTGTCGAAGTCGGCGCCGCCCCTCATTGCCCTGCCGGGCATTTCTCCCCGTAGGACGGGGAGAAAGAGGCCGGCCGCACCGCTGGCGCTTTTTCTGCAACGCTGGAGATTGGCGAAATCGGCGATGAAGGCGTCCCTCTCCCCGTCACTATACGGGGAGAGGATGCCGGCAGGCAGGTGAGGGGCGGCGCCAGCGCCAGGAAAGGCCAATAGACCTAAATTCAAGGCGCGTGCCGACGCACTCTATTTTGGCTCGGCGGTCACGGGATCATAGGTGATTTCGACCTTGGCCTTGTCGGATGTGTAGTAGGTGACGACGTAGGCGCCGCTGTCCCAGTCGACTTCCTTGACATAGCGAAAGCCGTCGCGCTTCTCGACCTTGGCGAGGATCTCCGACAGTTTCTTGGCGTTGGGCGGCGGCAACAAGGGCTCATCCGCGGCAAAGGCCGGCCCGCCGGCGAGAAGAACGGCGACGCTTGTCGCCAACAGAAATCTGGACATGGCTTTCCCTCAAGTTCTCGTCGGACAGAAACTCGCTGCCAGGCCGGTTTGTTCCGCAGCTGAAGTGCGTGGCGATTGAGTTCACCGATTTACAGTTTTCGGAAGAAGAACCCCATGCGCCAAAAAAACCACGATGCGCCGCTTCAGTATTCATGGCCATATGATGTTGGCGGTTCATTGGGGGTCACTATGCGCGCGCGTCATGTCGTCTTGCTTGCACTGTCAGCACTTTCCATCCCGGCCGTATGCATGCCCGTGCAGAAAGCCAAAGCGCTGGAACCTGAACGCTACACGGTCTACTGCGCCGACGACCGCATCGAGGTTTCGTTCTGGGATCTCGACCAGATGAAAGTACGGAACGGCTCCGACGTCTGTCAGTTCCAGAGCTATACGAGCTACAGCAGCGCCCTGAATTTCGCCCAGAAGAATTTTGGCGGCGAAGGGGCGGACTGCAGCTGCTAGCTCTGTTGCATTGGATTGCGATGTTGAGGAAAGCAGGCCCGGGTGGCGGCCCTAGCCTTGGTCCTCATAGGCTGCGAGTGCCTTGGCGACGCCGGCAATGAGGTGTTCAGCATCACTCGCATGTTCGAAGGCGATTCCGGTTTGCGCAAATTCAAGTGGCGAGTAATCAGGCGCTATCCGCTTGACCTCTGCCATAATGCGCTGAGCTTCCTTCAGTTCGCCGAGTTGAGCGTGACACCCCGCCAGCCTTGCCAGTCGCCAGGGGGTCCTCGGGGGGACCTTGGACATGCTGACAAGCGCTGCCTTGTAATCTCCCGCCGAGTATTGGGCGATGGCGCGATCATAGTGGTACCAATCAGGATGGATCGGGTTGATCCGTATCGCACTGTCAATCGCCGCGAGTGCTTCAAGCGGCCTGCCTCTCATCGTGAGCAAGTACCCCATTTGCGCAATCGTATCGGCGTCATATGGATTGAGGTCGAACGCGCGTTGAAGGTGATGTTCGGCCGCTTCGAACCGACGGGCAGAGATCAAGGCCTGGGCAAGCACGCGATGGCAACGTGGCTCTTCCGGCGCAAGCGTCACCGCACACTCCGCACGGTCGATCAATGAACCAAGCAACGCCGGGGATGCCTCGGCATAGCCACCGATAATGAGATCGGCCAGCGCGGTGTAGGAATGCGCCAAAGCATAGGTCGGGTCCTTGTCGACCGCAGCCTGAAAGAGATCGCGCGCGGCCTGATTGTCGTCATCGCCATAACCGCGCAGCCGGGCCAGTCCACGCAGGACAAGCTCATATGCGGCCAGGCTATCGGGAGGCTTCGGAGTTGCCTGCTTGATACCCGCGTCGTCAAGCCGAGCGACCAGCCGGTTCACCACACGGCTGGCGATTTCTTCCTGCATGTCGAAGATCTGGCCGCCAGAAGCAGAAAACGTATCGCTCCAGAGGACTTCACCCGTCGAAGCGGTCATGAGACTGACGGTGACCCGCATGCCGCCTGCGCGGGTCGTCGCCCTGCCGCGGACCAGATAGGTTGCGCCGAGGCTGTCGCCAACAGCACGCCAATCGGAAGCGGAATCCGAGACAAATGCAAATCCGGAATTGCGCGCCAGCACAACGACCGTTCCGAAGCGAGCCAACGCATTGACAATGTCCTCGGCGAAACCGTCAACCAAAGGGGAGTCGTCCGGCGCACCTTCATTGCTGAAGCGCAGTACCGCAACGCTCGGCTGTCCAGAGCGCTCTTGTCTTGGCGTATCGGGAAGAGAGAGGACGTAGCCGCGTTTGGCAACCGTGCGGATAATGGTTTGGCTTTCGTCCTGCAGCGCCTTTCGCAACTCCCTGACCGCCTGCGTCAGTGAGTCCTCGGTCACGAACACATCGGGCCATACCGCTGACATCAGTTCAGACTTGGTCGCGACACGCCCGACATTCCTGCTGAGGTAAGTTAGCAGATCAAACGCCTTGCAGCGCAGAGCAACAGGTTTTCCATCGCGGACAAGCAGCCCGCGGGCAAGATCAAGCTCGCAACTGCCAAGTGCCAGTATGGGCCCACCGTTTTCTTGCGACATTGAATGCCGATCTGACCAGCTCGACCAAACGCAGCCTGATTGGGGTCTCAATCGGCTCGGACGTCAAGCGATCAGAGGAATTTGACCTGCCGTCACCTTGGTTGGAAGTCATCCGCCTCTCCACGGCGATGATCTCCAGCATTTCGAACATTGTTCCAGGCATGGGCGCACAAGGGGACCCAACCATGACGCTGGACGCAAATTCCAGCAGTTCCTGCCGGGCGGCTTGGCGCGTGTTCTCATTCAGCGACATCTTCGACCTCATCCGGTTCGTTCTTCAGAACAATGCAGCCTGGGAACGGCCGCGTACCGGAAGATTTCTGAAATTCTGCTGAATCTCTCCCCTTGTCGCGCTTGCGGTCGGGGAAGGCCGCCCGCTTAACTTACGCGGCGCGTCGTTGAGCGGGGTGGAGACCTGAACGGGTTCGACGAGGGTCGACGGCGGTCACGATGCTGTGGTGGTGATCGCAATAGACGCGATCCGGCGAAGTTGGCCCAGCACAAAAACGGTAACCGCCAGGTACTGACGCGTCTTCGCTCACCGGGAAGCGGCACTGATAGACGCCTAGCTGAATGAGAGGGACGTCTCTCGAAGTTGATCTGATATTTTCAGGCATGGTTTTCAGGTTCCTAGTTCATGGCCATCTCCGGCTGACGGCCGCAGTGCGATCGCGTCAGGGCGAGCTTCTCTCGTTTTGGAGGGCTGTGGATCACCATATGGTGTTGGTTGCAGCATCAATGAAGCCCGAGGCCCTGCTTTCGGAAGCCAGTTATTGCGACTTAAGGCCACACTTACCGCTAGGGTGCGGTTGACAGCGCGAAGGCATCCGGCGGGCGATGTTGTCGCCCCCGGGTTAATCGGCAGGCGGGGTGAGGGGTGGCTTGTGGCCCCCAAGCGCGCGGCGCTTTCGGTTTTCAGGGCCCTCAACCGGCCAGCCCGGGAGGGCGATCTGCGGGTGCGAAAACATTTTGTCAGCAGACAGGATGGTCGCGTCCCAGAGCATCTCTCCGAACCGTTGCGCCGGTGCTATAGTGTGCCCGCATGATCAGACAGCAGGGATATGAGGCATGCCCGAAGTCACCCGCCGTACACTTCTCGCGTTCGCCGCCGTGGCCTCGGTCGTTGAACCGACGCTTGCTGAAGGGGAAGGCGCCTCGCCCGAATTGCGGTCGCTGATCGGAGCCCATGAAGCCACCTATGCCGGGCTTTACAGGGTTGTTCATCAAGCGGGCAGTAGCAGCCACGAATGCAAGAGGGCAGACCGGATTGAACAGGACGCATTGCTGGCCATCTGCTCCTATCCGGCGATCAGCCGAGGCGACCTACGGGCTAAGGCCGAGTACCTGTTGACCGCTGAGGCTCGGGGCGAACTCGACCTGGAAGAGCACATGCAGGCCATCCTGCACTCGATGAAGCGCTGATCGCGGGCTCGACGCCATTGTCTTTCCGCGCTGGCGCGTGGTTGGTCGCTCATACTGGAATTTCCACCGCACTCAGCCCGTCGTCGAAGCGACTGCCCCAAGCGTCGCGAGCCCGGCTCGAACTGACGTTTGCAAAACACCTGCTGTCCGTGCAGCCGATGTCCGCAACCGCGCCGCTACTGACCAATATGCGACGCGACCGACATCATCGCCTCAGAATTCGGGTGGGCGCCCAAGCCGCCATCGAAAACTTCGGAGAACGTCCAGCGAACGACGCCGTTGCGGTCGAGCAGGAACTGGCCGGTGAGCTGGCCCACGCCGGTCGCCATCATTTGCTGGTCCGCTTCGGTGATATCGTAATTGTCTTTTTTGTTCAGATATTCGAGCGTGGCAAACGGATCCATCGGCTCAGGCATTTCGCCCGGCACGTTGAGCCGCATCGCCTTCACGTCGTTCATCGAGACCTTGTGCGGCAATGCGCTCTCGCCCTCAGTTACTATTTGCATATTGGGCAATCCAAAGGCGCGGTGTGAAACGCGCTCCGGATCGGATGCAGCAAGCAAACCAACCATCGGATGGTACCGGAGATAAAGGCGCGCCCGCTCGATGGGCGTGTTCACCACCGTGAGGCTTTCGATGCCCTTTGCGTTAAGGGCTGGTGTGAGCAGCGAAACCGTCGCGATATGACGCCTGCAAAACGGACAATGCAGACCTCGATACAGCCCAACCAGCACTGGCTTCTCGCCGCGGAAATCGTCGATAGCTATCTTGCCCTCGCGAGTAATTGCGTCGAGTACGAAGTTGGGCGCACGTTCGCCAAGTTGCAGAGGGCCTACGTCGGCGCGGTCAGACATGCTTGATCCTCCTCGCGGCTCAATCCAGTAACGAAAGCGCGGCGGTAGTTCCGGCTCCAGCCCGTGTTCGGCACACACTTGCTGAGCGTGTTGAAATTGCAATGTAGCACAGAGATGGGCGGACGTTGAGGCGCTACCTAAGGCTACGCCTTGCGGAGCCGCTCCTGGCGCGCAGAAGCAAACGGCTGGCAATCAAGGAATCGATTACACGTTGGAGCCTACAAACGAGCGGCGCATTTCGGGGCTTCGGGACGGAATACCGCCGTGAAAGAGGCGAAGCCAGCTGCTCAGTTCCCGAAGCCGGTGTCGAAAACAATCGTCGAATTGGTGGCGACTTAGTGGCGAAACGAAAAAGGCCTAGATCGACGATTTTGGCCAACACGCTAGTAAGCTGCTGACTTTCCTAGGGATATTGGTGGGCGATGCAGGGATTGAACCTGCGACCCCACCCGTGTGAAGGGTGTGCTCTCCCGCTGAGCTAATCGCCCGCTCGTTGCCCGAAGGCCAAGCGAGCCGCGATATAAGGGAGGCAGGTGCGGGAAGTCAAGGCGGTGTCAGGCGTTCCGGCAAGGATCGGATTGTTGTCCTGTGGACCCATCTCCGACGTGACGCCGGCTGCTTTCCGGTCAGTTCCCCGCGGCGGCGATCAGCCTTTGCGCCAGATCTAGCGTCAGGGCGTCGAAATGCGAGATCACCGCCGAGGGTTCGAATTCGCGCACATGGCGGTCGGTGTAACCGAAATCGACCGCCACGACAGGAATGCCGGCGGCCTTGGCGGTGTCGATGTCGGTCTGCGAATCGCCGACCATCAGCGCGCGATGCGGATCGCCGCCAGCCAGTTTGATGGTTTCGATGAGATGACGCGGGTCGGGCTTACGGAACGCGAACGTGTCCTGCCCGGCGATTGCGGCAAAATGCTTCGTCAGGCCAAGCGCCTCGATCAGCGCCAGCGAGTTGGCCTCGTATTTGTTGGTGCAGATGGCCAGGAGATAGCCGGCGTTCTCGAAGCGGGCGATGGCCTCGACGACGCCGGGGTAGGGGCGCGATTTGCCGGGGATGTTGAGGGTGTAGTGGTCGAGGAAGAGTTTCAGCAGCCGGTCGTGCTCCTCGACATCAAGCGATCGCTGCTGGGCGGCATGGGCCCGTTCGATCATCACGCGGCCGCCGTGACCGACAAAGCGCCTGAAGCCGGCCTCATCGACCGCCGCGATGTGGCTGGCAGCAAGGCTGTGGTTCAGGCTGTCGAGCAGGTCCGGCGCTGTATCGACCAGCGTACCGTCGAGGTCGAACACGATGATCGGGCGAGTCATGGTCAGTCCTGGGCCAAGTTCATGCAAGTGGCAGGCGATAGCGGCTGCGGCGCGTCAAGGCAAGCGGCGTGGGGCAAGCGGGGCGGGTCGTTCTGAGCGGCCTGCCACCGGACATGAAAAACCCGCCATGGCGGCGGGTCGTTGGCGCAAATCAGCACCATGGACAAATATGTAGCATAGCTGCCATCAGTAGGTCAAGAAAAAATTCCTATCGGAGATCCCTGACGCATTGCCCCTGACCGCGCGTTGCGCAGAACAGCCATGCTGCTCGTCACCAGGGCGTACGCCGCTGCCAAAGGCTTTGACCCGACCAGCAAAAATGCTAGGAGCCCAGCAGCGAATTTCCGAGGCAGCAAGCGGCATGGATGCAAGACAGTTGAAGGTCGAAGCCGCGCGGGCAGCGCTCGCTTATGTGAGCGACGGCATGCGGCTCGGCATCGGCACCGGCACCACCGCCGAAGAGTTCGTGCGGCTGCTGGCCGAGAAGGTCGCCACCGGCATGACCGTCATCGGCGTGCCGACTTCGGAGCGCACCGCGTCGCTCTGCCGCGAGCTTGGCGTGCCGCTGTCGACGCTGGAGGAAACGCCGCAGCTCGATCTCACAGTCGATGGCGCCGACGAGGTCGATCCGGCGCTGACCCTGATCAAGGGCGGCGGCGGCGCGCTGTTGCGCGAGAAGATCGTTGCCGCGGCTTCCCAGCGCATGATCGTCATTGCCGACCAGTCGAAGATGGTCGAGACGCTCGGCCGTTTTCCGCTGCCTATCGAAGTCAATCAGTTCGGCCTGCGCGCAACCGAAATCGCCATCGGCGCCGCAGCTGAAAAGCTCGGCCTTTCCGGTCCGGTTATATTGAGGATGACGGGGGGCCAGGCTTTTGTTACAGACGGCGGCCATTTTATCCTCGATGCATCTTTTGGCCGCATTCCGGATACAAGAGCGCTTTCGAATGCTCTCCACGCCATTCCGGGCGTGGTCGAGCATGGTCTTTTCATCGGGCTGGCGTCAGCGGCCATCATCGCCGGCGGCGACGGTATCCAAACTGTCCATGCCGCCCGAAAACCAGGGAGTTCTACCGATCATGATGTTGCATAACCGGGTTCGCAGCCTTTGCGCCGTTCTGGCGGCTACGGCCGTTTTCGCCCTCTCTTCGCCGGCGTTTTCGCAAGAAGTCACGGACTCGCACCTGAAGGCCGCCCGCGCGGCGGTCGCGGCGATCCACGCGACCGACCCGTTCGACAACATCCTGCCGCAGGCGGCAGCCGCGCTCGAATCGCAGCTCATCCAGAAGAACCCGGACATGCAGGAGCTGATCGGCAAGACCATCAACGAGAAGGCGCTGGCGCTGGCCTCGCGCCGCGCCGACCTCGAGAAGGAAGCCGCCCTCGCCTACGCAAAAGTGTTCTCCGAAAAAGAACTGACCGATATCGCCGCTTTCTACAGTTCCGATTCGGGCAAGAAGCTGCTGGATAGCGGCCCGACCGTGACCCGCGAACTGGTCAAGGCAGCCGACATCTGGCAGAACGGCCTTGCCCGTGATCTCGCCCAGCAGGTCGGCGAGACGCTAGCCGCGGCCGCCAAGGCCAAGGCGCCGGCAGCCCCTGCCGCAGCGCCCGCGGACGGAGCCGCGCCTGCGGATGGCGCCGCGCCCGCCGACGGTTCGGCTCCCGCAGACGACACGCAGAACTGATCTTGCGTTTCCAAATGGCCTTGCGGCCATCGATAAAGCCCGGCTTGTCCGGGCTTTTCTTTTGCTGCCTGGCGGCCTACCTGTCACTGGATTTCTGAAGCTTGAGGAGCCGCCAGATGGCCGGTTACGACTACGATCTTTTCGTCATCGGCGGCGGCTCGGGCGGGGTGAGGGCGGCGCGCGTCGCCGCCGCACTCGGCAAGCGCGTCGGCATCGCCGAGGAATACCGCTATGGCGGCACCTGCGTCATCAGGGGCTGCGTGCCGAAAAAGCTCTATGTCTATGCCTCGCAATTTCCCGAGCATTTCGCCGACGCCGCCGGCTATGGCTGGACGGTGCCGGAGGCAAGTTTCGACTGGAAGACGCTGGTCGCCAACAAGGATCGCGAAATCAGCCGGCTCGAGGCGATCTACCAGAGGAATGTCGAGGGCGCCGGCGGCGAGGCCTTTCACTCGCGCGCCATGATCGTCGATCCGCATGTCGTGCATCTTCTGGGCGACGATCGCACCGTCACCGCCGACCAGATCCTGATCGCCACCGGCGGCCGCCCGGCGCCGCATCCGGCGCTGCCCGGCCATGAGCATTGCATCTTCTCCAACGAGGCTTTCGATCTCAAGCAGCTACCCAAGGCGATCATGATCGAAGGCGGCGGCTACATCGCCGTCGAGTTCGCCAACATCTTCCACGGCCTCGGCGTCGACACCACGCTGGTCTACCGCGGCAAGGAGATCCTCAGCCGCTTCGACATGGACCTGCGGCGCATGCTGCACGAGACGATGGAAAAGAAGGGGATAACGATCCTCTGCCATTCCGTGTCCGAATGGATCCGCAAGCGACCGGACGGCCGGCTCGACGCAATCGTCACCGGCGGCAAGGTGCTGACGGTCGACCAGGTGATGCTGGCCATCGGCCGCATCCCCAACACCGAGAACATGGGCCTGGAAGGCATCGGCCTGGAGATGACCAAGATCGGTGCGATCGCCGTAGACAAATACTCGCGCACCAACATCGACAACATCTGGGCGATCGGCGACGTCACCAACCGCGTGCAGCTGACGCCGGTGGCGATCCATGAGGCGATGTGTTTCATCGAGACCGCCTTCAAGGGAAATCCGACGGCGCCCGACCACGACACGATTGCGACCGCCGTCTTTTCACAGCCCGAAATCGGCACGGTCGGCCTGTCGGAGGATGATGCCGTCAAACGCTTCCCCGACATCGAGATCTACCGCGCCACATTCCGGCCGATGCGGCACACGCTGTCCGGCCGCGACGAGAAGATGCTGACCAAGCTGGTGGTCGACGGCGCGTCGAAGCGGGTGCTCGGCGCGCACATCCTGGGACCGGATGCCGGCGAGATGGCGCAGCTTCTCGGCATTCCGCTGAAGGCCGGGCTGACCAAGGATGATTTCGACCGCACGATGGCGGTGCATCCGACCGCCGCGGAAGAGCTCGTCACCATGTACAAGCCGACCTATCGGGTGAAGGACGGCAAGCGGGTGGATTGACCTGGCAAATGCCGGGATGTAGCTCCACCGCGGCAAGGTTCTTGCCACGGCGGAGATCTGGGAATTGCTACAGCAGGGTGCCGCGCAGGATCACCAGTGCCACCGAGAAATAGATCACCAGCCCGGTGACATCGACCAGCGTGGCGACAAACGGGGCCGATGCGCTGGCCGGATCGAAGCCGATGCGTTTCAGGGCGAACGGCAGCATCGACCCCGACAGCGAGCCGAAGGTGACGATGCCGACCAGTGCCGCGCCGACCGTCGTGGCGATCAGCGGCCAATGCGGCCCATAGTCGTAGAAGCCCATATATTGCCAGAGCGCGATACGGCCGATGCCGACCACGCCGAGCATGGCGCCGAGCACGAGGCCGGTGGGCAGTTCACGCAGCGCCACCCGCCACCAGTCGCGCAGCCCAATCTCGCGCAGCGCCAGCGCCCGGATGACCAGCGAGGTCGCCTGCGAGCCGGAATTGCCACCTGAGCTCATGATCAGCGGGATGAACAGCGTCAGCACGATCGCCTTTTCCAACTCGCCCTCATAGCTCTGCATGGCGTTGGCCGTCAGCATCTCTGAGATGAACAGCGCGCACAGCCAGCCGCCCCGCTTCTTGATCATGGCGAGGAAGCTCATCTTCATGTACGGCTCGTCGAGCGCCTCCATGCCGCCGAAACGGTGCACGTCCTCGGTCGTCTCCTCGATCATCGCGTCGATGATGTCGTCGATGGTGACGATGCCGAGGATCTTGCCGTGGTCGACGACCGGGACAGCCATCAGGTCGTATTTCGAGATCGTTTGCGCCAGGGTTTCGCGATCGGTCAGCGGGCTGACGGTCACCGGCGCGCGATCCGGCGCCACCGTCATGATCGAGTCCTCCGGCTCCCCGGTGATCAGCCGGCGCAGGCCGGTCGAACGCATCAGGAGATGCGTTTGCGGATCGACGATGTAGATCGCGTAGACGGTTTCGCGCGTCCGCTCGACCTTGCGGATGTAGTCGAGCGTGCGGCCTACGGTCCAGTCCGAAGGCACGCTGACGAACTCCGTCGTCATGATCGATGCGGCACTGCCTTCGGGATAACCCAGAATGGCAAGCAGCGTCGCGCGCAGCGACGGCGCAAGCCCGCCGAGCAGCTCAGAACGAGCCGGCTCGTCCAGCTCGCGCAGGATGTCGGCGGCGCGGTCTTCCGACATGGCGGTGAGCAGCTTGCCCGCCTTGGCGCGCGGCAGCGCCTCCATGAGTTCGGACGCGCGGTCGAGTTCAGGCTGGTCGAAGATCTCGACCAGCCGCTCGAACGTCACTTCACAAAGCAGTTCCGTCGCGCTTCCTCGCGGCTCCCTGTTCAGGGCCTCGACAATGTCGGCGACGTGATCGTTGGCTAGGATACGGGCGATCGCGACGGCCTCGTCGCTCGCTACGGGGGTAAATTCGTTCATGGCTCACTCCTTGCCGTCCGGCAGGACATGAACCATTCAGGTCACGTCTAGGCGGACGGCTGTTGCGTTCGACTGTGACTGTCGCCAGGCATGGCGCTGTGACCTTTCCGCTTGCGGGTTCGCGTTTGACTGTCTGCAAGCCGGCGCAACGTAGGTGCGCGCCTTGCCGAGTCAATCGTGGTGAGGATGAAAAACGGTGCCGAATGGCACCACTCGCGAGACTGTGATCAGCGGCCGCCGCATGGCGCGGCCGGCCGAGATCCAACTGCCGCTATTTCTGCTTCAGCCGGCGCGAGAAGCGCAGCCACTTGTCCTCGACTGGCCTTGGCTGGACAAGAATCGTGGTGAGTTCGACAGGCAGGGTCGGAACCAGGGGCTTCTTGGTGGCGACGCCATCGGCGATCGCCACGATGCTGTGGTAGAATTCGGCGCCGGTCAGCGATCTCGGCGCCACCGCCTCGTGCATGACGCTGATGACGGTGACATCGGGGCAGTTGTCCTTGATGGCCTGGTGGAAGGCAATCTTGCCCTCGGGGTCGAGTGCGCCCGTCGCCTCGTCGAGGAACAGCAGCCCCGGCTGCTGCAGCACGATGCGCGCCACCACCAGCTTCTGCTTCTGGCCGCCCGACAGAACCTGGTCCCAGCTTTTGCCTTCGCGGCTTGCGTCGGCCAGATGCGAGATGAAGTCGCCAAGGCCGGCCTTGTACAGCGCCGCCGCGACATCCGCGTCGCTATGATTGTGCTCGGAGCCCGGCAGGCAGACCAGCTGTTTCAGCGTCACCTGCTGCAGCTTGACCTCCTGGGCGGCATAGAAACTCTTCACGCCCTCGGGGAAGACGATGGTGCCATGGCCATAGGGCCACAGGCCGTTGATCGCCTTGATCAGCGAGGTCTTGCCGCAACCGGATTCGCCTTTCAGGAACGTCCACTCGCCGCGCCGGAAGCGCAAATTGGCGGCGCTGAGGAACGGGGTTGCGTCCTCGCCCTGATGCGCCAGTTCGAGCTTCTGGATGGTCAGGCCGAAAACCGGGTTCTGGCTGGCGTAGTGGAAGTCGGAACGGCCGGTCTGACTGTAGAATTCCTGCGGATGCTGGACGTTCTCAATCGCATTGGCCAGTTCGGTCACGCGCTGGCTGTTGGCGCGCAGCGTGGCGATGGCGGGCATGACGTGGATGAACCACGAACATTGGCCGATCAGCGAATTGACCAGTTCGGAGCCGGTTATGTAGCCCTTGAGATCGAGACCATTGTGAATGAACGGCACAAGGCCCGGTCCGTAGGCGACGATGCGGGCGCCGATGAAATTGTAGATCAGTTCGAACGACATGTAGACGGTGTTGACGATGTTCAGCCGCGTCCATGTGCCGTCGATGTCGACATAGAGCCGGCCATGCATCGTCCTCTGCACGCCTTCGCCCTGGGAAGCCGCGACATGGAAGCTGCGGCGCAGGAACGTCGTCAGCTCGCCGCGATAGCTGCCTTCGGCCTGCTGCATCCTGACGTTGAGGCGCTCGAGCAGGCCGCCGAGCTTGACCGCGATCCAGGTGTTTAGCGGCACATAGGTGGCGACGGCCAGGAAGGCGAGGACGGCGCTGCCATAGCTGCCGAGGAACTCCAGCCCCTTCACCTCGACGGAGTTTTCGAGCAGCTTCTGGCCGACGAAATAGAGCGAGGTGGCGACGCCCAGCACGCCCATGGCGAGCCCGATGGCGCCGCCGGTCATGTCCTTGATGGACTCCTGGACGCGCTGGTCGATGTTGTCAGGCGCCGGTGCGCCGCTGCCGGTCGACGCATGCTGGGCATGAAAATGCGTGTGATTGTTGTCCAGCAATGCTTCGTTGAAGCGGCTGTCCAGCCAACCGCGCCATTTGCGGTGCAAGGTCGCCGAGACAAGATTGCGGATGCCGGTAAAGCCGGCGTCCTTGAGCAGGACCAGCAGCACGAGGATGCCGGCATTGACCAACAGCGTGCGAAGCGGCGTGGTGTTGGCGGCGTCGTGGAAGAAGGCGATCGAGTTGACCAACTCGCCGGAGGCTTCGGCGAACCAGACACCGGCCTTGCTCGACAGCGCCGTGAGCAGCGCGATCACCAGCGTCAGGGTCCAGGCTTCCTTCCACCGGTCCGAGAACCAGTAGGCCCGCATCAGGCCCCAGAAGGTACGCATCGACGATACCGGCGTCAGAAGCGATGGCCGTGCGGCATCGCGAGGTGTTTTTTCCGGTACTGACTCTTGCGTTGGTCTACCGACCCGAATCACGATCCCGCCCAAACCTTTTTTGTTTTGTTACGGATGGTAACACCAATTGATCATTTTCTATTAATTTTTAAAGCTGGCCAAAGGGATTACCCGGCGGACCGTTGCCATGAGGCAACAGATTGCAGGACTGAACCGCTGTCAAATCGATTGAAGAAAACAGAATATCGCTATTGATTTCAAATTGTTGATGGACGCGGGAGGGCCATCGGCGAAGTTTCCCTTAGGGAAGGTTTTCACACGGGTTTGTGAACTCGAAAATCTAATTGACTGGTAAATTTCCTGACTGCGGACTGACAGAATCTTCGGAAATCTTCCGTTCGTGACCTCGCCAGAGGCAGAAAAGTGACCCGAAACGGTCGTTGCGGCAGGCGTGCCGGGCGGCACATCCGAGCCCGTTGGGTGAGGTCAGGAACCGCGTTTGACAATTGCTTCGTTCGGGATTGAACCTTGCCGGGCACTGTCGGCACCCATGCATGTCCGGTTCTCCAACGAGGAAGCTTCCAATGCTTGTACGCGCAGCCGCAGCCCTGTTCCTCCTTGCCTGGCACCCCCTGGCGCAGGCCGCCGAGCAGAGCATTCCGGCGGGCGCCGAGGGCCAGATCGAGTTCAACACGCCGTCCGGCAACATTGGCTGCATCTACACCCCGAAGGGCGGCACCAGCACCTATGAGCCGCAGGACGGTGGCCCGGAACTCAGCTGCTCCCGCGTCGCGCCGAGCTATGTCACCATCATCCTGGGACCCAAGGGGCCGGCGACTTTGATCAAGAACCCCGGCGAGCAGTCATGCTGCAGCGATGTCACCAAGCTCGCTTACGGCAAAAGCTGGAGCGCAGGGCCATTCTCGTGCGAATCGTCAACCAAGGGACTGACCTGCACGGCCACGAATGGCCACGGATTTTTCATCAGCAAGGCCAAGGTGACCGTGAAGTGACGCCGGCTCCCGCCGCATAAGGGCAGGGGCAGCCGGTCTCAGCCGGCCTTTTCCAATTCGCCGCGCGCCTTGGCGGCGGCCACCTGACGGATGGCATCGGCCAGGGTATCGGCATCCTGTGCGCCCATGACCGCGTATTTGCCCTCGATCAGGAAGCACGGCACGCCTGTTATGCCCATGCGCGAGGCGGTGGCGATCTCGGTGCGAACCGCCTCGACGTCGGCCTCGGTCGGCAAAAGAGTCGCAACCACGGATGCGTCCATGCCGGCCTCGCGCGCCGCTTCGACCAGCACGGCATGGTCGCCGATGTCAGCGCCTTCTTCGAAATTCAGCTGGAACAGGCGGCGCACCAGCCGGTTCTGCACGGCTTCGCCGGCGGCGCCGGCCCAGCGGATCAGGCGGTGCGCATCGAGCGTGTTCGGCGCCACCTTGATGGCGTCGAACGCAAACGAAATGCCTTCTGCTTCGCCCAGCGGCTCGATGCGGGCATGAATTTCGCGGATGCGCTCGTCGCTGCCGAACTTGGCCAGCATATAGTCGCGGCGATCCTTGCCTTGCGGCGGAATGGTCGGATCGAGCTGGAACGGCCGCCAGCGGACATGCACCTCGGTGTCGCCGACAGCTGATATCGCCCTGTCGAGCCGCTTCTGGCCGATGAAGCACCATGGGCAGACGACGTCGGACACCACGTCGACGGTGACGGCGTTCAGCTCACTCATCTCGATCTCCCGAAATCCTCAGTTCGGCTTGCGCCACCAGCTTGGCAGTTGATACCCAAATATGGGCGTCTTTTGCGGATGTTCCAGATAGTTCCAGTAGGCGATCCATTGCTGCGTGTTGTACTGCGTCGGCACCATGTAGTTGCCGGAGATCAGCAGCCGGTCGAGAACCCTGACAGCCGCGACATAGTCTTCCTTTGAACGCGCGCGCAGCATCGCGTCGATCGCCGCATCAACCGCCGGATCGGCGACACCGGCCAGATTGAACGAGCCTTCGGCCTTGGCCGCTTCGGATCCCCATCGGCCAAGCTGTTCAATGCCGGGCGACAATGAATTGTTGAAGCCGCTCGATCCGATCAGCGCCTCGAAATCGAAGCGCTGCTTGCGCGACTGGATCTGATCGCCGTCGAGGCTGCGAATGGTGACGTCGATGCCGATCTTCTCAAGCGTGCGCTGATAGATGCCGGCAAGGCGCTCCTCATCCTGCGAAGCAACAAGAATCTCGAAGCCAAAGGGTTTGCCGTCGGGATCGAGCATTGTCCCGACCTGCACGTGATAGCCGATGCTTTTCAAGAGATCGAAGGCCGCTTTCAGCACCTTGCGATCCTGCCCTGAACCATCGGTGACCGGTGGCCGGTACGTGCCATCCATGACATCGGCCGGCACGCGGCCGGGGTAGGGCGCCAGCAGCGCCTTTTCCCTCTCGTCAGCCGGATGACCAAGCGCGGAAAGCTCCGAATTCTGCCAATAGCTCATCGCGCGCGCGTACTTGCCGCCAAACAGGTTCTTGTTGGCCCATTCGAAGTCGTAGAGCATGCCGAGCGCACGCCGCACGACCGGGTTGGCGAACTTCTGCAGCCGCATGTTGAACAGGAAACCGGTCACCACGGGCGGAATGCCGGTGTCGAAGGTTTCGGCGACCACCTCGCCCTTGTGGAAGGCCGGAAAATCGAGGTCGCGCTCGCGCTTGACCGGATCGCTGTCGTCGTCGATGGCGCAAAGGCCCTTCTTGAAAGCTTCGAGCTTGGCGTTGGCGTTGAGGAAATACTCGATGGTGATCTGGTCGTAATTGTCGAAGCCGCGCTTGGCCGGGATGTCCTTGCCCCAATAGTCCGGGTTGCGCTTGAAAACGATGCGTTGGCCAGGCTGTACCTGTGCAACGGTGTAGGGGCCACTGCCGATCAGTGGCTTCAGCGTCGTCTTGTCGAACGTGTCCTTGTCGAAGGCATGCTTGGGTATGATCGGCGTCAGCGCGATGATCAGGGGCGTCTCGCGATTGGCCTTGTCGTTGAATGTGAAGCGCACGCTGTGGTCACCGGTCTTTTCGAGCTTGGCGATCAGGCTCATGCGGGCGCTGTAGGGTGGACGGCCCTTGTCGGTATAGACATCGTAGGTGAACAGCACATCCTCCGGCGTCACCGGCTGGCCGTCGGACCATTTGGCCTTCGGGTTGAGATGGAACTCGATGCTCTTGCGCTCGGGATCCATCTCGGCGGTGTCGGCGAGCAAGCCGTACAGGCTGAAGGGCTCATCGTAGTTGCGCTGCATCAGCGGCTCAAAGACGAGATTGCCGTAAGTCTGGTCCATCATGCCGCGCGCCGTCGTGCGCAGGCTCTTGAGGATGAACGGATTGAGATTGTCGAAGCTGCCGACGACGCAATAGGTGATCGAGCCGCCCTTCGGCGCGTCCGGATTGACGTAGTCGAAATGCGTGTAGTCGGGCGGCAAAGCCGGTTCGCCCTGCATGGCGATGGCGTGCTTCGGCTCCGACGCGGCCGGCTGATGCGAAAGGGCGAGAAGCGATATCGCGGTGATCAGCCAAACAAGAACGCGGCCCATGACCGTCTCCTTACTGGGTCAACTTGATGATTCGGTGCGCACCCTAGCATGAGGCAACTGCGTGCCGGCCAATGGCGTCATCAAGAATTACAGGTGGCGGGCTGGATTCGACATCGCTTGCAGTGTAACACGCCCCCCGAAGTCATTCTGTTGCCTCATTTTGGCAACAGGTAGCTGGACCACACGGCACGAAGAAGCCGGTCCCGGGATCATTTGAGAGGAAGTGCACGACATGACGAGCCTGAACAGCAACGCGTACCGCCTGTCGGTCATGGCCGCTGGCGTGGTCGGCTTTCTGGGCGCAGGGCTTCCCGCTGCTTCCGCACAGCAGCAACAGCAGATTCCGCAAGGCTGGTTCAAGGCTTGCACCAAGCAGGAAGACGTCGACATCTGCAACGTCCAGAACATCACCACCGCCGGTAACGGCCAGCTGATCACCGGCGTCAGCCTGATCGAGCTGAAGGGCAAGGTGAACCGCAAGGTGTTCCAGGTGACGGTGCCGACCGGCCGTCTGGTGCCTCCCGGCATTGGCCTGCAGATCGATACCGGCAAGGCCGTGAAGCTTGATTACGTCATTTGCTTCCCGGATCGTTGCGTGGCCGAAGTGCCGCTCACCGACCAGCTCGTCGGTGCCTTCAAGAAGGGCCAGGCGATCACGCTGACCTCGGTCAATTTCCAGAACCAGCAGAACCCGATCAAGATCGCCCTGCAGGGTTTCAGCGGCGCCTATGACGGCCCGCCGCTGCAGCAGTCCGATATCGAAGACCGGCAGAAGAAGCTCCAGGACTTCGTCGCCAAGAACAACCAGGATTTCGCCAAGAAGCTCAAGGAAGAGCAGGACAAGGCGAAGACCGCCAACTGATTAGCCGGTTTTTGTCGGCCTAACAAAAAAGCGGGGTCATGCCCCGCTTTTTTTGCGCCTGTCGTCTGGTCGGTTAATGCCTCGATTGCCGTTTCGGCTCGTAGCGCCCGTCCGGCCTCTTGTCGAACATCTCCTTGATCTGCGGATGCCGGACCGGCTCGCCCGACTGATCCTCGAGCAGGTTCTGCTCGGAGACATAGGCGATGTATTCGGTTTCCGAATTCTCGGCGAGCAGGTGATAGAAGGGTTGATCCTTGCGCGGCCGCACGTCGGCCGGGATGGCTTCGTACCATTCGTCGGTGTTGGCGAACTGCGGATCGACGTCGAAAATGATGCCCCTGAAGGGAAACAGCCGGTGGCGAACCACCTGTCCGATTGCGAATTTGGCTGTTTTCATCGTACTCACCACTGAATTCCTTGAACTTATTTGGCGCAGACTGGGCATCAATTCAATCCCGAAGCGTTTTGAGCGTGCCTTGAAGCTACGCAGGATGCGGGGAAAAGGTTTTGCCGCAGGCCGCCGATGTCGACATTCGCCGAGGACGCGGATTGGCGGAATGTTCGGAAGATCGCTATCAGCGCGCCGGCTTTCGCAGGCCGCCGGCCAGCTCCGCAAAGCCGCTGCCGGGACGAAGCCCCTCGCGCATGAAGAAGGCGCGAAGCGGCGCGAAGCCACCCAGCACGCCAAGCCCGGCAACACGGGCCATCTGCGCCGGCAGCATGTCGGAAAGCAGCGACATGTTGAGCAGATTGACCGCACTGCTGCGCGCCAGAATATCGGGGCGGCGTTTGAAATCGTAGGCTGCAAGGGCCTTCGCAGCGCCGGGGTCGGTGCGATTTTCTCCAGCGATACCAACGAGATCGTCGATATCCCTGATACCGAGATTGAGGCCTTGGGCGCCGATCGGCGGAAACACGTGGGCGGCTTCGCCGACAAGCGCCACACGGTCCCGCGCGAAACGCAGCGGCGTCACCGCCGAAAGCGGATAAATCTGCCGGCCCGGCTCGACCGTCACCCGGCCCAGCATCGACTGCATCTGCTGTTCGACCCGCACGGAAAGCGTCGCATCGTCCAACGCGGCGAGGTCCGTTGCTGTCTCGGGCTTCACCACCCAGACCAGGCTCGAGCGATTGCCGGGCAGCGGAACCTGCGTGAACGGACCGGTCTCGGTGTGGAATTCGGTCGAGGTGAAGGCATGATCGCCGCTGTGACGGAAATTGAGGACAAAAGCTGCCTGCGGGTAGGAGCGGGCCGAGGTCGAGATGCCGGCCGCCTGGCGGGCCGGTGACAGCCGCCCATCGGCGGCGACCGCCAGGGAAGCATCCACCGTGCTGCCGTCGGTCAGCACGGCACGGGCATGTTCGGCGTCGAGATGCCAACTCGCCACCATCGACCTTCGCCAGTCGATGCCGGTATGCGTAGCAACCGTGCGGGCGAGTGCCGGATTGAGAACGCTGTTGGGCAGGTTCAACCCGAACTGGTCCTCGCCGATCTCGCTGGCGCGGAAGGTGACGACGGGGCTACGGATCAGCCGGCGGGTCGCGTCGACGATACGCATCACCTTCAAGGGCGCCGCCTTGGGCTTGATGTCTTCAAGCACACCAAGCCGCGCAAGCACCTGCAGAGCGGGGTTCATCAGGGCCGTCGTGCGGCCGTCGGGGGCAGAAGTTTCGGGCCCGACAAGCGTCACCGGGAAACCGGCCTCGGCGAAAGCGAGCGCCGCGATCAACCCTGCCGGCCCCGTGCCAGCAACCAGTATCCGCGCAGTGTCTCGATGCTCCAAGATCGGCTTCCGGCTTGCAATGCGAGGCAGCCCACCCGACCTGCCAGTCGATCCAGCATATAGGTCAATTCATGCCGCTTGATCAACGCGGCGATTCGGCTCATTCGGATGTCATGACCGGCCAGCAAGACGACTTCAGCCATCTCGACCGCGCCGGCCGCGCCATGGCGAACATCGCGCGCAGTCCCCGTGTGACGGCAAACGTCGTTGTCGGCGCCTGCATCCTGCTTGCCTGGCTGTTGCTTGCCGCGATGGCAATCCGCAGCGCCGAAGGGCGGATTGCGGGCCTCAGCGCCCCTGGCGACGCGCTTCTGCGCAACCTGCCGCGACTGCCGCTACCGGATTTCCTGGAACGGTTCTTTGCGCTCTGCCTGTCGCCGACGCCGCTGGACGGAAGCCTCGGCCTCAAGGCCAGCGCGCTCGTCTTGATGTGGTTCCTGATGGCGATCGCCACCATGCTGCCTTCGGCCGCAGCGATGATCCGCACCTATTGCGAGATTGCCGACACGGCTCGCATCAAGGGCGAGCCGGTCGTCCATCCGCTGGTGCTGGTTGCTGGTTACCTCAGCGTCTGGCTCGCTGCCTCGATGATGTTCGCGGCGCTGACCTTGGCCATTCATGCATCCGCCTCGTCCAACGGGTTGCTCGACCCCGTCATCGGTATTGCCGGCGCGCTCGCTCTGCTGATCGCTGGCCTCTACCAATTCAGCGGCCTGAAGGAAGCCTGTCTGAAGAAATGCAGGAACCCGTTCTCGATCCTGTTCGCGAATTGGAGCGCGAGGCCCGTCCGCGTCTTCCGGCTTGGCGTCGCGCAAGGCCTGTGGTGCCTCGGCTGCTGCTGGGCGTTGATGCTGGTGATGTTCGCCGTCGGGGTGATGAACGTCTTCTGGATGGCGTTGATCGGGCTGTTCACCCTGATCGAAAAACAGACGGCGAGCAGGGTTCCAACCCGGCTGGCCGGTGCGATACTGCTTGTCTGGGCAGCAGCGCTGCTAGTAGTCTCGCGATGAGTGGGGGAAAGTCGATGTCAGACCAGAGCTGGGCGATGAAGGGAGAGCTCGTACTCTCCTGCAATTGCACGGTTTTTTGCCCCTGCGTGCTGTCGCTCGGCAGTCATCCGCCGACCGAAGGCTATTGCCAGACCTGGGCCGGCTTCCGCATCGACGCCGGCCATTTCGGCGAGGTCGACCTGTCGGGGCTCAATCTCGGATTGATCATGGAAATCCCCGGCTATATGAGCCGCGGCAACTGGACCGCCGGCCTGTTCATCGACAAGCGCGCATCGGTCTATGCGGTCAAGGCGCTGACCAAGATTTTCACCGGCAAGGCGGGCGGGACCACCTCGTTGCTCTCCATCCTTGTCGGCAAATTCCTCGGTGTCGAACAAGTGCCGATCACCTATGAGACGCGTGACAGGACACGCATCTTCCAGATCCCGAAGATCATCGACGGGGCGGTAACGCCGATCCCCGGCAAGGACCGCGACAAGGATACGGTGATCAGCAATTCGGAATACTGGATCGCGCCTGAGATCATCGTTGCCAGGTCCGACAAGAGCAAGATGCGGGCTTTCGGCCGAAACTGGAATTTCGCCGGCCGGTCGGCCGAAATCTGCAAGCTGGATTGGCGGGGCCCGTGAGCAAGAACACAACGGCCAAGAAGATCAGGGACCGGATTCCGCGACCGAAGAAGAAAGTCACCTGGCCGCAGGCGAGGGCGTTCTCCGTCCATCTGCTGACCGCCTCGGGCTCGTTCCTGGCCTTCCTGTCGCTGGTGGCCGCGAGCGAAGAGCGCTGGACCGCGATGTTCTGGTGGCTCGGACTGGCCTTGTTTGTCGACGGCATCGACGGGCCGATCGCCAGAAAGCTCGAGGTCAAGGAGATCCTGCCGACCTGGTCGGGCGAAATGCTCGACAACATCATCGACTACGTGACCTATGTCCTGATCCCCGCCTTCGCGCTTTACCAGCGCGGCTTCATGGGTGAGGGACTGTCTTTCCTGTCGGCGGCGATCATCGTCGTCTCCAGCGCCATCTACTACGCCGACACCGGCATGAAGACGAAGGAGAATTTCTTCAAGGGATTCCCCGTGGTCTGGAACATGGTGGTGTTCACGCTGTTCGTCATCGAGCCGGGACAATGGGTTTCGTTCGCGGTGGTGGTGGTGGCCGGCATTCTGACTTTCGTGCCGATCAATTTCATCCACCCGGTGCGGGTGGTGCGGCTGCGGCGCATCAACCTCGCGATGACGCTTTTGTGGTGCGCTTTCGGTGCACTGGCGCTGGCGCAGGCGGCACTCGCTGCCTTCTACGATCAGATCGGCGTGCTGGGCGAGCAGGTCAGCACCTTCACCAAGATCGGCATCAGCATTACCGGACTCTACCTTGCCTGCATCGGCGGCGTCATGCAGTTCTTACCAAATCTCGGTGCCAAAAAAGTCTGATCAGCCCAAGGAAGTTCCGCCCATGTCCAAAGCGATCCGCATCCACGCCAATGGTGGCCCGGAAGTCCTGACCTATGAGGACACCGATCCCGGCCGTCCGGGATCGGGGCAGATCCTGATCCGGCATACGGCGATCGGCCTCAATTTCATCGATGTCTATCACCGCACCGGCCTTTATCCGCCGCCTGGCGGATTTCCACTGGTTCCGGGCAGCGAGGCTGCCGGCGTGGTGCTGGAAGTCGGCCAGGACGTCGACTGGCTGAAGCCGGGCGACCGCATTGCGTATGCGACGAATGTCGGCGGCGCCTACGCCGAGCAACGCGTCATCGCGGCCGACCGCGTGGTCAAGGTGCCGGATGGCATCAGCGACGAACAGGCGGCCGCGATGATGCTGAAGGGCATGACCGCCGAGTATCTGCTGCGGCGCACCTTCAAGGTGAAGGCAGGCGACACGATCCTGTTTCATGCCGCGGCAGGCGGCGTTGGGCTGATCCTCGGGCAATGGGCTAGATATCTCGGCGCGACCGTCATCGGCACGGCCAGCTCAGCCGACAAGATCGAGCTCGCCAAGGCGCACGGCTTCGATCACGTCATCAACTACAAGGAGCAGGATTTCGTTGCCGGCGTCGCCGCCATAACCGGTGGCGGGAAATGCGACGTCGTCTACGATTCGGTCGGCAACGACACGTTTCCGGCGTCGCTCGATTGCCTCAAGCCGCTCGGCATGTTCGTCAGCTTCGGCCAGTCCTCGGGATCGATCCCGCCGTTCAGCATGTCATTGCTGGCCCAGAAGGGCTCGCTGTTCGCCACAAGGCCGACCTTGTTCGTCTACAATGCGAAACGCGAGGACCTCGAGGCCTCCGCCGCCGCCTTGTTCGAGGTCGTGCTCAGTGGCGCCGTCGAGATCAAGATCAACCAGCGCTATGCGCTCAAGGACGCCGGCAAGGCGCATTCCGACCTCGAGGGCCGCAGGACAACGGGGACGACGATTCTCATCCCTTAGTCCTTCTGCCTTGCTATCCCTTGAATTTCCGCTGAAATTCTTGAAGCTCTTTCAAGACGCGAGCCGCTTTCCGATGAGAGCAGGCCGCGCCTACCATGCTTGCGGGAACACAGAACATATCTGGCTAACCAGATGGGAGGCACTGTGAGTGCAAATCAGGACGGCACGAACCTGCTCGAGGTCCGTGGTCTTACCAAGATATTCGGCACACTGACGGCGTGCGATCATATCGATCTCGACATCGCCAAGGGTGAAATCCACGCCTTGCTCGGCGAAAACGGCGCCGGAAAGTCGACGCTGGTCAAGATGCTGTTCGGTTCGCTGGAGCCCAATTCCGGCGAGATTTTCTGGAACGGCCAGGGGGTCAGGATTTCGAGCCCGGGCGCGGCAAAAAAGCTCGGCATCGGCATGGTGTTTCAGCATTTTTCGCTGTTCGAGGCGCTGACCGCGGCCGAGAACATCGCGCTGTCGCTCGATGACGGTTCACCGATCAGCAGCATCGCGGCGAAGGCGAGGGCGCTTTCCTACAGCTACGGCCTGCCGCTCGATCCGGAATCGCTGGTCGGCGACCTGTCGGTCGGCGAACGCCAGCGCATCGAGATCATCCGCTGCCTTCTGCAGACGCCGCAGCTCATCATCCTGGACGAGCCGACCTCGGTGCTGACGCCGCAGGAGGCCGACAAGCTGTTCGAGACGCTGGAGCGTCTGCGCTCGGAAGGCAAATCCATCCTCTACATCTCGCACCGGCTTGAAGAGGTCAAACGCATCTGCGACCGCGCCACCGTGTTGCGGCATGGCAAGGTGGTCGGCCACTGCAATCCGCGCGAGGAAACAGCCTCGTCGCTGGCCCGCATGATGGTCGGCAACGAAGTGCAGGCCGTGGTGCGTGCGCCGGTCGAGGGGATCGACAAGGCGCAGCCGCTGCTCGAGATCCGCAACCTCACCCGCAAGCCGGCAACGCCGTTCTCCATACCGCTCAAGGGCATCAGCCTGAATGTCCGCGCCGGCGAGGTGATCGGCATTGCCGGTGTCGCCGGCAACGGCCAGGGCGAGTTCTTCGAATCCGTTTCCGGCGAGATGCTGCAGCAGGATGGCGCCTCGGTGCGCATTCGCGGCAAGGATGCGGGTGGCCTCACCATCACCGGGCGCCGCTTGCTGGGTGCTGCCTTTGTGCCCGAAGAGCGCCTCGGCCATGGTGCGGCGCCGCGCATGAAGCTTTCCGAGAATCTGCTGCTGTCGCGCCATGCCACCGACGGCAAGGCCTTTGTCGGCACCGGTGGAGTGGTCAGGAGTGGCGCCATCTACGCCGCCTCCCAACGCATCATCGAGGCGATGGACGTGCGCAAGAGCGCGCCGGATCCTGAGGCCGCGGCGCTTTCGGGCGGCAATCTGCAAAAATTCATCGTTGGCCGCGAACTCGACCGCCGGCCAAGCGTCATGGTGGTCAACCAGCCGACCTGGGGCGTCGACGCGGGCGCTGCCGCCCATATAAGGCAAGCCCTGATCGAGCTGTCGCGCAGCGGATCGGCGGTGCTGGTTATCAGCCAGGATCTCGACGAGCTGTTCGAGATATCGGATGCCATCGCGGTCATGCACAATGGCCAGCTGTCGAGGCCGATGCCGATCGCCGAGGCAACCTTCGAGAAGGTTGGCTTGCTGATGGGTGGGGCCGAGCCCGGCCACGCCGAACATACGCTGGAGACGGCATGATGCGCCTCGAACTCGTCAAACGCCCGCAGCGCTCCGTGCTGTTCTCGGCCCTGTCGCCATTCATCGCCTTCGCGCTGACGATCATCGCCGGCGCCATCATGTTCGCGCTGCTCGGCGTCAACCCGTTGACCGCATTCCGGATCTACTTCATCGAGCCGATCAGCCAAGTCTGGCAATTGCATGAACTGGCGATCAAGGCAGCGCCTTTGATCCTGATCGCTGTCGGCCTGTCGGTTTGCTACAAGGCGAACATCTGGAACATCGGCGCCGAAGGCCAGTTCATCCTCGGCGGCATTGTCGGCTCGATCATTCCGGTGCTGTTCCCTGAGTTCGAGGGCCCTCTGGTGCTGCCGCTGATGCTGTTGCTAGGCATGGTCGGCGGCGCGGTCTATGCGGCGATCCCGGCTCTGCTCAAGACCCGCTTCGGCACCAACGAGATCCTGACCAGCCTGATGCTGGTCTATGTCGCCCAGCTCTTCCTCGACTGGCTGGTGCGCGGACCGTGGCGCGATCCGCAGGGCCATGGTTTCCCGCAGACCATTCAGTTCAGCGACTCGGCCGTGCTGCCGGAGCTTATGCCCGACGCCGGACGCGCAAACTGGGGTTTCGTCTTCGCGCTGGTCGCCGCCGTGCTGGTCTGGATCCTGATGAGCCGCATGCTGAAGGGTTTTGAGGTGCGTGTGCTGGGCTCAAGCCCACGGGCAGGGCGTTTCGCCGGCTTCGGCCTCAACCGCATGGTGTTCTTTGCCTTCCTGCTGTCGGGCGCCTTGGCCGGGCTTGCCGGCATCTCGGAAGTTTCGGGCGCCATCGGCCAGCTGCAGCCTGTCATTTCGCCCGGCTACGGCTTCACCGCCATCATCGTGGCGTTTCTTGGCCGCCTCAATCCACTCGGCATCGTCGCCGCCGGCCTGGTGCTGGCGCTGACCTATCTCGGCGGTGAAGCCGTGCAAAGCGCGCTCGGCATCTCCGACAAGGTGGCGCGGGTGTTTCAGGGCATGCTGCTGTTCTTCGTGCTCGGCTGCGACACGCTCATTCACTACCGCATTCGCCTGATCGGCCTGGCGCTGACCAAACCGGAAAGCGCTGCGAAACTCGAAGCCGCGCCAAAGTTGAAGGAAGCCCGTTGATGGACATCACCATAAACATCCTTCTGACCATCGCCACGGCGGCAACGCCGCTGCTGATCGCCGCCATCGGCGAACTGGTGGTCGAGCGCTCCGGCGTGCTCAATCTCGGCGTCGAGGGCATGATGATCATGGGCGCCGTCGGCGGCTTCGGCGCCAGCTATCTCACGGGATCACCCTGGATCGGCCTCCTGGCGGCTATCGCCATGGGGGCGGTGTTCTCGCTGCTGTTTGCCGTCATGACGCTGTCGCTGGCCACCAACCAGGTGGCGACGGGCCTGTCGCTGACGCTGCTCGGCCTCGGCCTCTCCGGCATGATGGGGACGAGCTTTGTTGGCCAGCCCGGCGAACGGCTGCCCAACCTCGACATCCCCGGGCTGACCTCGATCCCCGTCGTCGGCAGATTGCTGTTCGGGCAGGATCCGATCTTCTACATCTCGATCGCGCTGACCGCGGCCGTCATGTGGTTCCTGTTCAAGACCCGTACCGGACTGACGCTGCGCTCGATCGGCGACAGCCACACGTCAGCCCATGCCCTGGGCATCCAGGTCATCCGCTATCGTTATCTCGCGGTGATCTTCGGCGGCGCCTGTGCCGGTCTGGCCGGCGGCCACCTCTCGCTTGTCTACACGCCGCAATGGGTCGAGAACATGACCGCCGGCCGCGGCTGGATCGCGCTGGCGCTGGTGGTGTTCGCCTCGTGGCGGCCATGGCGGGTGCTGGCCGGCGCCTACATCTTCGGCGCGGTGTGGATCGGTCAGCTTCATGCACAGGCTTTTGGCATTCCAGTGCCGTCGCAGTTTCTTTCTTCGCTACCCTATCTGGCAACCGTCGTGGTTCTCGTTCTAATCTCGCGCAACAAGCGTCTGACGATGATGAACACGCCGGCTTCCTTGGGGCAGCCATTCGTTCCGGATCGTTGACAATAAAAACAAACGGGAAGCTCCAAGGCTTAACACAGAGAGGTAACACAATGAAAAAACTGCTTATTGCCCTGATGACCACGACAGCGGCAGTTTCGCTGGCGGCGTCCGCAGAGGCAGCCGACAAATTGAAGGCTTGCTGGGTCTACACCGGCCCGATCGGTGATTTCGGCTATTCCTACCAGCACGACCAGGGCCGTCTCGAGGTGGAGAAGGCACTCGGCGACAAGGTCGAAACCGCTTATCTCGAAAACGTCTCCGAAGGCCCCGATGCCGACCGTGCTTTCGAGCGTCTGGCGCGCGAAGGCTGCAAGATCATCTTCGGCACCTCCTTCGGCTTCATGGACCCGGAAGTGAAGGTCGCCAAGAAATTCCCAAAGGTGATGTTCGAGCACGCAACCGGCTACAAGACCGGCGACAATCTCGGCATCTACAATGCGCGTTTCTATGAAGGCCGCTATGTGCTCGGCCAGATCGCCGCCAAGGAATCGAAGGCCGGCGTCGCCGGCTACATCGTTTCCTTCCCGATCCCCGAAGTGGTGATGGGCATCAATTCCTTCATGCTCGGCGCACAGTCGATCAACCCGAACTTCAAGGCCAAGATCGTCTGGGTGAACTCATGGTTCGATCCGGGCAAGGAAGCCGACGCCGCCAAGGCGCTGTTCGACCAGGGCGCCGACATCGTCGTCCAGCACACCGATTCGACCGCTGCCCTGCAGGTGGCCGAGGAGCGCAAGCTGCACGGCTTCGGCCAGTCCTCCGACATGATCAAGTTCGCGCCGAACGCGCAGCTGACCTCGCTCACCGACGAATGGGGTCCGTACTACATCAGCCGGGTCCAGGCGGCCCTCGACGGCACCTGGAAGCCGGATAATGTCTGGCTCGGTATCAAGGACGGCGCGGTCAAGCTCGCCCCCTTCACCAACATGCCCGACGACGTGAAGGCGATGGCCGAAGCCACCGAGAAGAAGATCGCCGGCGGCTGGAACCCCTTCACCGGACCTATCGCCAAGCAGGACGGCACGCCGTGGTTGAAGGATGGCGAAGTCGCCGATGACGGCACGCTGCTCGGCATGAACTTCTACGTGAAGGGCGTCGACGACAAGCTACCGCAGTAAGCGGCGCGAGATACCAAAAAGGAGAGGGGCGCCGCAGGGCGCCCTTTTTCATTCCGCTGGTTGCGTCGCGGCCTGGGTGCGACGAAACCTCGCCAACCCGAAATCGACCGCGCGGCCCAGCCAAATCCTGAGCAGTCGCTGCGCCGGTCGCTCGCAGGTGCGCCAGATCGCCCACGAAACAAGGAGCATGAGTGCGATGCAGCCAAGGGCAGCAAACCATTTGCCGACCAGCGGTGCTGCGGCATTGATGACGAGATAACCGATGTTCTGGTGCAGGAGATAGAGTGGGTAGGTCAGCCCACCCAGCGCCAGGGTGAGCGCCGATGACCGCACGCGATGACGCAACAGGACCGCGCCGATCAAGGCCGCGTGCATGACGACATTGGCGACGACGAGAATGGCCGACGAAACGGCGATACCATAGTGATCCTGCATCCAGTGCTGCGTCACGGACAGTGTGCCGCATGAGATCAGGAACGATGCCGCAAGCAGCAGCAAGGCCGGCAGGGAACGGCCATGTGCGTGGAGGTGGTGGACCAGCACGCCGGCGGCGAAGAACGGCCCGAACTCGGTGACAAACAGCACCCTTGCCGCGCCGCTGCCGAGGAAGAATTCGTTCAAGGCCGAGATCGCCAGCCAGATGAAGATCAATTCCAGCTTGTGTCTCTGTAACAGCCCGGTGAACAGGGCCAGCGTCACCCAACCGTAGAAAACCAGTTCAAGAACGATCGACCAGTAGACGCCATCCACGAAAGGCTGGCCGAAGGCTGGCGCGAACATCGTCAGATTGGCGCCATACTGGGCGAACGAGGCCGGAAGCAGCGGTGTGCCGGCAAGCACGACAATCGCGAAAGTGATCGTCATGCAGAGCAGGAAACCCGGATAGAGGCGAACGAAACGTGCGATCGCGAACTGGTCCAGCGGCGGTTTTCCGCCGACCAGGCAATGACGAAACCGCTGATCAGAAAGAACAGATTGACGCCGAGATAGCCATGGATGGCGAACGGTGCTGCACGTGGATACCCCTCGCCAAGGAAGCCTTCGGCGGCCGCGTCGCGAAAGAAATAGTGGAAGAGCACGACCGCCAGCGCCGCCGCCAGCCTGAGCAGGTCCAGCGTCGCGATGTGATCCTGGCTGGCAGGTCTGACGTCCATCCGAATTTCCGCATTTACGGTCTGGAAACCATACTGCGGATCGCGGCTGAACGGGTTAAGCGGGCTGAACTATCGCCAGGTGTAGTAAATACGGCCGCGTCAGACCGCCGAACCGTAGAGGTCATAGGCGTCGGCGCGGTCAATCTTGACGGTGACGATGTCGCCGGCACGCAGCGGACGGCGCGACTGGATATGCACCGAGCCGTCGATCTCGGGCGCGTCGTATTTGGTGCGGCCCTTTGCCGATGTGCCGTGTGCTTCGTCGATCAGCACCGGCAGGCGCTTGCCGACCTTCTTGGCCAGTTGACTTGCCGAGATCTTCTGCTGGCGTTGCATGAAGCGGTGCCAGCGCGCTTCCTTGATCTCTTGCGGGACCTGTTCGAGACCGAGGTCGTTGGAGCGGGCGCCCCGGACCGGCTCGTATTTGAAGCAGCCGGCGCGGTCGATCTTGGCCTCGTCGAGCCAGTCGAGCAGCATTTCGAAATCGTCGTCCGTTTCGCCGGGAAAGCCGACGATGAAGGTCGAACGGATGGCGAGATCTGGGCAGACCTCGCGCCAGCCGCGGATGCGCTCGAGTGTCTTTTCGCCATGGGCGGGCCGGCGCATGTTCTTCAGCACCTGCGGCGAAGCATGCTGGAACGGGATGTCGAGATAGGGAAGGATCTTGCCGTCGGCCATCAGCGGGATGACGTCGGCGACATGCGGGTAGGGGTAGACGTAGTGCATGCGCACCCAGATGCCGAGCTTGCCCAGCTCCTCGGAAAGATCGAGGAATTTCGCTCGCACTTCGCGGTCGCCGAACATGCTGGTCTGGTACTTGATGTCGATGCCGTAGGCGCTGGTGTCCTGCGAGATGACGAGGATCTCCTTGACGCCGGCCTTGGCCAGTTTCTCGGCCTCGCGCAGCACATCGGCCGCGGGCCGCGAGACGAGGTCGCCACGCAGCGCCGGGATGATGCAGAAGGTGCAGCGGTTGTTGCAGCCTTCGGAAATCTTGAGATAGGCGTAGTGGCGCGGGGTCAGCTTGACGCCTTGCGGCGGCAGCAGGTCGATATAGGGATCGTGCGAAGGTGGGGCGGCTTCGTGAACGGCGGCCATCACGCTCTCATAGGCCTGCGGCCCGGTGATAGCCAGCACATTGGGGTGCCTCTCGCGAATGACGTCCGGCTCCGCACCAAGGCAGCCGGTGACGATGACCCTGCCGTTTTCCGAAAGCGCGGAGCCAATGGCGTTGAGCGACTCGTCGCGGGCGGAATCAAGAAAGCCGCAGGTGTTGACCACGACAAGGTCGGCGCCGTCATGCTTGCGTGCGATCTCGTAGCCCTCGGCGCGCAGGCGCGTGATGATGCGTTCCGAATCCACAAGGGCTTTCGGGCATCCAAGACTGACAAAACTCACGCGAGGAGCGGACATATAGGGTTTCCGGGCTTTTCAGGATTGCCGGCGCAGTACCACACTTATTGCGGCATTGGTATGGGCACGCCTTCGATGCGGCAAAACGCACGGCGACTGCGCTTGCGACCATGCTCTTCCTGATCGAAGACGCAGCCGGCAGCCGCCTCAGCTGACCACGTTGTTTACATGCGGCCAGACTTCCACCGCACCACGGTAGACCATGTCCACTGCCACATAGAGAATGATCAGCAGGCCGATATAGGCGATCCAGCGGTGGCGATGCAGCAACTTGGCAATGAAAGTCGCGGCGAGCCCCATCAGCGCAATCGACAGCACGAGGCCGATGACCAACACCGGAAAATGATCGCGCGCGGCGCCCGCGACCGCCAGCACGTTGTCGAGCGACATCGACACGTCAGCGACGACGATCTGCAACGCTGCCTGGCCGAGCGTCTTGCGCTTGGTCTTGCCGGCCACCATCTTGTCGCTGTTGAGATCAGAGTTCGACAGCGCCTCGGTCGCTTCCAGCTCGTCGGCATGCGATGTGCGCAGCTCGCGGTACATCTTCCAGCAGACCCACAGCAGCAAGATGCCGCCGGCCAGCAGCAGGCCGACGATCGCCAGCAGCTTGACGGTAACCGCGGCAAAGCCGATGCGCAGCACCGTTGCCGCCAGCACGCCGATGAGGATCGCCTTCTTGCGTTGTTCGGCCGGCAGGCCGGCAGCGGCAAGGCCGATGACGATCGCATTGTCGCCAGCAAGCACGAGGTCGATGGCGATGACCTGGAGCAGGGCGGTCAGGCTGGCAGCGCTGAAAATGTCCATCGACCGGAAGCCCTTGCTGATTTGCCGAGTATTCGTCGATTATCCAGGAGGGCCCTAACTTGGTGGTCCCTTGGCGTCAAGGGATCACTCACGGCGACGTGATCAAACCATCTTTGCACTGAAGCCGCGTTGAGGGAGCCGCCGCACGCGCCCGTAGCCGGGCAGAACCGCCGCCGACTGCCAATCAATCGTAGAGATTATACTTTGCCCACTCGGCTTCCGGAATCTCGTCGCCGATCCGATAGCGGAGCTGCAATACTTCCATATGGTCGGGCGCCGTCTGGCATTTGAATTTCAACCGGTACCATTGCCCCTTGCTGCGAAATGCAGCACCCGGACTTCTGATTGCATCGGCGCCCATCTCGGGCGTCGCGAACGCGTAGGCAACGACGCGATCCGCCTTGAACTTGCGATCGTCATGGGTGATCCGGTCGAGCACTTCGGCGTCACAACGCTGTTCAAGACGGGTTTGGGGATCGAGTTTCAACAGGCCGGCGCGCAAGGCATTGTCCATTGCGTTGGCCGGGAAACCCAGTGTCACAGACGCAAAACCCAGTGTCACGGACGCCAGGGCCATCATGCAGAGCTTCTTCATGGGTGGGACAAGCATCATATTTTACCGGAAAAATCAACCAAGGGGAGGGCCCCGAAGCCTGCAGGACCCTTCAATCAAATGGCCGGTTCGTTCAAAATTGCGTGTCGAGATTCATCATGCGATGGTTGCGGCCAACGGACCAACGAGGCACGGCCGGCATCCGTGAGATCGTAGAGGCCGCGGTCGACGCGCGCGAACCAACCATAGACATTGTGCCGCAGAATCTTCGGCGCGATCGGCGTCAGCGCCGTCAGATCACGCGGGCGCTTGGGTCCGTCCGCCATGGCGGCGGCGCAGGCAAGCGCGCTTTGGCGATAGGCGGTCATGATCGGATTGCGCGATCCTCCTCCCGCAACGGGATCGCCGCGACGGCGCTGGTGCTCGTCGACCAGGCGAGAGCGCCGGCGCGCATTCTTGCGCGGCGCCACGGCGATCGGGCTGAGAAGCACCTCGACCCGGTCGCTCGCGGTCACGCCAAGCAAGCCGAAGCCAAGCCGGCGGCAGAGATTGCGAAACCGCGCATCGCTTTCGCGTCCCTTGCCCCGGGCCGACATGCGCGCGGCCAGCCACACCTCGTCGCAGGCCGTCGCGCGGTCCACGCCCTGCAGCACGAGTTCAAGATTGAACTGCAGCTTCAGTTCGCAGATGACGACGATGGGCGGCTCTCCGTCGCGCAACGCGACGATGTCGCAGCCACCGATCTCACCCTTCACGACAAAGTCGAGGCTTTCGAGGAACCGCTTCACCGGCACATAAAGTGAGGTCTCGTTCATACACAGGAGACTTAGCCGATTCGGCGCAAAAAGCCTTCCTGCCAGCGCACAGCAGGAGACAGCCTCCTTTGCCGAACAGCTCTCCGTTGAGGACATGGAACCCTGCGAGCTCGACAACGCG
This sequence comes from Mesorhizobium waitakense, assembly GCF_056431085.1. Taxonomy (NCBI): domain Bacteria; kingdom Pseudomonadati; phylum Pseudomonadota; class Alphaproteobacteria; order Hyphomicrobiales; family Phyllobacteriaceae; genus Mesorhizobium; species Mesorhizobium waitakense. The sequence goes on along the minus strand of NZ_JBWKME010000069.1, from coordinate 67,176 downwards.
GCCTTTGATCATGAAAAGTGGCGCAGCCGTCCGGAAAATTAGAGCCGACTGATGTACTAGTGTCGCATCAGTGTCGCAATCGCGCGATAATTAACCAATGCGCGATTGACGAACGCAGCGTGACGCGTCCTCCCAAGATGACCCCTCTGGTCCCTGCCGGTGGGGTTTTCTCTTTCAAAGAACCATAGTGGCGCTTGCGAAGGTGGAAGCAAACCTGTCTCGACGCCTTACGACGTCAGCCTTCCGCTTCAGTGGTCGGTGCTGCTGGACTAGATAGCTGCTTGCGGGGCTGGAGCGGATAGCCGATCTGACCAAAGTAGGTCGAAGGGACCGGATCATCGACGCCGTACTTCTCCGGCACCTTGTTGCCGGTAGCATTATAGGTACCGAACATCACGTCGAGGAAGGGCAACTGCCCGGCGAAGTTCTTATCATAGGCTTCGCGCTGATTGGCATGGTGCCAGCGATGAAACTGCGGGCTGGCGATCAGCCACTTCAAGGGGCCGAACGGAATCCGCATGTTCGAATGGACCAACATCGTGTGCCAAAAATAGATTATCGAAAAGATGGCGATCGAGGCTTCCGAGAACCCAAGGAAAAAGATTGGCGTCAGCGATATTGCCTTCGTGACTATGATGTCGACCGGGTGAGAGTGGAAGGCACCGAGCCAGTCCAACTCCTTGATGCCGTGGTGAATGGCATGGAACTTCCAAAGAGCAGGGATTTTGTGGAAGGCGCGATGTGCCCAATAGACGCCGAGATCGGTGATCAGGATGATTTCCGCAACCTGTAGCCAGACGGGCTGGCCGCCGACGGCTTGCGTTATCGATTGCGGGACAAGCATTGCCGCCAGGCCGAGGACACCGGCGGCCATCAAAACAACGGCTGCCTTTACGATGAAGCTGTTGAACAGCAGGTAGATCACATCGACGGCAAAGCCCTCGCGGAGGATCTTTTGCGGCCGCTCGGCAAACAGCTGTTCGAACGGAATGAAGATCAGCGCGCAGATCAAAAGCGCCTTGATACCAAAGATATCCATTCACCCGCCTCTATCGCCCTGCTTTCGTGTCACCCGCGGAAAAACGGTGATTCGCTAGTTTAGCGCGCAAAGCCGCGTTTGATGCGATCGACCACCGCCCTTACCGGGGCGGATGCACGCCAGGTCGTGCTGGAGGTTATGGCGTCCTGGCGAGCCTGTGCGTCCCGGCTTGCCTTTCGCGCATGTTCAATCTCCTCGACCAGCCGCGAATTGTCCGAGCGCAGGTGCTCCAGCTCGGCATCGTTTTGCCGCGAGTGCACGCTGGCTATGTGAGACCATAGCTGCCGTTGCCAGCGGTCCAGGGAAGTCTCCCGGTCCAAGGCATGAGGCTGGAGCTGATCCCGGACCGCGGATGCGAGCCTGCCGAGGCCCATGACGGCGACGGTGTCGGGAAGAAACGCAGTCTCATGCTCGATGCCGAGATGATCGAGAAAGCGCTCCGCATTGACAATGGCGTCCGCGATCAGGTTGGCGTCGTGGAAGGAAATGATGCAGTCCGGCTTCATAAGCCGGAGAACGCCGACAAAGTCCGAAAAGCAGGCCGTGTTGGTGTGCTCCGCGTCGATCAGCGTGAGCGTCGCCTTGGTCTCGATCGACTGGGGCGGCACATTGGAGACGTCGCTATCGATAGTGGTCAGCTTGGCCATTGCGTCGGGCGGAAGCTTGTCCGACAGCAAGGCAACCATCCGGGCCGCCGTGTTGTCAGGGTAGTGAAAAACCTCGGCGCGTTCGTCGGGCTGGGTCGCCGGCCGCAGATCGACCGATATCACCGCCTCGCAGGCCGGATCGATCAAATGCGGCAACAGGCTGCCGCCGATGTCTGAGCCAACCTCGAGATAGACGTATCGGCCGAGCGTCGATCGAGTGAAGTTCTGCACGCGCAGGAAACTTGTGCGGTCACTGAGCGTGCTTCCGGTATCGACCTGGAAAACAGCAATGTCGAGCGTCTCGATCATGCCCATCGCTTGATTGGCGGTTAGCATTCAGGGCTCCCATCGGACAATTATTCGCCGCTTGCTTGCATGGCGCGACTGGTTGAATCGAGCAAATCCTGTTGCACTTCGGCTGGATATCCGCAACAGCGTATTTCGCCATGGAACTGTTGAGCGCCTTGAAAGGTCGACGATGAACCGCCTCTATACTGATCTCCTGATCAAGATCATCGCCAACACGATCTACGGCTCTGGTTCGCAGGTGATCGATCCCTCGAAAATCGGAGAGTCGACCCCCTTCAATCGCGAGGATCGCCTCGTGGGTCGCGATTGGCCGACGGTTGCTCACTCCATGGCGGGCGTCAGGCGCCTGACAAATGTCCGCGACCTCGTCCAGCGCGTCATCGACGAGAACGTGCCCGGGGATTTGATCGAGACCGGCGTCTGGCGCGGTGGCTGCTGTATCCTGATGAAAGGTGTTCTGGCCGCCAACGGGATCACGGACAGGAAGGTGTATGTCGCGGACTCGTTCGACGGTTTGCCGCCGCCGGACCCCGAGAATTTTCCGGCCGACCTGGGTGACAGGCTGCACGAATACCGGCAGCTGGCGATTGATCAGGCACAGGTCGAATCAAACTTTGCCGCCTATGACCTCCTGGACGACCAGGTGGTCTTCGTCAAAGGCCTGTTCGGGGACACCTTGCCTGGCCTGAAAGCCGGTCCATTCGCCCTGATTCGACTGGACGGCGATATGTACGAGTCGACGATGGACAGCCTCGAAGCGATTTATCCAAGGCTCTCGCCCGGCGGGTTCGCGATCATCGATGACATGGCGTTTGGGCCATGCCGGCAAGCGGTCGACGACTACCGCGCGCGCAACGGCATCAAAGCCGAGATCCACGAGATAGACTGGACGGGCGGTTGGTGGCAGAAGCCAATGGCTGACAACTGAGCCACGGAATCGCGATGAAAACGAACACCCTGTCCGTCGTTGTTGTCGCTTACAACATTCCCCGAGAACTGCCGCGAACCTTGCGTTCGCTCGCATCGCCCTACCAGCAAGACGTGACGACGGATGATTACGAGGTCATCGTCGTCGACAACGGATCGTCACCGGCCGTTGGCGAGGGGCTGGTTGCGGACTATGGGCCGAACTTTCGCCTGCTGCGCATCGACGACGCATTGCCGTCGCCCGCGGCTGCCGTCAATCGCGGGATAAGGGAGGCGAGGGGGGACAACATCGGCGTGATGATCGACGGCGCGCGGATCGTGACACCCGGCTTGGTGCATTTCGCTCGCATCGGCCTGGGCATGGCGCCGACGGCAGTCGTGGCCGCGCCTGGCTGGTATCTTGGCAGCGACACCCAGGTGAATGCTCGCAGCAATGGCTATACGAAGGCCATCGAGGATTCGCTTTTGCAATCGATCCGATGGCCGGAAGATGGGTACCGTCTGTTCGAGATCGGGACGATGGATGAATCGTCGGTCGATCCGTGGTTCACGCCGATATCCGAAGCCAATGCCCTGTTCATGAGCCGGGAAAGCTGGCAGGCGATCGGTGGCATGGATGAGCGCTTCACCTATCCGGGAGGCGGCTTCGTCAACATCGATACGCTCGAACGTGCGATGGAGATGCCGCGGGCAAAGCTCATCCTCACCCTGGGGGAGGCTACATTTCACCAGTTGCACGGGGGTGTCGCCACCAACGCAAACGTCGAGCAGCCCAAGCATTGGCTCCTCTGGAAGGCCGAAAGGGACGCGTTGAGGGGTCGCGCGGACTTTAGCTTTCACGCCCCCTCGGCTTTCGTGGGATCGCTGCCTCCAGCGCTTGCGCCGCACCTTGCCCGCGCCCTGATTGTGTCTCCACACGGCGCCGGCCCAGCCACGGCCGCGGGCTTCAGGGCGCAACTGAAGCCGTCGGAAGAACCCGCGCCGACCAACCAGGCAGCCGCGGCGCTTGTCGAGTTGGCCAAGGTCGAGTGGGAGCGCGGGAACTACAAGGCGGCGGCAGACGTCGCTCGCATGGCAAGCAGCCATGCACCCGCCGAGTTGGCAACGTCACGCGTGCTTTTGTCCTCCGGCCTTCTTTCGCGGTACAATGAGCATCGGGATGCCGCCTATTTCACGGCGATCGGCGATGCGCACCGTGTCATCGGCGAGAACGAAACCGCCGACATTCAATACCGCAACGCCTTGGCGCTTGCCGCCGATAGCGTGGGTGCCCATGCCGGCCTGGCCAGCACGCGGATGTCGGGGCCTTCCTACTACGACTGGCTGGAGCGTCTTTACGCAGAACTGAAGCCCGCCGTGGTGGTGGAGATAGGCGTCTTTGACGGCGTGTCGCTTTCCAAGGTGAAGGCACCAACCCTCGCAATAGGCATCGATCCCAATCCACGCGCCACGGTGGCGCTCGGCGCGCAAACGCACATTTTTCCGGAGACGAGTGACGCCTTCTTCGATCGCGGTGGAGCGGACTCCCTGCTTGCCGGCCGCCCGGTCGGTGTCGGGTTCATCGACGGTCTGCACACTTTCGACCAGGTGCTGCGCGATTTTGCGAACCTTGAACGCTACTGCGACGCCGGCTCGGTTCTGCTCGTGCACGACACCGCAGCCCTGGACGACGCGACGCAAAAGGTTCCGCCGACGACGCAGTTCCACACCGGCGACGTCTGGAAACTGGTTCCGGCGCTCAAGACGCTGCGCCCCGACCTCGACGTGTTCACCATTGCAACGCCCTGGACCGGGCTCACCGTGATATCCGGCTTCGGCAAGGGCAGATATGATCGTTCGTGGATCGCCGACGCCGGCCAACGCTTTGCAAACATGGAGTTTGCCGAGATCGAGGCAAGGCTTGGCGAAGCGCTTGGCCTGGTCGCAAACGAATGGGAGCCGGTGCTTGCGCGGATCAGGGCCAACCTCGTCGGCAAAGCGGTGGCAAATCACTATCAAGGCGGCTGGCGGCGGCAAATTGCCAAGCTGATGAAGAGGCTATGATGGGCGGGTTCCTGCATCAGTACTTTTTGAACAACAGCGGCAAGGAGATTTACAAGTGGCTGCACTATTTCGACGTCTACGAGCGCCACTTCGAACGGTTCAGAAACCGGAGGCCGGTCGTTGTTGAAATCGGCGTCTACAAGGGCGGATCGCTCGACATGTGGCGTGCTTATTTCGGCGAGGGCGCGCGAATCGTCGGAGTAGACATCGATCCTGCATGCAAGGCGCACGAGTCCGAAGGGGTCGAGGTCTTCATTGGAAGTCAGGACGACCCTCGACTGCTCGATCGGATCGTCGAGAAATATGGCCCCATCGACATCGTCATCGATGATGGCAGCCACATGATGGATCATGTCATCGCGACCTTCGAGCATCTCTACCATCATGTGCAGCCGAACGGCGTCTACTTCGTCGAGGACACGCATACGAGCTATTGGGACGACTATGGCGGAGGGCTGCGCAAGCCGGGATCGTTCATGGAATTCGTCAAGGGAAAGCTCGACGAGATCAACGCGCATCACGCGCGCGGCGCCTTGCCGCCGAATGCCTTCACCCATGCAACAGACTCGATCTGCGTCTATGACAGCATTGTGGTTTTTGAAAAACGGCCGCAGGGCAAACGTCAGTCGCTGTTGACAGGGCAGGGGTAGGCCCGTTCGCGGGCCAGTCTGAAACCGTTGGCCCGGTGCTTCGCGCTGACGATCGGACCGAACTGAAGGTACCCGCGCCAGCGATCTCGAGGGCAATTATTCCCTGAAGGCCCGGGAGAGCTGATCGGTGATGGGTTTCATCAGATAGGACCAGACAGTGCGGTCACCGGTCTGGATATGCAATTCGGCAGGCATGCCCGGAATGAGCCGGGTTGCCGTTTTCAGGCAGACCGCCTCGTCTGTAATGTTGATGCGGGCCTCGTAATAGGCAGTCCGGTTGGCCGTGTCTTTGACCAGATCGGGGGAGATCCGATCGACCGTCCCATGACACTCCGGCGTGGTGTTGCGATCGAAGGCCGAGAAGCGGATAACGACCGCCTGGCCAAGGCTGACGTCGTCGATGCGCAAGGGCGGAACCTGGGCATCGATCACCAGATCGTCCGTCTGAGGCACGATCAGCATCATGGTCTCGCCAGACGCGACAACGCCGCCAACCGTGTGGATCGCAAGCTCCTGCACGACGCCTGATTGCGGGGCCTTTGTCGTCATATGGTCCAACTGGTCCATGGCCACTTGCTTGCGCTCGATCAATTCGGCCTCCTTGCCTTCGGCCTCGCGCAAGTCGGCGTTGGCGCTTTTACGGAAGTCGTTGTCGAGCTGGATGCTGGCCAGCGCATTCTCGCTGATGCGCCCTTCCACTTCGGCGATCGCGGCCAGGAGCCTTCCGGCCTCGCCCTTCTGCTGGATGGTCTGCGTTTTCAAAGCGGTCAGGCGATCCAGCGATGCCAACCTCTTGGCGTAGAGATCCTGGATGATGACGAGGTCAGTGGTCGCCAGGTCAAGAGCTTCCAGGGCCGCGGCGCGCTGGGCCTTGAGGCCTTCGATCTGTTCGCGATATTGATCGTTGCGGGTTCCCAGCTGCGCCTTCTGGCTTTCCAGAAGCGTCATGTTGCTTCGATGCAGCGCGTTTTCCCCCGCGATGAGGATCGCCATTGCGGGATCGCTGGCCCGGGCGGACAGATCGGCCGGGACGATCATCTCGTCGCGGCCAATGGTCTCTGCCTCCAGGCGGGTCATCTGCAGCAGGGCACGGTCCAGCTGTTGGCCGACGATGCCGAGATTTGCGCGTGCCACCATGTCGTCGAAGCGAACCAGGACCTGGCCGGCCGTAACCTTGTCGCCATTTCGCACAAGGATTTCGCGGACGGTTCCGCCAGTCTGCTCCTGTACCTTCTTCACATTCGATTCCACCACCACCGTTCCACTGGCGATAACCGCACCGGCAAGGGAGGTGGTCCCGGCCCAGATGCCGATGCCGCCAACAAGTGCCGCGACAACGACGAGGCCGGATCCAATGGTCCATCGAACTCCGTCACCACGCATCGACGAGCGTTGCAATGCCGGCAGGGCTGGTGCGTGCGAACGCGTCAGGTCGGCCGTTTGCGTGGGTGCGAGGCTCATCATGGCCGCCTGTCATGCAAGGTGACGACGGTTGGTGCGCGTTCGCCGCCCGGGGCCTGTTCCGGCCGGACATTGGCTGGGCGCGTCATCTTTGCCAGCACTTCGTCCCGCGGTCCCATCGCCTGCACCATTCCGCCGGCCATGACCAGCACGGTATCGATATTCGCCAACGCTGCGGGCCGATGTGCGATGACGACGACGATGCCACCTCGATCGCGCACGCCCTTTATGGCTGCGCCGAGGGCGATGTCGCCTTCGCCGTCCAGGTTGGAATTCGGCTCGTCTAAGACCACGAGGAACGGATCGCCATACAATGCCCTCGCCAGACCGACCATCTGACGCTGGCCTCCGGAAAGTGCTGAGCCGCCTTCGCCGATGCGCGTCTGGAAACCGTCGCTCAGCCGGAGGATCATCTGTTTGACCCCGGCAGCTTCGGCCGCCGCAACAACCGCATCCGCGCTCGCGTTGGCGTTGAAGCGGTTGATGTTCTCGGCAACGGTGCCCTCAAACAACTCGATGTCCTGCGGCAGGTAGCCGACGTCCCGTCCAAGCGCTTCTTCATCGAATTGATCGAGTGCGGCCGCATCAAGACGCACAGTGCCGCGGAGAGGGGTCCATGCACCGACGAGCGCACGCGCCAGCGTGGACTTGCCTGACGCACTTGCTCCGATGATGCCCAGCCCGGCTCCCGCCTGCAAGGAGAACGCCACATTCTGGATGATTGGTTTTTGCTGGCCGGGAGCACCGACCGAGACCGCCTCGACCGACAGTGTCTCCCGAGGCCGTGGAAGCGTTAGAGGCGCTTCTCGTGCATCGGCGTTGCGCAGCATCTGTTTGAGCCGGCCATAGCTCTGTCTGGTGGAAACCCAGGGGCGCCAGTTGGCGATGACGAGATCGACGGGCGACAGTGCCCTGGCGAGCATGATCGACGTCGCAATCATGATGCCGGGCGATGCCTCGCCTTCGATCACCAGGTAAGCGCCAAGTCCGAGCATCAGCGATTGCAAGATCATTCGCCACGTCCGCGAGACGGTCCCGGTCGCGCCGACGACATCGGAAATGCGCAACTGATTGGCAAGATACGCTTCGCTCCGATCCTGCCAGAGACCGCTGATGCGACGTCCCATGCCAAGCGCGCGCACCACCTCGGCATTGCGACGCCCGGCATCGGAAAGCTGCTTGCGGGAAATGGACGATTCCATCGCCCGTTTGGCGGGTCCCCGGCTAAGCCCTTCGGCAACCAGTGTCAGCAAGACGCTCACGATCGCGCCGGCCGTCGCGAGCGCTCCAAGCAGCGGGTGGAGGAAAAAGATGCCGACCAGATAGAAGGGCAGCCAGGGCAGATCGAAGAAGGCTGTCGGGCCCGATCCCGAAATGAAGCTGCGTATCTGGTCGAGATCGCCGATCGGCTGAAGGCGTGTGCCTTCCTGACCGGACCTGAGAGGGAGCGAGACCGAGAGAGCGAAGACAGCGGGTTGCAGGCTGGTGTCGAAACGCCTGCCGATCCGTGCAAGCAGCCTGAGCCGCAGGAGATCAAGCAGACCATAGGCGATGTAAAGTCCCGCCATGGCGATCGAGAGCACTGTCAGGGTCGGAATGCTGTGCGAAGGCAGGACACGGTCATAGACCTGAAGCATGTAGAGCGAGCCGGTCAGACCAAGCAGATTGATCATTCCCGAGAAAACGGCAACGCAAACCAGTGCCGCGGCGCACGACCTTAGCGCACGGCTGGGCGCGGACAATCCCGCTGGGGCAGGACGGGAGCCGCCGCGGTTCTGAATCTGAATTGCCACGTGCCCCCGCTTAACGTTCAGACTACGACGAAATCGGCGTTGGTCAGCGCCAGGTTTGCGGCAAGCGTGGCGAAATGGGTGAAACCACCCGCCGCACTGCCGTTGCTGTCATAGGTGAGCCAGCCGGTATCCGTCTCATAGATGATATGATCGTTGCCGTCACCCGCAAGGCCAGTGGTGTTCTTAACGAACTGTTCCGCCGTCAGCGTGCCGTTGCCGCCGAGCGCTGCAAAGATCGCATTGTCGACCTGGATTGTGTCGTCGACCACTGAGAAGTCGGTGATGCGGTCGACATTGGCAGAGGCGTTCAGCGCCGTGGTGAAGACGAAGGTGTCATGCCCGGTGCTGCCGGACAGCGTGTCGTTGCCGAGCAGGCCGTTGATGATGTTGTTGCCCGAATTGCCGGAGATGATGTTGGCGGTCGAGTTGCCTGTGCCATTGATGGAAGCCGCGCTGCGCAGCGCCAGGTTCTCCAGCTCCTGACCGGAAAGATTGAAGCTGACATAGGCCTGGACATTGTCGGTGCCCTGACCGTTGAGCTCGACGACATGGTCGCCGGCATTGTCGACATAATAGGTGTCGTTGCCTTGAGCGCCACTCATGGTGTCGGCACCGGCAAGGCCGTTGATGATGTTGTTGCCGCTGTTGCCGGTGATGATGTTGGCAGCGGAATTGCCGGTGCCATTGATGGAGGCCGCGCCGCGCAGCGCCAGGTTCTCCAGTGCCTGTCCCGACAGGTTGAAGCTGACATAGGCCTGCACATTGTCGGTGCCCTGGCCATTGGCCTCGACGACATGGTCGCCGGCATTGTCGACGTAGTAGGTGTCGTTGCCTTGCGCGCCGCTCATGGTGTCGGCACCGGCAAGGCCGTTAATGATGTTGCTGCCTGAATTGCCGGTGATGATGTTGGCAATGGAATTGCCGATGCCGTTGATGGAGGCCGCGCCGCGCAGCGTCAGGTTCTCCAGCTCCTGGCCGGAGAGATTGAAGGAAATCGTGCTGTTGACTGTATCGGTGCCCTGCCCATTGGCCTCGAGGACAACGTCGCCGGCATTGTCGACCCAGTAGGTGTCGTTGCCGGTACCACCGCTCATCGTGTCGGCGCCGGCGCCGCCATTGATGGTGTCGGCGCCGCCGAACCCATAGAGCACGTCGTGCAGCGGCGTTCCGGTCAGCGTGTCATTGCCACTCAGCGCGAGATTGAGCAGACCCATCGTGTCATTGCTGAAGACGAAGCTCGCAACGTCGGTGGCCGCTACGTTCAGGCCCGTGATCTGCAGCACCGTGCTGCCAGCCACCACATATTGGACGGATGTGACGGTTCCACCGGTAGGGACGCCGGCGTTATAAGTGAATCCAGAGCCCTGAAAGAGCGTGTAATTCGACGCGTCGTCAAAAAATCTTGCATAGAGAGGCTGCGGGTCTTCGAAGTCGTAGTCGACCAGTGCTCCCACCTGCAGCGTATCGAAATTCAGTCCAAAAACCGTACCACCGCTGACAACAGCCATGACGTTCTCCCACCCAAGATTAACAACCCCAACCTATATTTACGAGGTTTCCTGAAACAGCACAACTGACCGTTCTTACTTGTAGTTAGCCAGCGAGGGTTCGGGATGGAATTGTTGCGATGGACTTTGGCGGTGGCGGCAAGGTCCGCTTCGGGCCGACCGGCATGACCTCCTTACACCACGACGAAATCGGCGTTGGTCAGCGGCAGGTTTGCGGCCAGGGTGGCGAAATGGGTTGAGCCACCCGCGGCACTACCGTTGCTGTCATAGTAGAGCCAGCCGGTGTCGGTCTCGTAGATGATATGGTCGTTGCCGTCGGCGGCAAGGCCAGTTGTGTTCTTGACGAACTGGTCCGCCGTCAGGGTGCCGTTGCCGCCAAGCGCTGTGAAGATGGCGTTTTCGACTTGGATGGTGTCGTCGGCGACCGAGAAGTCAGTGATGTGGTCGACATTGGTCGAGGCGTTGAGCGCCGCGGTGAAGAGGAAGCTGTCGTTGCCGGTGCTGCCGCTCAGCGTATCGTTGCCGAGGAGGCCGTTAATGACATTGGCGCCCGAATTGCCGGTGATGATGTTGGCGGTCGAGTTGCCGGTGCCGTTGATGCTCGCCGAGCTACGCAGCGCCAGGTTCTCCAGTTCCTGTCCCGACAGATTGAACGAGACATAGGCCTGGACATTGTCGATGCCCTGGCCGTTGAGCTCGATGACATGGTCGCCGGCATTGTCGACATAGTAGGTGTCGTTGCCTTGCGCACCACTCATGGTGTCGGCCCCGGCAAGGCCGTCGATGACGTTGTTGCCCGAATTGCCGGTGATGATGTTGGCGGTCGAGTTGCCGGTGCCGTTGATGGAAGCCGAGCTGCGCAGCGCAAGGTTCTCCAACTCCTGTCCCGACAGGTTGAAGGAGACATAGGCCTGGACATTGTCGGTGCCCTGGCCGTTGAGTTCGACGACATGGTCGCCGGCATTGTCGACATAGTAGGTGTCGTTGCCAATGCCGCCCTGCATGGTGTCGGCGCCTTCCTTGCCGTCCAGCGTATCGTTGCCGCCGAGGCCGCTCAGCGTGTTGACGCCTGAATTGCCATTCAGCGCATTGGCCAGGCTGTTGCCGGTGGCGTTGATCGAAGCCGAACTGCGCAGTGCGACGTTCTCGATATTGCCCGTGAAGTGGTTGCCGTCGCTGAGGTTGATCGAGATATAGCCATTGACGATATCCGAGCCGTTGGCGCCGGTGGTGCTTTCACTCACGATATCGCCGGCATTGTCGACGAAGTAGGTGTCGTTGCCGGCCCCGCCATACATGGTGTCGGCACCTGCCTTGCCATCCAGCGTGTCATTGCCGGCCTTGCCGTCCAAATGGTCGCCGCCCGAGGAACCATATATGGCTTGGGTGCCGTCGGTGCCGATCAGCGTCAAGGCATTCGTGCCAAGCCCGACGATGGCCGAAATGCCGTTCAGCGCTGTCACCGATACCGACGTGCGGATGGTCGACTGGCCCATCAAATCGATCTTGGCGTTGAAGCCGGCAGCGATCGTCGCGGTGAGAACCACCGGTATCACCTGATCGCCGCCGGCAAACGTGATGGTCTTGAGACCGGCCGGCAGCTCCTCGGAATAGCCGCCGGCGCTGCCGCTGGCCGTGTTCGGTCCGCCGCTGACGGAAACCGTTATGTCGGCGCGCCCTTCGCCGATCGAATAGAACTGGTCGGCGGTCACGGTATCGTTGAAGGCGACACCGGTGAGAAACTGGTGATTGCCGCCTGGCCGGCCGAAATCTTCGGTCAGCATCGTCGCGTTGAGGCCCTGATAGATGCCCTGGGCCTGGCCGACGCCGACCTCCTGATAGTCCGGATCCATCAAATTGACCCGGTGGCCGCGGCCAGGGTAGTTCGAATCGACAAACAGAAGTTGATGGAGCTGCAGAGACATCGCCGGTGTGAGCGTGCCGGAAGTAGCGCTGTAGGCGATGTTTTCGCCTGCCGTATTCCAGTCATAGCCAGCGGCCGTCATCCGCTCGAATGGATCGGGGTCGCCCGCGCCTGGTCCCGTATGCGCGAAGTAGTCTCTATCGATCATGTCCTGGCTATGAGCCCGCGCCACGCCGAGCAGCGTGTCGTTCATCGCCAGCGGCTGCTTCATTGCGGTGGAGATGGTCTCGTTGGCCGGGACCCCCTCATTGAGGCTTATGCCATATCGTGCGGCTTCAGCGGCCGGATCAAGCCGCGCGCGATTGATCAGTTCCAGGATTGCCTGCTCGACAGCACTCTGATTGGCCATGACTTTCCCCATCCAGTATTGTGCGAGTATTATTTTTAGGCAACATGCCGCCAAAACGCCAGCCGGCTGGAAGAAACCAGCTCAAAAGCCGTGCCATTCAAAGCTTGAACGGGCTGCACAGGAGATATGCCCACGCAATCGCAGGCGCCGTAATCGAGCGCCTGCGATTGCGTGGGGAGCTCTATCTTCGAGCGGATCAGACCACGGCGAAATCGGCGTTGGTGAGCGCCAGATTGGCGGTCAGCGTGGCGAAATGGGTGGTACCGCCGGCGGCGCTGCCGTCGCTGTCATAGTAAAGCCAGCCGGTGTCGCTCTCGTAGATGATATGGTCGTTGCCGTCGCCGGCAAGGCCGGTGGTGTTCTTGATGAACTGGTCGGCCGTCAGCGTGCCGTTACCGCCGAGCGCGGCAAAGATCGCATTGTCGAGCTGGATTGTGTCGTCGACCACCGAGAAATCGGTGATGCGGTCGACATTGGTCGAGGCGTTGAGCGCCGTGGTAAAGACGAAGGTATCCTGGCCAGTGCTGCCGGACAGCGTGTCGTTGCCGAGGAGGCCGTTGATCGCGTTCGCGCCACTGTTCCCGGTGATGACATTGGCAATGGAATTGCCGGTGCCGTTGATGTTGCCGGCGCTTCTCAGCGCCAGATTCTCCAGCTCCTGCCCGGAGAGGTTGAAGCTGACGTAGGCCTGGACATTGTCGATGCCCTGGCCGTTGAGCTCGATGACGTGGTCGCCGGCATTGTCGACATAATAGGTGTCGTTGCCTTGTGCGCCGCTCATCGTGTCGGCGCCTGCAAGGCCGTCGATGATGTTGTCACCGGTGTTGCCGGTGATGATGTTGGCAGCGGAATTGCCGGTGCCGTTGATGGAAGCCGAGCTGCGCAGCGCCAGATTCTCCAGCTCCTGTCCGGAGAGGTTGAAGGAGACGTAGGCCTGCACATTGTCGATGCCCTGGCCGTTGAGCTCGATAACGTGGTCGCCGGCATTGTCGACATAGTAGGTATCGTTGCCTTGCGCGCCGCTCATCGTGTCGGCGCCGCCGAGGCCGTCGATGATGTTGTTGCCGGTGTTGCCGGTGATGATGTTGGCAGCGGAATTGCCGGTGCCGTTGATCGAGGCCGAGCTGCGCAGCGCCAGGTTCTCCAACTCCTGACCGGAGAGATTGAAGCTGACATAGGCCTGGACGTTGTCGGTGCCGCCGCCATTCGCCTCGATGACATGGTCGCCGGCGTTGTCGACATAGTAGGTGTCGTTGCCGGTGCTGCCGCTCATCGTATCGGCGCCGCCGAGCCCATTGATTATGTTGTTGCCGGAATTGCCGTTGATGATGTTGGCAATGGAGTTGCCGGTGCCATTGATCGAAGCCGCGCTGCGCAGCGCCAGGTTCTCCAGCTCCTGGCCGGAGAGGCTGAAGGAGACGTAGGCCTGGACATTGTCGGTGCCCTGGCCGTTGAGCTCGATGACATGGTCGCCGGCGTTGTCGACATAGTAGGTGTCGTTGCCGGTGCTGCCGCTCATCGTGTCGGCGCCGGCGAGCCCATCGATGACGTTGTTGCCGGAATTGCCTGTGATGATGTTGGCAGCGGAATTGCCGGTGCCATTGATCGAAGCCGCGCTGCGCAGCGCCAGGTTCTCCAATTCCTGGCCGGAAAGGCTGAAGCTGACATAGGCCTGAACATTGTCGGTGCCTTGGCCATTGGCCTCGATGACAAGGTCGCCGGCATTGTCGACATAGTAGGTGTCGTTGCCGATGCCGCCTTGCATGATATCGGCGCCACCACGGCCGTCGATGACATTGCCAACATTATTCCCGATGACGGTATCGGCATGTGCGCTGCCGATGACGTTCTCGATCGTTGTCGAGAACGCAAGGCCCAGATTTCGCTCCCATTCATAGGCCGGGGTGGTCGGATCAGTCAGGGTGTTTCGAATAAAGTCCCCAAAACCACCAAATTGCGCGGTGAGGTCAGCGATCTGATTCTCGACATTGTAGTAGTCGAGATCCGAATAGGCGCCGGGGCGCAAATCGACGGTCGAACCTCGGGAAAGCGCGGACAGGTCTAGAGTGTCCGTGCCGCCGGCATCGTAGATCGCCTGCCTGCCATTCAAGCCATTGTCGGTAAAGGTGTAGACGGTATTGCCGGTGGCAGTGGTGAGATCTGCGCCGTAGTGGGACTGGATCGCCATGATATCGAGCACCATTGGCGTAAAGGACGACGTTCCCTCGACACTGTAAGCGATGCCCCCGCCGCCGCCGTCTGACCACGTGAAGAAATAGTCTTCCGAGGTGTAGCTCATCACCGTGTAGGTTCTGCTGTCGTATCCCGCCGGCACAGTCGGCGCCTCGAAGGGGTGTTTCAGTCCCAGGGCATGCCCGGATTCGTGGATGAGAATCTGGAAATCAGAGGTATCCTGGGCGAAACTGGATGACTTAAAGGTCTCGTCGACCCAGATGTCGCCGTTGACGGCAATTGCCGTGTTGCCGGGCAGGGGCGGGCCATAGGCATAGGCGGCTATGCCTGAGCCCTCGCGCGCTGTGACGTCGGTGAATGCGACGCGGATTTTCCCGGGGATTGCGTCCGATACCTCAGTTATCGAAGGCGCGATCAACGCGTCCCAAAGGGACAAGGCGGTCCGAAAGCTCGCCGCCTGGGTGCTGTTGAAAGGTCCAGACTGAGCGTCGAAAGGCTCGTCCGACCCATAATCTGTCTCCCAGAGTGAACCGGCGCCTGGAATTGAGTAAGTGATCGTCGAGCCGGACCACTTCGCACCGTCCACGTCAACAAGCCCATTCCGAGCCTGTGCCACGGTCACATTTGTCAAAGTCATCGCGCACCCCCGCGGTTGTTGGACGATAATATCCGGCGACAGTATGGATCATAGATAACGGTGTCCGCTACGCTCGGAGAAATTCCAGGAAAAGTGTGAAACAGTTTCCCGTCCGGAATTGTGTCAAACAAAGAGAAAGAGCGGTTTTGCGTTCAGTGAAACGACGAACCGCTCCTACCTTCACACCACGACGAAATCGGCGTTTGTCAGCGCGAGGTTAGCGGCCAGCGTGGCGAAATGGGTTGAGCCGCCAGCCGCACTGCCGTCGCTGTCGTAGTAGAGCCAGCCGGTGTCCGTCTCGTAGATGATGTGGTCGTTCGCAGTGGCGGCGGCGCCCGACGCGTTGGCTACAAACTGGTCGGCCGTCAGAGTGCCATTGCCGCCAAGCGCCGCGAAGATCGCATTGTCGACCTGGATGGTGTCGTCGGCGACCGAGAAGTCAGTGATGTGGTCGACATTGGTTGAAGCATTCAGCGCTGTGGTGAAGACGAAACTGTCGTTGCCGGTGCTGCCGCTCAGCGTGTCGTTGCCGAGGAGGCCGTTAATGACGTTGTTGCCGGAATTGCCGGTAATGATGTTGGCGGTGGAGTTGCCGGTGCCGTTGATGTTGCCGGCGCTTCTCAGCGCCAGGTTCTCCAGCTCCTGGCCGGAGAGGTTGAAGCTGACATACGCCTGGACATTGTCGGTGCCCTGGCCGTTGAGCTCGACCACATGGTCTCCGGCATTGTCGGCATAGTAGGTGTCGTTGCCTTGTGCACCACTCATCGTGTCGGCGCCGGCAAGGCCGTCGATGACGTTGCTGCCGCTGTTGCCGGTGATGATGTTGGCAGCGGAATTGCCGGTGCCGTTGATATTGCCTGAGCCGGTCAGCGTCAGCTTCTCCAGTTCCTGTCCCGACAGGTTGAAGGAGACAGAGCTGAAGACGCTGTCGGTGCCCTGGCCGTTGAGCTCGACGACATGGTCGCCGGCATTGTCGACGTAATAGGTGTCGTTGCCAGTGCTGCCACTCATGGTGTCGGCGCCGCCGAGCCCATTGATGATGTTGTTGCCCGAATTGCCGGTGATGATGTTGGCCGCGGAATTGCCAGTGCCGTCGATGTTGCCGTTGCTTCTCAGCGCCAGGTTCTCCAGCTCCTGGCCGGAGAGGTTGAAGCTGACATAGGCCTGCACATTGTCGATGCCCTGGCCGTTGAGCTCGATGACATGATCGCCGGCATTATCGACATAGTAGGTGTCGTTGCCGGTGCTGCCGCTCATTGTGTCGGCGCCGGCGAGCCCATCGATGACGTTGTTGCCGGAATTGCCGGTGATGATGTTGGCAGCGGAATTGCCAGTGCCATTGATCGAAGCCGCGCTGCGCAACGCCAGGTTCTCCAGCGCCTGGCCGGAGAGGTTGAAGCTGACATAGGCCTGGACATTGTCGGTGCCCTGGCCGTTGGCCTCGATGACATGGTCGCCGGCATTGTCGACATAGTAGGTGTCGTTGCCGACGCCGCCGCGCATCGTGTCGGCACCGCCTTTGCCGTCCAGTAAGTTGTTGCCGGAGTTGCCGATCAGCGTGTCAATGCCGGAACCGCCGACGGCGTTCTCGATTGTCGCGCCGAAGGCAATTGAAACATTGCGGTGGCCGCCGCCGATGTCGGAGAAACTGCCTGCGGCCAGATTGATGATTTGGGCTTGGCCGAACCCGGACGCATTCAGCGTATCGACACCGCCGGCGTCCCAAATGCAGATAGCCGGCGAGGGGTTCAGGGCGAAGTTGTACACGTTGCCCGCATTGGAACCAAAACCGTAGACGGTATTGCCCGTACGCGTCGTCATATTGGCGCCGTAGAGCTGCTGAACAGCCAGAATGTCATACAACATCAGCGTGTCGGGGTAGTCGTTGTAGTCCGATGCCCCGGTGTTGGTCTCGTCGAAATAGCTCATCACCGTGTATTGGTTGCTGTCCTGGATGAACTGGGCGTCGGTGGCGTAGGTGGGGGTTCCGGACCCGGCGTTGTACTCACCGGGATGTGAGAGGCCGAGCGCGTGGCCTGTTTCGTGCAGAATGGTCTGGTAATCGTAAGAGCCGATGGGCAGATTTCCCGTGTCGACCGCGTCGGTGTTCAAATGCACGTCTCCGGAAATGTCGCCTGGCGCCGTCGTTCCCGGGTAAATTGCGTAGGCTCCTGCAGGGTCCGGCTTCGATGTGTAGTTTCCAAACAGCATCGTCGCGTTGTCGCTGGTGCCAGCGGGGTTGACTTGCGTGAAAGTCAGGCCGCAGACCGACGAATACATGGCAAGCACGGACTTGACGGCAGCGATTTCCGCGGAACTCAACGGGCTGAAGGGGGCAGCAAACCCTTGCGAGTCCGTGCAATTGACGTCCGTCATTCGCACAGCCCATGTCACGTTCACCGGCTGCCCGGGCGCTGTGCTCCAGCTGCTTCCGGGCCTCAGGATCGCGCCGGCCCCCATCAATTCGTCGTAGCTGGCCCGGGTTCCGCTGACTACGGAAACACCATATTGCCCCACGTAATCATCGTTATATGCGCCGGCATTGATGAAGTAATCGCCCGTGGTCAAGGCCGTGTAGGTGATCGTCGAATAGCGGTACTGGCCCGGGACGACGTCATCGTTGGACGCAACCAATGTTCCGGATGCGTTCATGAGGGCCATGAACGTATCCTCGACATTGTCGCCGACGGTCGGACTGACACGCGCACCTTCACCGACTTCCGCGAATGTGTAGGTCTGGCCCGCCACCAGGTGCACCCGGTACCAATCATGGTCGCCGGCCGAAGACAAATGGCCAGTCGCTGTCTGGCCGACTGCCAGGGTGTAGCTCGTGGCGATGGATGACGCCGCATCCGTTGTTTCGGTGACGTTTGGCATAGCCTCCCCCTCTGCGTTTCCCGCGGCCGCGCCGCTTATTATCGATAATGGAGCACGAGGCTGACCACCCGCATGACTGGCTGGCCTATTTGCCGTCGTTCACTTTGTCCTTGCCGCATAGCCGTTCTGCCACTTCGAGTGCCCTGCGAAGGACTTCCCGATTTTCCGCTGCCGAAATGATCGGGCTTCCAAGGCGTGCTTCGTGCAGACGCGCCAGCGCCTGCTCGCAGGTTTTGGCATTCATCGGGCGCTGCGGATTTCGAGGATAGGATTGTACTGGCTGAGGTCCGATAGTGGATGCCACCACGATAGCTCCTACGCATAGGAGGTTCCGAGTCATGAGCCTTTTCCGTGACCGGTCTGTCTTTGACCAGGCGGCCGTCCAATTCTCGGCTTGGTGACAGCCACCCATGCCTGTCGCCATCATGATCGGCCACAACCACCTTCCAAAGATACAATCGCCTTCCGCGGCTTCGCGCCGACAGGTCAATTGCGGAACATTTGTTTCCGAAATCCTATGCCCACGCCCCTAGATTGATACTCTATGTCACGGTCACGACTGTATTCAACGCTGTTCTTGAGGACCAGCTAAAATTCCTGCTTGAATTCCGTATGTACCGCGTTGCTTTGTTGGCATGGGTGCATCTCTCCTGGCATCGGACTGGACTGCTTTGGGTGCACCCAGGCGACAAGGTACGGATCGCAGCCGCGGAAATATCGGTGTTGCCGCCGGCCAGTGCGAGTTCCGCCGCCCTGGTTTGCATGCTGGTGCTGAGTTCCTTCAATTTCAGGCGCAGATCCTCGTCCATGACTTTCCTCCGTTAGCTGGAGGCCTAACGCGTCGATGAGGGGGAAGTTGCCCCACGCGCTTCTAAAAGACTGATTTTAGCCGTTTAGGTCTTTGGTTTTCACAAGGACCTTCCTTGGCTTCCCGTAAAGCGCGTGTAGCTTGTCCGCGACCTCCATAATCGCAGAGAAAGCTGCATTGAAGGTCGTCATGGTGTCGCCTGCAAGGCCGTTACGAGCAGCGTAGTCCTCCAAGGCTTCCTGCGAAACGGTCAAGGTGAAGGTGCCACCATGTCGGTCCCAGACTAGAACCTCTACACCGCCGGCATGTGTGTAAGGTTCATTCTTACGCCGATGATCCAGCAGGGTAGCACCATATTGCGCCCACAGTCGCTCGCAGTCGTTTGCCCTCAGGCTTGGCGTTCCCGGTTTGCCATAGAATACCATCGCCGCCCGGACGTCATATCCAAGCACCTCTGCATTGGCGACGAACTGGATGGCGTCCCCGAGGCGAGTGGTGCCGAGCTTGACCTCCGTCTTGCTCGCGAGGTCGATCACACCAATGATTTCGGCTTCGTTATTCCTGGCAGCCAATACCGCACATACAGTCGCGAGCATGTGAGCCTCCGCTAATATCTAAGCTCCCAAGAGCCGGCTCGTTCCTCGCCGCGACCAGCCGATCTGCAAACCAAAACGGACAGGCAGCCCAACCGGACCGCTGATACCGTCGGCGAGAGAGAATGCCCGCACTTGTTAAAAAAATACCAAAAAGCCTGAAAGGCCCTGGTCCAGGTCGGCCCAAAGGGACGCCGAACAAAACCATGGCACTGCCTATGGAGCTATTCTGAAAGCAGCGGCGGGATACGCCTGACTGCGCGGGGCTTCAGAGTCACCAGCCGGGGCGCGATGAGGGGAGCTTCGCCGCCCCAACCCCTGAAGAAGTTTTACCCAGCGCTGGGTGGCCCCGCCTTCAGCATCTCGGCGAGTTCGATGACCATATTCGCCAGTGCCGGGGTGAGGATCGCAGGATCCCGCTTTTTGAGCGCCAACAGAAGCACGGCAAACTCTGCCGCCTGGATGTGAACGCCCCGCACGTGCGAACGGCCGGAAAACGATATCCTCATAAGTTCGCAGGGGCACCTGCATAGCCGCTGCCATCTCGGCCTGGGTGGCGCCAGCCTTGCTTTGGAGGATGATCAAACTGTTGCCATCCATAACGACAGCGTCGGTTACGTCACGTTTCATCGAAGAAACCCTTCGTTTCCGCACCACCCTTTCCCTTACCGAATTCGGGATTTTATAGTGCTGATTTCGCGCTCCAAGTCACTCACGGCTCTGGCAAGATAGTCGACAGCTTCGGCAAATTTGTCGAGCTTGTCCTCCGCGCTTCGCTTGTTCTGAACCTCTCGCGCCATTGCAGCAGCACTTGCGGACATTTTTGGTTCTCCTCCCCAATGTTTGAAAACAATCAAAGGTAATCAGACGTGGGTCGCGGTGGCAACTGAAACGACCTCAAAGCGGCAGTACTCAATTCCTAAACACGGACAGCCTGCCGGACGGCGGCGCTGATGCCGCAGAGGGTGAGCATCCCAGGCAGATACATTCGTCGTGGCTATCTCGGCGAGTACCGGCCGGGTTTTGGCTCTTGGTCCAAGAACAGGAAGTTCTTCGCGAACCCTCTGTTGTCGGGTAGGGGGACGGCCGTGACCTTCCTACTGGCAAACGCAGCGGAGTAGATTTGCTCCTCCGTCATCGCCAAGTTGGACATGAGATGGAGGATAGTTCGCATCCCCTGATCTCCTCCTTGGGATCTCTCTCCGTCAAGGTTTCCAGTCTCCATCGCCTCCGCTTTGTGTTCCAGAGGTATCGGCCCCAAGCCCATATGGCCACGACGGCGGTGGCAACAGCCGCCAAATCGGCCAGCAGAGACGCTATTTCCTTCACATTTTCTGACATTGCGTTTGCCCCTTGCACCGCTCAGAACCGGGAGATCCAGTCCATGCCAGAATTGACCCCGAAGCAAGCGCGCTTCGTCGAAGAATTCTTGATCGACCTGAACGCCACACAGGCGGCAAAGCGGGCCGGTTACAGCGAACTGACAGCACAGGTGCGGGGATCGCGCCTATTATCGAATGTTATGGTTGCTGAAGCGATTGTAGCCCGGCAGGCGGTCATCGCAGCAAAGCTTGGTGTCCTATGTCGTCTGGAGTTGCCGAGTGTTGCAGGAAACCTTGGAAAGCAACATGTGAACAGGCAGCGAACAAACTGCTACGATTTTTGCAACGCAATGCTACGGTCTGAGACGGGACAGCTTTAGCATCGTCGAATGACGTTAGGATCGGAGTTAGGAAGAGAATGAGGCTACGGAAAATAATGTTGCAATATCAGCATGATAATAGAAAAGATGGCGGAGGAAGTGGGATTCGAACCCACGGTGAGCTTGCACCCACGCCGGTTTTCAAGTCCGGCGCGACCTGCTTCTTGTCGTTCCGTTTCGGATTATGATGTGCCGTTAACCCATTGAGACGCTAGCACAATCCGTGGTTTATTGTGCCGTCCCGTTCCACATCTTTTTGGCCTGTTTCCCGCCGTGTCGGAACGTTCTGTGATATTTACGTGATAATTTCAGCCCTTCGTGAGCGCCGAGAAATGTGCCCCGATCACCTCTGCGGCGGCCCGATCGCGCACGTCCTCTGGATGCACATAAAGATCATTGGTGATGGCGGTGGTCGAGTGGCCGAGGCGGGTCGAAACGGTTTTGAGGTCTACTCCGTTGCGGATCATGCTCGTCGCCATCGTGTGGCGCCAGCCGTGACAGGGTTGGATCTTCTCGACGCCAGCACTGATCATGATTGAGCGCAGCCGTCCGGTCCAAGTGCGCGGGTTCGGCATGGCACCCCCATGTTCCGGAAAAACAAAAAACGGATCGCGTTGGTAGTCGCGGCCATAGGCGATAACCTGGCGCATGATCATCGCCTTGTGCTGGCGAAGCCGCTCCACGACGGCCGAGGGAAGGGTTATCGGACGCGCGCTACTTTTGGTTTTCGTTGCCGCGCGAAGCTCGACCCCCGTGTTACTCTGAATGAGCGTCTGCCGGATCTCAATGGTGGCCGCATCGAGGTCGACGTCATCCCAGCAAAGCCCCAGAAGTTCAGAGCGCCGGATCCCGCAAGTGAGCAGAAGCATGACGGCGGCGTCCAGACCGGGATAGCCATTCGCGCGCGCCTGCGTCTTCAAGGCGGCCTGCCAGACGCGGCTGGCTTCTTCGTCGCTCATGCTTCGCGCCTTCGACTTTTGCGGGGAGGGCGGCGATGCGTCGTTCGCTACATTTTCACCGATCAGTTTCCACTTTCGCGCCTGCTTGAGCGCATTCGAAATTACACGATGGCAATGGTGCACCGTCCTTGCGGCCAGGGGCACCCGCTCCCGTGGTGCGCCATCCTTTCCGGGCCGGTGCGACCTGCCACCACGCTCAAGAAGTTCTGCATAGGCCTGATCGAGAAGGCGCGCGTCCAGCTTGCGCAATTCAACGCTACCGGCGAACTCGGCGACGTGATCGCAACTGCGTCGATAGAAGTCGATCGTCGTGGGACTTTTCTGACCGGTGCGATCCACCCACTCCACCCAGTATGTCAGATACTCGCCGAGGGTATAGCGACTATCATGGACGCCGGCGCCTTCGACCTCCTTCGCCATTTGCGCGGCGAAGGCCTTTGCTTCTTTCATTGTAGCGAAGCTCTTCGATGGCTGGCGACGTGTCCCATCGAGATCGTGAACGCTCCAGAGTGCCTGATAAAAAACCGAGCCGTTCTTTTTCCTTAGCTTGCGAACTGATGCCATTAATCGTTGCTCCTGGTACCCCGCGACAGTGCGTTCCGACACGCGTCGCTGCATGTTTTCATGTTGGTCCGCTCGAAGGCAAACCAGTGCCTGCAGAAGGCGCAACGCTTCAGCGGCATCCGCCGGAACAGATGTTGCACGGCGCTGGCGACCATGAAGTCGGCCAAACTAGACGCATCGAGACGGAGGCCGGTCAGGCTGTCGAAGCGACCTACAATCGGCCTCCAGGGGGCCAAATCGCGCTCGATCAATTGCAGAACCTTCTCGGACGGTTCGCCGTCTCGCACATGGCACACGCCGTCAGAGCCGGACGCTTCCGCCCCGTCGTCCCTCGGTACCCAACCCTGCTCCTTCTGCCAGCAGTCGCCGATCAACCGGAGCACTGTGGAAAGTTCGCCCCAGTTGTGGGTGGAGAACATCCGGACGGGCGGCGATGTTTGCCCGTCGGGTAGGTCGTCTGGTTTCTGGTGCGGAGCCCCATAACGCATTACGAAATCCAGGACCTCTGGCGGGTTCCAAGTATCTATCTCGCTGAAGGTCCTCCAGAGGCCAAGCGCCTTCGTGGCCTTCCAACGGCGGCCATCGCCGCGGGTCTCGACCCGGGAGACGGATACTGTGTGGTAGCCGTCCGGGTCGTCCGCATCGGGCACATGCACATGCGAGACACCCACGGTGACGATAGAGGCGGCGGGCCACCGCCTGCCAGTGAAATGAATCGGATAATGTTCCAGCATCCCCACGTGTCCCATTTCGTTGCGTTACGTTCCCTACCGCGTCGCGGCACAAAATGCAACATTGCATAAAGAGGCGGATTATGCCGGAACAAACTTGTATCATGATGTGCCTCGCGATATAATTTTGGCCAAGTCGGTGACGGAAGGCGAACCGATGGGTGATGGAGGAGAGACCGATGTCTGATGGAAAAGAGACCGAGCGCCGCAGCGGCGTTTCGATCCGTGATGCAGCCAGGGAAACAGGAATTCCGGAAAAGCGGCTTCGTCGCGCTGCCGAAAACGGGGAAGTTAAGACCGTCGAGTTCGGTGGCGTCGAAAAGCTTCCCCTCTCGGAAGTCGAGCGTCTGAAGAAGCTCTACGCATAACCATGGCTCGCCGACGCCAGTTGGATCGGGTGCGCCGGGCCGTGGTTGCTAGGATGCCTATAACGAAGTGCATCGTACACCGAAGCCCGTGCATCATAAACAACGCCGGCGGAGCCTGAACAGGGGACCGCCATGCTGTTTCTAGCTCTTGGCCAAATTGCACGCTTGCGCCCCCGCCTCGGCGATGCCGAGCATTGCCGCCGGAGGCACTGATGGGCCGGCTCAACACAAAATTCGTTCCCATCCCCGCAGATTTCTACGCAACGCCGCCGCAGGCTGTCCCGCCCCTTCTGCCCTGGCTGGATCCGCATACGCCGTTCTGCGACCCAGCCGCCGGCGATGGCGCGTTGGTTGACCATTTCTCCCGCCATGGCCATCGCTGTATCGCGGCATTCGATCTGATCCCCAGGCGCGACGACATTGTCGCCCGAGACGCACTCGACCTCGGCGAGGCCGACATTGGCGACGCGATGATCTTCCTGGCCAATTTACCATGGTCTTGGCCGCTCTTCCCGCAACTGATCAAGCACCTCATTGCGCTACGCCCGCTGTGGACGCTGGCGCCGGCACGTTTTGCGCATGCCGCACGCTCGGCGGCGCTGATGAGTCAATGCAGCCATATTCTCTGTGTGCAGCGTCTGAAGTGGTTTCCCGAAAGCCCGCATGCCGGCACGCAAGACACCGTTTGGCGTCGGTTCGACAAGAGCCACCAGGACGGCCCTCACTTCTATCCGCGTGAAAAGGAGAGGTCACGGCAATGATCGATTTTGCCGCCATCAACAATGCCGCGCTTCCGATGTTGCCATCGCTGCTGGATCGGTGGGCGCCCGGTGGCCGCACTCTGGGCCGCGAATATGTCGTCTTGAACCCCAGGCGGAAAGACCGCCGCATAGGCTCGTTTCGGATCAACCTCGTTACAGGTCGCTGGGCCGACTTCGCGACCGGAGCCGCGGGTGGCGATGTAATTGCGCTGGCGGCCTATCTTCACAATCTTAGCCAGGCCGAAGCGGCGACGCGCATCGCCCATATGCTCGGCATCGCGCAGCGGACATAGGGCGATGAGCGAGGACCCGTTCGCGCCTCTCAACGACGAGCCCCTGCGCCCAAGTGCAGATTCCGCGCCGAAGTCTGATTGGGTACCGCTCCTACCGGCCCCGGAAGATGCGCCGGAGCTCACGAAGGCCCTTGTTGAACCGTTCACGCCGGACGGTGCAACTTTCACAAAAGGCTGGCACTACCGTGATGCCGACGGCAGGTTGCTAGGCTATGTCGCGCGCTACGATCGCGCCGCGAATGGCGCGAAACCCAAGAAGGAGTTCCGGCCCTTCACCTTCTGTCAGAGCCCGGAGGGAAAGCGCGAGTGGCGATGCAAGGGTTTTCCCCAGCCACGGCCCCTGTATGGGCTTGATCGTCTCGCATTGAGGCCAGACGCGACAGTGATCGTCACCGAGGGCGAGAAAGCGGCAGACGGCGCCGCCGTACGCTTTCTTGGCTTTGTAACCATTTCCCCACCCAACGGCTCAAAGGCTGCAAAGAAGGCCGACTGGAGTCCGCTCGCGGGGCTCGATGTGATCATCTGGCCCGACGCCGACGCTCCCGGCGCGGCCTTCGGAGATGACGTGGCCGAGATGCTCCGCCAGGTAGGAGCATCATCAATTCGCGCAGTCCGGCCTCCTGACGGCCTGCCCGACGGCTGGGACCTCGCCGACGGTCTACCCGGCGGTTTGGACGAGGCCGACCTCGCCGCCGCGTTGGCGCAGGCGGAAACCGCCACCGATGGCTGGCAAGGCATCCAGCCGATCGTCACAACCTTGCCGCCCGTTCCGCCGCTCACCCATGAAATGCTACCGGGCGCTGTTGGTGCCTATGTCTTCGACATCTCCGAACGGCAGCAGGCACCACCGGATTTCGCCGCAGTAGCCGCCTTGTGTGCAGCAGCCGCTGTCGTCGGCAACCGCGTTCTTGTCGCACCGAAACAGAAGGACAACTGGGAGGAGGCCCCGAACATATGGGGCGCCCTCATCGGTCCGCCCAGCGTGGGGAAGACCCCTTCCCTGAAGGCCGCATTGGCGCCGGTCTACGCGATCCAAGACCTCATGCGCGAAGCCTGGCAGCAAGGAGTAAAACTTTCGGACGTGGATGAGATGCTGGCCGAGCTCAGCAAGAAGGACGTCGAAGCAAAAGCCAAGCAGGCCTTCAAAAAAGGTAATCGTGACGAGGCCAAGGACCTCCTGGCCGGCATTTCAAACGACGAAAGGGATGACAAACAGTCCTGTCCGCGCCTCGTCGTCAACGACGCCACCGTGGAAAAGCTGGGCGAGCTGCTGAAGGAAAACCCTCGGGGCCTTCTCCACGTCCGTGACGAGCTTTCAGGCCTACTCTCCCGCCTGGAAAAAGATGAGTTCCAGTCGGAGCGAGCGTTTTACCTGGAATGCTTTAACGGCATGGGCAGCTACACTTTTGATCGGATAAGCCGAGGCACAATCCACATTCAGAAATGCACCCTTAGCATCATCGGTGGCGTCCAACCCTCAAGATTGGCGCCGATAATCCGCGCCGCGACCACAGGTTCCAACAATGATGGCCTGATCCAGCGCTTTCAGTTGGCTGTATGGCCCGACCCATTTCCGCAATGGAGATGGGTTGACCAACATCCCGACCGGTCGGCGCGTGAAGCCTACGAAACCTGCTTCCAGCGACTTCACGAGGATCCGCTTGGCAGCACGGACAACCCTACGGTCTACCGCTTCTCAGCTGCTGCGCAAGATATGTTCCGGCAATGGATGGAAGAGCTCCAGGGCGAGATCCGCAACGGCCAGCACTCCGAAATTATGCAAAGCCACCTGATGAAGCTGCCAACGTCCATAGCTCGCCTGGCACTGTTGTTCGAGTTGATCGACGGCGGCCGTTTCGAGGTTGGACAGAAAGCAACTGCTATGGCGCTGACCTGGGGCAAATATCTCCACCAGCATGCCAACCGTATCTATGGGGCAGGCGCTGCGATGGCCGAGGATGGGGCGAGGCTCATCATCGAGCGGCGTGACCAGTTGGCTGGGGAGTTCGGCATAAGGGACGTCCAGCGCAAGAACTGGGCAGGCTTGTCGGACCGGGACGCGGTGGTGGCGGCGATCGAGCTTCTGGTGACAACCAACCATTGCCGAGAAATCCCCAAGCCTACCGGATCCTCAGGCGGAAGGCCGACATCAGCATTCGAGTGGAACCCTAGTCTGGAAGGAGGAACAACCCGAAGAAAACCAAATACTGCCAAGGAAGATACTGACAAAACCGACAAAACCTCCACGCCTCCTGGAATTGGATAGTTTTGTCAGTTTTGTCACCCTCGTCTCGAGGGTTTTTTGATTTGTTGGAGCCGACGATGCCAAAACGGCGAAGCTGGACCTGCCCGAAATGCAGGCGCACGACCTACCATCCCGATGATATCCGCTGGCGCTACTGCCCTTGGTGCAACGATTCCGACGAGCGCCGGCCTCGGCTACGTAGCCCCACGCCACGGCCATTGCCACCAGGTTCGCCAGAGTCTCACAATGAGGAGGAATTCGCATGACAACCCGTGCATGTCGTCATCTCCGGTAGTTGGGCCATGGGATCGTGATGTGGCAGAAGGTCTCGTATTGAGGTAAGCTCGGTGATGCCAATCCTTCGAAACCCACGCCATGAAGCCTTTGCCCAAGCCCTAGCCAAGGGGAAGACGCAAGACGCGGCATATGCCGATGCAGGGTACAAGCCGCATCGCCCTAGCGCGTCGAGGCTACGCACAAATGCTAACATCCAAGCAAGGCTCAACGAGTTGCTCGGAAAGGCCGCCGACATGGCTCTCGTGACCATAGAGCGCATCGCCGCCCAGCTCGACGAAGATCGGGCGCTTGCCCATAAGCTGGGGCAGGCAAGCGCTGCCGTGAGCGCCAGCGTCGCGCTGGCGAAACTCTACGGTTTGGTCACCGACCGCCACGAGATCGAGACCGCCGTTCGCAAGCCGATGCGTGAGCCCGGAGCGTTCCGGCAAATGAGCTTGTCAGAATGGGAGCAGCGGTTCAGGCCGGGGACACCAGCATCGCAGCCCGAAGACGACGCGAGCGCCGCTCGACCGGAGAATGCTGAACCGGCGGAAGAAGTCGGGATCGCTGAAGCCATCCGGCGTTCCGAGGCGGCCCGACGGGCAAGGTCGACCTCGCCTTAGGGCCGCCGTTTTCGAGACCCGCCTCAAAGGCCGCTCAGGCGGGCCGTGGAGGTCCGAAGCGGCCGTTCGCGCGAGCGGGCCGACCAAGGCGGTCGACACCGAGCGGCCTCTGGTAGGCCCGATGCCGGCCGATTTCGGGTTCGCTGGCAGCGAGTTCCAAGTTTCACTGTCCCCCGTGGAAGAGGAGCGCAAATGTCTGCTCTTCTTGTCGGGCTTGCAGGAGGTGCGACTGCCAAATAAATTGTCATCGGATGCATCAACTCTTCGTAGGAGGCGCAGGTGAGGCACGAAACGACGAAGGTCACTGGAGGATGCCTTTGTGGCAATGTTCGATATGAGGCGGAGGTTTTTCTTCATAATGGATATATCTGCCATTGCACCATGTGTCAGCGTAGCACGGGTCAACCAGCCGAGATAACGGTCTTAATTAAGGCGGGTACTCTTAAATATCTGAAGGATCAACCGAAATACTATGTTTCATCAGAGGATGGGAAACGTGGGTTTTGTGGTCATTGCGGGTCCCGTATTGTATGGCAGGCATCGAAGTCGGAGGATGACTGGTTGACAAACATCACCGTCGGCACCTTGGACAGACCGGCAGAGGCTAGGGTAACTCGACATATCTACGCCGACACTCAGCTGCCTTGGTATCATGTGTGTGAGGATCTGCCGAAGCTAACCGAGAAAGATTCTGGAATGTTGCTTGAACTCCTCAGGCATGAGCTACAACCCGATTCCTGATTCGTTAAGGCGCCACCAATGGCCAAGATGCATCTCCGTCCATGGCGCGACCTCTCGTTCTGGCAGATCAGCCGATAGCCAAGTTCAGCCCATCTTGGGCTAGTGGCGGCAAGTCCCCCGGCTCGTCGTCTGTGCGTCAAGCTGCAAGCATTTTGCATATCTGGCCTTGATTTGCCGTGGCATGCAGGCCACATATTTATCAATTGCTGAAGCAAACGACAGCAGAAACGGGCGGCAAGCTATGACTAGCAAGGCTTTTAGGCAGGCAGTGGCCTATCTTCGCACTTCGTCCGCCGCCAACGTTGGGGCCGACAAAGACAGCGAGAGGCGCCAGGGCGAGGCGATCGGGGCATTCGCCAGATCAACCGGTTACGAAATCATCGAGAGCTACTACGACGCGGCAGTGAGCGGCGCCGACGCGGTTACAGCGCGCCCCGGTTTTTCTGCGATGCTCGAACGGCTCCTGTCCAATGGCGTTCGCACCATCCTCGTCGAGACCGCCTCCCGCTTTGCCCGCGACCTGATTGTTCAGGAGACCGGCTACGAGATGCTGAAATCACGCGGGATCGAACTGATCGCCGTCGACAGCCCCGACAGTTTTGTCGGCGATACCCCGACGGCGAACTTGATCCGTCAAGTGCTCGGCGCGGTTTCGGAGTTCGAAAAGGCGATGCTGGTGGAGAAGCTCAAAGGTGCCCGCGAGCGCAAGCGCCGCGAGACCGGCAAGAAAGTCGGTGGGCGCCGAAACTATGCCGAGATTGATGGCGGACTTGAGCTGATTGCTCTCGCAAGAAAGCTGCACCGTTATCCGGTCAATGGCCGGCAGCGGACTCTGGCTGATGTAGCGAAGGCGTTGGCGGACGCGGGGTATCTGTCGAGTGCTGGAACCCAGTACACACCGACTGCAGTCTCGAGAATGCTGGCAAGAAGCGGAAATGCGCCCGCGAGGCAACGAAAGGTCGAGGCCAAATCATCGCCTTTGACCCTCGAACCAATCGTTGTGTTGCAAGATGAGACGAGAGTGGTTGCTGAGCCCGAAATGAATACACCGCTCGGATCGCGCTGGTAACAGGCCCCGGCCCCGCCGGGGTTTGTCGGTGCCGGGGTGGGGGGGTGGCTTGTGGGGCCCCAAAGGACGCCCGCCGTCGGAAATTAACAGAGACGTGGGCCGAGTGAAGTCGACAGTCAAGGCGGGGAAGGGCCCGGCGGACCAACGCAGGGGCCAGGATAGCCATGTGGGACCCCACATTGATGCGCTCCTAGTCCTGCATTGCCTGCAATTCTGCTGCATGCTTTGTTCTGAAAATCGCGGCAATCTGCGCATTTAATGTTGCCCGTCCAAATCACAGATTGAAGGAAGCACCGCGCAGAAGAAAGTCTGTCTCCTTTTATCCTTTAATGCTTTGATGCATTAATGCTTCAATGCGAAGAATTGGGTTCCCGCGATGCGGACGAACAGCTCGGCTCTGGTAACGCAGATCATCAAATAAAAAAGCTCCGGCCCGCGCCCGCATCGCCGTCGGGCAATGGCGAAACCAGCAGTGCTTCACTGTCCTGAGAACCGGGCCGTCTGCCCAATGCGATAGGAATGCAATGAGATTGATTGCCGCCCTGGGCGCACCTCTACTGGTCCTGTTGGGAAACTCGCTGGCTACTGCCGAGACGCTCCGTTGTGACATCACGTCCAAATACATCTGTCAGTCGTCCGGCTGCCAGCCCGCGAAAACGACGGTATTCGATGTCATCGATCTCGACCGAAAGACCATTGCCCGATGCGACTCAACGGGTTGCGATAGTTATGACGCCACTATTTCTGTGAGCGGCGCCTTCCTGAATATCGCCGTTCCGTCCCATAGCATGATGGCCAAGGTTGCTGCAGCCGGCGATTTCGTCGAGGTCGTGACTTTGGTCGGCCAAGTCTACACGAGCTTCGGATTGTGCAAGGGTAATAAGGGTGCACAATGAGAATCTTGTATTTGACTAGAACCGCGCGAGCGCATCATACGCGAAATTTGGCACGACTGGCTGCGGCCATGAACAGTACCTTGCGTCCCAATGACTTGTGTAAGCTGGTCCTGCCGGAACGGGCGTGAAGAACGTGAACCTTTTCAGAAGTGCAGGTCACGGAGTCCAAACGATGAAAAAACTGATATTCGCGGCGGCGCTTGCCTTTGGCTTCACCGACGTGGCGCGCGCCACGACGACCATCATGGAATGCGGCCCGTCCAAGGGACAAGCCTACTACAAATCCGGCTGGACTGAGGACGGGATCAAAGAAGGTCGGCTGGCGCTGATCCGCAGCGATGACGGAACGCTCGACGTTACGATCGGCGACGCCACCGGCACACATTTCACTGCAAAGCAGGATGGCGCAACGGTTATCACTCTGCTGGATGGACCGACGGAATGGGCGGTGCTGGCGGCCTACCCGCTCAACGTCACGGAAATCTACGTCTTCAACCGGATCGCCGGTGAGGTCACGTGGGTCCAGCAGAAATACGGCGTCGCCCCGATTAGGAAGGCGGCGGCATTCCGCGCGTCCTGCCAATGAACGAAATGCTTGCGGACAGGCCAGTAAGGACGCGGGCGGCATGGCCCGGCAACCGGCACGGCAGTGCTGTCGCGAGCGGCGAGCCGGGTTGAGGGGGTAGCGTTGTGGAGAAGCGTCTGATCGTCGCGTTGGCAGCGATGGTGATGGGTAGCTCGGCGATGTCTGCCGAGGCTGCTGAGTGGAGCCCGACATATTTGGGCTGCGCCTTCACGGAGTCGGCATTTTCGGCTACGGACGACACTTACCCGGACCATCGTGATTAAAAGCGACTGAAGGTAGGCTCGACAAGATTTGAATTGGCGTTCGCTGCTATCGACCTTTCGGCGCACCGTGCGCAGCTGATCGGAAATCAGGGATCGGCGCAGATCATTGCCCAGCGAGGTGGCTTTGAGAGCGTGGTATTTCTGGAGTGGACGCCACTAGGCAGTGTGAATTTGACGACTGTGCTTTCTCCCACGAAAGACGGCACGATCCGAGCGGTGACATCGAGGCACATCGCGGAGCCGTTCAGCGGTTACATGGCCTCTCAGTACTTGGGCACCTGCAAGGATCACATCGGCGAGTTGCCGATGGCTGCGCAGTAGAGTTGTCGCCTGCCCCCTTCGGGAGGCCAAGGCAGGCTGGTTGTGGGGGCCCACTAATCTGCGAACGGACCTTCGCAACCAGATCGGCAGGTCAGGCCGCGCCGCGTAGATCGAGGCAGGCCACTCTTGTTGAGCCGGTTCTCATTTGCTATGCATCAGCCTGCATCCAGAGGGGGCTTCGGCCCCGCCAACCAGCCTTGACCGGCAACGGTGGTGACAATGATGTGGCCTCACTTGAGGCAACAGTAGGTCTCTCTCCAGATGCGTGTGTGAACTCTGGAGGTTTTTATGCTCTCACGACGTGGTTTTTTGATCGGAGCAGGCAGTCTGCTCACCGCGGCGTTCGTCAAGGACGCGCGAGCGTTCGTTGGTAGGACGGGCCAGCCCCTGCTCGCGTCCCCGGCGCAGGTCGCCGAGACCATGTGCTGGTATGACGGTGGCGAACAGGGCTACCTGCTGACTGTCGGTCATTGGACCTTCTGCCCCCCGCCGCCGACCTGGCGGGAGTTCTTTATCAGCGAGGGCATCGCACACGAGGCTGAGGCCGAACGCCGCGCCATTTGGGAGGAACACGAGATCGATCCCGGAGATTACGACGACGACGTCGACGGATTTTTCTGGGAGACCCGGTTCGATCTTGAGACGGGTCCGACAGCCAAGGCCTACCGTCTGCTGAAGAAGCTGGACCTTGGTCCAAAGCTCGAGCGCGGGAGCGATGAGCCCCATCTGGTGTTCTGCGATGGTGACGTCGCCAACGACGATAGCCGGTGGGTCGATGCAAGGGACCAACTCGCGCTCTCCCTCCTGCAGGCTCGGATGATCGATCTGAAGCTACCAATCAGAATTGCAAAGGGAGGTTGAGGGCCGACAAGATAGACGACAAAGTGAGGCCGACCACCAGCGCGCGGACCCCCAGTGTCACATCATATCAGTGTCGGTGCTGCGGCCGGGTCACAGCGGTGCCAAGCGAGGCCAAGGCACGTCTCTGTATGCGTTGTGTCCGTTTTGAGGGTGATGTGCATCCGGCTATGACAGAAGCGCGGATAGCGGCACACAACGCCCGCATTATGGGCATGCTCAAGTGAGGCCCTTTGGCGGTATTGATGACGTGTCAATCAGAGATCCCGGTTGATGGCCGACTATGCTCTCCATCAAGTGAGACCCCTGTCGGCCGAAGAGGACGGCTTGGAGGCGGACTTTCAAAATTTATTAACCTCCGTGGTCGGCACGCCCGGCACCGCGCCCCGCCGGGGTTCGTCGGCGGCGTGGGTGGGCGGTGGCTTGTGGGACCCCATCTAGCCGCACGTCCGGGGAACTGTCTTTCGAGTCGCCGGGTCCGGCTGAACGCCAGATCGCCAGGCTGGATGATACCCGACAAATCTTGGTAGGCTGTCGGTCTGGAGATCGCACGATGAACGAGGTTGAAAAGCTGGCAGTCGAGGTTGTCGCGAGCGGCCTCGGCTGGCCCGAAGGCCCGACGGTGCTCCCTGATGGGCGCGTGGTCATCGTCGAAAGCTATCGCAGCCAGCTGACGGCCATAGATCATGACGGAACTGCTCGCCAGTTCGCATATGTTGCGGGAGCGCCCAATGCCTGCGTTCTCGGATCGGATGGCCTTCTCTATGTCTGCCAGAACGGCGGCACGACCGGACCTTGGCGCGCCGCAGAGATGACAAAGCCATCGATCCAGCGAGTTGCCGAAGGCGGAAAGCCGGAAATCCTGCTGACCGAAATTGCGGGCATTCGGCTGAACGGTCCAAACGATCTCGTATTTGCCGCTGATGGCCGGCTTATCTTCAGCGATCCCGGCACATACAACCCCGGCAATCCGGACCCCAGCTACATCTTTGCCGTCAACCCCGATGGCAGTGCGTACCTTACTCTCGACTTCGACGAGCCGACCTTCCCGAATGGAGTGGCGATCGAGGCCGACGGCTCGATCGTCTGGGCTGAGTCCTACACGGGGTGCGTCAAGCGGCAGCGTCCGGATGGTTTCGTCGAAGACCTTGGCCGCTTGCCCGGGACGAACCCGATCCCCGACGGGCTTAAGATCGGTGCCGATGGCCGCCTTTACGTTACGGATATAGCCGCCAACGGGATTCATGTGCTCAGACCGGACGGCACAGCGGAAGGGTTCTTCGTTTGCGGCAAGGCAACGACCAACTGCGTCTTCTCGGGCGAGATGCTCTGGGTGACAAATGCCGGTGTGCTGGCGACCGGCAGCGAGCCCTCCTTCGAGGGGACGCTCTGCCGCATGCGTGTTCCGGGAGGCGGTGGACCGACGCACCACGGTCGCATCGGTGGTAAGAAGCCGTGAGTAGCTCCTCGACTCTCTCGAACCTAGCCCCTTTGGTCAACGGCGGCGCCCCCGTTGCGGCATCGCATGCTTCGCCGGCAGCGCTGAAGCGCCTGTACAGCGTGGCCGCGGTCCGCGACGCCGCGCGGCGAACTTTGCCGCGCCCGGTGTTCGACTTCGCCGACGGCGGCGCCGAAGATGAGCGAACGCTGCGCCGGAACGAGCGGGCTTTCAACGAGGTTGCCCTTCTGCCGCGACCACTCAATGGAGCGGCAACAAGGGATCTTTCCCTAGACCTCTTCGGAGCGAAGCTTGCCATCCCGCTCGGCATTGCGCCAACCGGCCTGGCCGGTCTGTTCTGGCCCGACGGCGAATGCGCAGCAGCCCGAGCCGCGGCAGCCGCCGGAACCTTCTACTGCGCCAGCCACGGCTCGACCTGCACGCTGGAGGACATAGCGGCCACTGGGAACGGCCTGCGGTGGATGCAGGTATTCGTCTATACCGATCGCGGCTTCACCCGAGAAATGGTGGATCGTGCAAGTGCGTCAGGATACGACGCGCTGGTGCTCACCATCGACAATCAGATGCTCGGCAACCGGGAACGCGACATCCGCAATGGTTTTGCCATTCCGCCGCGCTTCGGCGTGACAGGGACGCTGGCGGCCGCCACCAAGGCGGCGTGGCTGCTGCGTATGCGCACCCGACTCCCGAAGCTGACCTTCGGCAACTACGTGCGTCCCGGCGAGACAGCGACGGTCGGCGCGCTGGCGGGCCGCATGGCCGCACTGCTCGACCCCGGGCTCTCCTGGGCCGACGTCGACTGGTTGCGCACCGTTTGGTCAGGACCGCTGCTGCTGAAGGGTATCCTGCATCCCGCCGAAGCCGCCGAGGCCGTGGCGCGCGGTATCGACGGCATCATCGTGTCCAATCACGGCGGACGCCAGCTCGACGGCGCCGCCGCGTCGCTGGACGCGCTCCCGGCAGTCGTCGCGGCTGTCGCCGGCCGCATTCCAGTACTGATCGACGGCGGCATCAGGCGAGGCTCCGACGTGGTGAAGGCGCTGGCGCTCGGCGCCTCCTGCTGTCTGATCGGCCGGCCGCAACTATGGGGGCTCGCAGTCGCCGGTGAAGAGGGGGTGCGCCACGTACTGGAAATCTACCGCAACGAGATCGACCGGGTCATGGCGCTGATGGGGGCGCGGAGCCTTAGCGGCCTCGGGCCGGAATGTCTTTCGTTTATTCAGGGTATGAGGCCGCCACCATGATTGAAGACCCGCCGTTGCTCACCATCAAGCGCCGTTTCGAACGGCCTGCAGCAGAAATCATCAGTGCCTTTTCCGGTGTGCCCGTCAGCCAGGTCGTGGACGCCATGGGTGGGCGCGGGGCCTTGCACCACGCAATCAAGCCACTGTCGCCAAGTACTGCGATGCTGGCCGGCGTCGCCGTGACCTGTCACTGCGGCCCCGCCGACAATCTCGCGCTGTTTGGGGCGCTGGATGCCGCCGTAAGTGGCGATATCATCGTCGCGGCCACCGACAGCTTTGCCGGTGCCGCGGTGACTGGGGATTTGGTGCTCGGCATGGCGCGCAACAAGGGCGTCGCCGGCTTCATCACGGACGGCCTCGTCCGCGATATTGTCGGTATCGAGGCGGTCGGATTGCCGGTTTACTGTGCCGGGGTAATCGCGAACTCGCCGGCGCGCAATGGTCCGGGCACTGTCGGATTTCCGGTGGTGCTGGGAGGAGTGACTATCTCGCCGGGCGACATACTGATCGGCGACCGCGATGGCGTCGCGGTGGTGCCCCACCTGGAGGCTAAGACAGTGCTGGCGCGGCTCGCCGCCGTCAGGGCAGCCGAGCAAGCTCTTGACGCCCAGGTGCGCCAAGGTCTGGAAATGCCCGACTTTGCCACAGTAGTCCTCAAGTCTGATAGGACGCGCTTCGTCGACTGAAAAGGGTCGCTGAATTGCAATGAGGGTTGAGGGCCGACATGATATACTACGACCAAAGCCCACCGCCGGCGCGCGGATGGCTCAACCCACCAAAATGTAACCTACGCGGCGCGTCGTTGAGCGAGGTGGATACCCGAACGGGCTCGACGAGGTTCGACGGCAGTCACGATGCTGTGGTGGTGATCGCAGTAGACGCGATCCGGCGACGTTGGCCCAGCACAGACAAGTGCCATCGTTGGCTCGGGCACTCGCCCCGGGGTTCTTCGGCGGCGGGGGTGGGGGTGGTTTGTGGGGCCCCTATCAGGCGCGCCTAGCTGTTCACGTTCAGGACCCTGATGGCCGCCGCTCTCGCCCCCAAAACCCAAATTGCTCGGAAAAACGGAGTTCGACCAAACGGTGACCTTCCTCATTGTCAGCGTTGCGAAGGCAGCAATTCGCCTCATTCCGGTCGTTTAAGCAAGCTTTGCCTCTGCCCAAAAGCCGAAGCTCGGCCCGAATAATCTTGCGGGGCCGGTGCGGCTCAAGCCGAACGTTAGCGTCGGCCCTCTTCTTCTGCTGAAGCGAAGATTTTGCTTGGCTGTGTGGATCTTGTCAGGCTAGAAGTTCTTCTTCGAATTAAACTTTATGATTGCATGTCTCTCGCACTCTTTACATGATCATTTTAGTCTACAGGGTCGATAACGCCGACCTCGGACTAATCGCTTTGTCGACTCAACTGAAGCTTGACGTGCCGATACCAAACGACTTGGGGGGAGATCATGCGTTACGTCATGCGGGCACCAAGTCCGCCAGCAGCCCTCGGAGACTCGCTTGCGAGCGAAAGGAGGCAATCCTTTCTTCGATATCTGCAGCTCGATCCCTTGAAGCGCGAACAGACCCGCGTTCCGATCATGCAGTTCGAGTCACGGGAGATCATGGGTGATCTCTCGCACATGTTCCTGGGGAAATGCGCTTTCTGCGAGCAGGCTTCGAAAAGCATGTTCCTACACCGTTTCAGGCCAATGAACGATGCCGAGCCAACGATCGGCAGCGAGGAGGACGGCCGGGCGCGCGATGCCCATCTTTATTACGGTTGGCTGTCGGATGCCTGGATCAACCTCTATCCGATCTGCGGGGACTGCAGGCCGAAGCGAACCACGTACTTCCCGGTCAAAGGTCAGAGGGCGCACATCCCGACACCGGAAGAATACGCCCGGTTCGTCGAGAATGGCGATGGGACGTGGCCGGACCTTGAGCTTGACGAGATACCGCTCCTGGTCGATCCCTGTTCCGACGACATTGCCCGCCATCTCGTCCCGCGCGACGACGGATCACTGGAAGCCGCAAGCCCGCAAGGTGAGGAGACGATCAAGCATTTCCGGCTCAATCGGACACGATTGAGAACCAGGCGAAAGCAGGCCTTCGACGACTACGCAAAACTCGAAGGCGATGGGCCGAACGACACCAATGAATTCGTCGGCCTCTTGCGGATGCTGAGGCGTCAGGCCGATGCCGGCGACGCAGAGATCGCAGCGATCACCGCGTCTGCGAATATCGTCGAGGAAGGCGACATCGCTGGAGCACGGCCTCGCCTGCAGGAAATCCGGCTGACGAACTTCAAGGCGATCGAGACCCTATCGATAAAGCTGCCGGCTGCGCCAGATCCGACCGAACGCATAGCGCAGGCCCTTTTGATCCTTGGTGAGAACGCTACTGGCAAGAGCTCGATCCTGGAGGCGATCGCGCTTGCGCTGATCGGCGCTGGAGCTCGCCCTGATCTGGTCGAAGAACCGGGTAGCCTGAGGTTGAATCCAAGTTTCATGGGTGCCGAGGACCTACCTCAGAAGTCATCGGCCAAGGTCCGGCTTCAATTCGACAACGGACAGGTCTTGACACTTACAGTCGGCGCCAAAGGCTATTCCCAAACCGGCGAGGACCGGTTGCCCCTGGTCTTCGGCTACGGCGCGTACCGTCATTATGTGCGTGACCTGCATGCCTGGAAACCTTCGCGACCGGTGCTCAGCCTGTTCCATACCGACAGCCTGCTCAGCAATCCGGAGAACTGGCTCCTCGGCCTGCCGCCAACCGAGTACAGGGCCGTCGTCCAGGCACTGGGCGTGATCTTCGGGGCGGCCGAAGAGATCGACGTCATCTATCGCGACGAGGCCAAGGGCCGCTGCTTCGTCGAGATGCAGATCGATGCGTCCGGCAAGAAGAGCAGGACCCCGCTTTCGAACGTCTCGTCGGGCTTCCGCACCATTCTCGCATTGTCCTGCGACATCATGCGATGGCTCATGGATCGCGCCATCAATCCCAACTTCACGACGCTGCCCTCGGCGGAGGGGATTGTGCTGATCGACGAGGCGGAGGCCCATCTCCACCCGCGCTGGAAGATCCACATCATGAAGGGCCTGCGCACCGCCTTGCCGTCAATGACCTTCATAGTCACGACCCATGATCCATTGTGCCTCAGGGGAATGCGCGACGGGGAGGTGGTGGTGTTGAGCAAGGTGGCAAGGCAGCGTGGCAGTGGCCAGATCCCGGTAATGGTCGATAGCCTGACGCAGTTGCCGAAGGTGTCGGCACTGACCATCGAGCAACTCCTGACGTCGGACCTGTTCAGCCTTTTTTCCACGGACGATCCCGAGACGGAGGCAAGCCTCGCCCGTCTTGGCGACTATCTCGCGAAGGCCGGAAGTGTGCCGGACCAAGCCGTCAGGGCTGCGATGAACGCGATCCGCAGGCAGGTGGTGGACGCCCTTCCGGTCGGCATGAGCGAGGCTGCCCGGCTCGTGCAGGAGGCCGTTGCGGACTACCTTGTCAAGCGGCGTAACCTTGCCGGCAAGCCACGCGAGGACCTGCGCGACGAAACCAAAAGGCGGATACTGGCCGTCCTGGAGGGCATCTGATGCGGCGCGTCGATCGGGCCATGGTTTCGGCGCCGGCTGTCCTTGTCGGCGACAAGAGCCGCGGCCGCAAGGAACTGGCGAAGGCGAAGATCTTCTTCGAGGCGAAGGCAAAGGCAGAAGCTGCGGGAGCGGCAGCCGGTGCGCTGGCTCCAGCCACGAAAGCAAGGAAGAAGAAGGAAAAGACGTTCGATTTTAGCGCCTATTCCGACGAAGCGGTCAAATACGCGCTCGACAAGCTGTTCTTCGGCAAATGCGCCTATTGCGAAAGCCGATATGCCAACCAGGCACCGGTCGATGTCGAGCATTACCGGCCGAAGGGACGCATCGCCGGCGTTGCCAATCATCCCGGCTACTGGTGGCTCGCCATGGTATGGGACAACCTGCTGCCGAGCTGCATCGATTGCAATCGCCGGCGTTGGCAGGATTTGCCGAAATTCCCGGTAAGCCTCGCGCAACTGCTGTCGGCGCCCGAGATGCAAGGGGTCAAGGCATCGCTTGGCAAGCAGGATCTATTTCCGATCGCCGGCGCGGACAGGGCGACGGCGGACTTTCCCGGCATCGACGAGCAGCCCGACCTGGTCAACCCCTGCGTGGACGATCCGGAAGAGCACCTTGTGTTCCACATCGACCGCGGTGACCCCCTCGGGCTCGTTCTTCCGGCATTCAAGGATAACGTCCCCTCCCGGCGTGGCCTGACATCGATCCATGTCTACGGCCTGAACCGCCTCGGATTGGTCCAGGAGCGAACGCGGATCCTGCGCAAGCTCGATTTCCTGAGCCGGTTGATCGACGAAATCGGCGAGATTTCGGAGACGCTGCTTGCCAGCCTCGA
Source organism: Mesorhizobium waitakense (assembly GCF_056431085.1). Classification (NCBI taxonomy): domain Bacteria; kingdom Pseudomonadati; phylum Pseudomonadota; class Alphaproteobacteria; order Hyphomicrobiales; family Phyllobacteriaceae; genus Mesorhizobium; species Mesorhizobium waitakense. The sequence continues at coordinate 27,053 of NZ_JBWKME010000069.1, read as the reverse complement.
TCAGCAGACCAAGACGATGGGCGCGCGGCTCGACCTGTTGGTCAACCAGATCCTCCACGAAATCCGCGCGATGGCGGAGCCGGACCAACCCTATTCGAGCCTCGTGACGGCTTGGTCGAACACGCTTAAAATCAACTGAGGAAGATGAGACATGAGCGCGCCTGAACTGAGCTGCGACCTCGTCATGAAGGGCGGGATCACAAGTGGGGTTGTCTACCCGAAGGTCGTCGTGAAACTTTCGCACAAGTACCGCTTCCGCAATATCGGCGGTACGTCGGCCGGCGCGATTGCCGCGGTGGTCACTGCCGCCGCCGAATTCGGACGCGCCGAAGGCGGATTTGAAAAGATCGAGGCGCTCCCAAAGCAGCTGTCAGCGACGCTTCTGGAAAAATTCCAGCCTCGCCAGGAGCTTCGCCCGGTCTTCAATCTAGTGCTGGCGGCGATGTCGAAAAATATCGCGGGCACAGTCTTCGCACTTTTGAAAGGCTACCCAGTGCCAGCGCTTCTGGGTGCCATCCCCGCCATCATCGTTGCCTTCATGATCCCGTTCACCTGGCATTCGACTGCCGCGGCGATCCTTGCTGTCCTACTGTTCCTGTTCCTGCTCGTTCTCCTGCCGGCCGCCACGGCGAGTTTTGTCGCCGCCCGCGATGTCGCCCGCAGGCTTCCGGAGGTGGATTACGGCCTCTGCAACGGAATGACCCAACCTTACATGCCGGCCGGCCGTCCCGCCCTGACCGAGTGGCTGGCCGATACGATCGATCTCGTCGCCGGGCGTCCGGCCACCGCCGTGCCGCTCGGGGTCAAGGACCTTCAATCCCGCGAGATCAGGGTGCAGACGGTGACCACCGACATCACCTCGCATCGCCCCTACGTGCTGCCGATGGAGAACAATCTTCATTACTTTTCCGAGCGGGACTTCCGGTCTCTTTTTCCGGCCCGTGTCGTCGACGCGATGCTGACGACGCCAAAAGAGGGATCAAGCGACCTCTACCCGTTCAAGATCGACAATCTTCCGCTCGTGGTCCTCGCGCGCATGAGCCTCAGCTTCCCGGCGTTAATATCGGCGGTGCCGCTCTACAGGATCGACTATACGCTGGTCGGCATTCCCGAACAGGACAGGTTGGTGCGTTGCATGTTCTCCGATGGTGGACTGTCGTCGAATTTTCCGGTGCATTTCTTCGACCGCTTCCTGCCGTCGCGCCCGACCTTCGGCATCTCGCTCGGGGAATATGACCATCGGCGGGAGAACCCGGAAAACACCGGGGAAACCCGGGTATTCCTCCCGACAAAGGCAGGACAGGGACAACTCCTTCCGACCCGAGGATTTTCTGGATTGATCGCCTTCGTGTTCGCCCTCTTTGACAGCGCCAAGGATTGGCAGGATTCCCTCCAGTCCATCCTCGCCGGCTATCGCGAACGGATCGCGACGGTCAACCTTAAGCCTGAGGAAGGCGGCCCCAATCTGGACATGCCGCCAGAACGCATCGACCAGCTTACGGGCTTCGGCGAACGTGCCGGCGACCTGATCAACAGCGATTTCAAACTCAACGAACACAAGTGGCGTCGCTATCTGGTCGAAGTCCGCGCGCTTGACGAGATGCTGCGGCAATTTGGGGACGCCTACGCTGAAGCACCCGAACCGGGCTCGCTTGGATACGCAGAGATCGCAACCGAATACGAACCGTCATCCTACAAAGACCTCAAACCAGGCGAGCGACAGACCTTGCGAGAGCGAGCCGAGGCCATCGCCGCGCTCGGAAAAGCGTTCCAGGCGCTACAACCGCTCGATGATTTCGATGAACGTATGCCGAAGAGCCGCAGCCGGATCCGTTCGGTTGCCAGGATGGATTACTGACCGCGACGATTGCAAGGTCGGCAACGCCGGGAACACAACTGAGCCGCATCTCCATGCGGTCAATTGGCCGTTACCCACCCGCCGGGGTCTTTCCGCAGCAGGGCAGGGTGTCTTGTGGGGCCCCACCAGGCACGTTTTCAGTTTTTCAGGCAGGCTCAATCGGCGAGCATAGGCGGGAGGATCAGCTGCGGGAGCGGACACGTTTTGTCAGCGGACATATGATCGCGTTGTCGTGCACCTCTGCGAACCGCTGCGCCAATGCTATACTGTGCTCGCACTCTTCAATCGGCAAGTATTTGAGGAATGCCCGGAGTCACCCGCCGTGCGCTTCTTGCGCTCGCGGCCGTTGCGTCTGTCACTGAATCGACGTTTGAAAAAGGGGAGGGTACCTCTGGTGAGTTGCATGGGCTAATCTCAGCCCACGAGACCGCCTATGCCTCGCTCCATCGGGTTGTTCATAGAGCGGGCAGCAGTTGGCACGACCGCCAGCGGGCAGACCTGATTGAAGAGGAAGCATTGCTCGCCATCTGTTCCTGTCCTGCGATCAGCCGAAGCGACCGCTGGGCCAAGGCCTATTGACCGCTAGGGGCGAGCTCGACCTGGAAGATCACATGCAGGCCATCTTGCACTCCATCATGTATGGCTGATCGGGTCTCGATCAATTCATTACGGTGTTCGACAGAAGTCAGATCCTCCTACCCATTCGCATCGCGGCCTATCGGAAAATGGGATCAGGGTGAAACTCGCGCTCTGCTATCCCTTCCGGTGGCTCAATTCCTGAGCATGCGCATAGGCTGGATCGTCCCGTTTTATTCGGGTCGACAGGATCACTCGGGGGCGTTTCAGCAGCATGCGATCCTGGCGTGTGACCTCGCCTAAAATGGCGCGCTGGATCGTTTCGGGAATGCCGTCCATGGGCGCAATTTTGATGGGCGTGGAACGAACGCCGGAATCGACAGTGGGCAATTCCCGCCTATGGCTCAAGCGCTCCGCCACGAGATCCGGATGAAAGCCGCCGGTCATTATGGGTAAGTTGACCTGTGCGGGCCCCACCATAAATTGCGTCGCGTCCAGAGCATTGGGGTTAGGCGGACCAAGAACCTCCGCCGGCCAACAGAGGATATCGGAAAGCGGCATGAACCGGTCTCGCCAATAGTCAACCTTCTTCTTGTTCTTCTTGCAACCGCCTTTAACGACCGGAGCAATGTCCTGCGCGAAGGCGAGATTGATCCCTTCAACTGCGGGAAGCGTACTTGTGGCGGGAATCAGCGCCGAGGTCGGGTGATAGAGAATATAGAGTGGAAGCGCGGATGCGCCGGCATGGGTGACAAGGGTTTGAGCCTGTTGGCCCGGAGGCGTGCCGTGGTCGAGATGGTGGTAATACCAGTAGCCGCCGCTCTTTAGCTTGGCAAATTGGGCGCGCTTGGCCTGAAGGATCAGGCGAAGGTATCGTCCACCGTTAAGATCGAGAGGGGCGGCAAAAATCCAGTCCATGTCGCCGCCGGTGGTCGGTTCGTCGGGGAAGTCAACGCGAATGCCGAGTGGTTCGAGTCCCACCAAGCTTGCCATCAGAATGTCCGTGACGGATTCCTCGCGAAAATTCCGCTTCAGGCCTCTGTCGCGCTCTAGCAGTTCGGCAACGCGGGGTGGAAAGGAATGCGCAAGTTCGCAAAGCATCTGCAACGATTCTCTGAATGGAGTGATTGTCTGCAGTATCGAAAAACTCGGTGTCTTGCTCCCCTTGGGAAGGAGATACGCTGTTTCTTCAAGAGAATTGTCGCGTTTGACATTCGGCGATGGTGATGTGATCTTTGGGGCTGCCCGTGAGCGAAAAGACGCAAGGCACCAAACTGCATGGCGGGGGAGGCGGAAGTCGCCGCTCCGCGCAAGGCAAAGACGGGACGTGGTGATCGCAGCGGCTTGCTGACGATGCGAAGCCGCGTTCCCAGAGGTAGGGTTCGCTTCGTTTCCAGGAGAGGACCCGAAAACCAACTTCTCAGTAGTTTCCGCCGCAGAACGATACCGATCAGCAAGCGCTGCTTATGGCGGGCTTCTTCCATAAATCAATCGCCGTCGACAGGCTTCACGCCCAACTGAAGAAAGTTACGAGTCGGCAAGCGCATTCACTTCCGCACAGAACTCGGCGTCGGGCTTGCTCATGGTCGCTTCCTGACCGGACCGAAAACGATATCTCCGCTGCAAGGTCGTCATTTCAGATCGATCTAATCCATGCTCCGCCAAAAGATTGCGGTCATCGCAGCCGCGAGAAGATGAGTTTTCTACGGGCCAAAGCGGTCTCCAAGCTACTTCCATTTCTCCGCCCACGCTCCCAATTCGGCCCGAGCCTTGTCCGGCCAATCATGCAGAGGTGGCCGGACCTCTATCTTCTTTTGATCCGGTTTCCAGGCCGCATAGATGCGATGCTCTTTTGCGGACACGAAAACCATTGCCTCCTGAAGGCCGCACATATGCGGGGTGCAAGCCGTTCCGACATAGTCGTCGCCGACGAATTTCCCGGAACCTGTCCCATCGAGGGTTTCTCGGTATGCCTTGAGGTCGGTGCCGAGCAGGTCACTGATAGCGCGGCTTACTTCGCCGTAGGAGAAAAGTTCCGACGGATGTTTGACGGTGCGTTCCCGTAATGTTGCAAAGCCCTTAGCCATGTCCGGTTGCATTTCGACGGACGGCCCCTCGGTAAACCCGGCGGAGGGGGTCCACACCCATATCTTGCCAACCCCTCCGGGGCTTGGGGCTATGGAAAATGTAATCACAGTATCTTCAACCTTGCGGTTTACCAACGCGCAGTCGGTGCCCTCGACAGGCCCGTCAATGCGAGCATTGCTGTCGGGTGGAAACGAAACAACGAAGGGCGATCCTTCGCACGAGGCGCCGCCGGAAAAACTGTTGCCAACCAATGCTGGAATTCCGTCCACCGTGGCGATTTCGTCTATGGTGAGCCTACCGTCTGTAATGGTAGGTTTCCCGTCGAGATGCATCGTCTCCTCGGTCTTGCCGTAAATTTCGACTGAATGACCGAATAGAATGGCGTTGAAATCATCTGCCGGTGCTGGCGCCGCTATCACCAACAACGTCGCCGTGGCGAGAAACTTTTTCACTTCGTTGTGCCCTTCCCCTTGTTTGGCGGGTTCCGATCCCAATGGGCGCGGTTTACTCAGGGGGGATTGCCTCGAAGGGCTCAAAGCCAAGTTGGGAATGAGAAGAGCCACCCTTGATATAGTCGCTGTACCAATTCTCGCAAGGCAGATCGTCCATCAACTTGCCATTATCATCGAACCTCAGTCTCTTCTCCTCGCTCGCATACTGCGCGTCAAACAGATGCGGGTTCGCCTTATAGCTTTTGGCGAGGAACTTTTTCCCTACTAGTGTCAGTTGCAAATGGCAATAATCGGCAATGAACTTCAGTTCGCCTCCTGCGACTGTGCCCGATTTCGTGGCGGCATTCACGCCTGCAGTTGACGTGGTCGTGAAGCTGAGGATGACAATTAGCGCGAGAGAGTTTCTCAAGCTGCCTCGCATTGGACGGCCCTAGTTTTTCAAATTGGAGGTGGGTTTCGTGAAAGCCACTACACACATTTGGTGTTCTATTATTGGAACGCCGCAATGTGAGAGCTTCTTGCGAGGCTGCTGGATGAAAAGAAGCCGCCACACTTATTACGCAGGGAGCAGCTGGCGCACTCATCGGCGTATTCATTTTTCCAATCGCTGATCGAACGTTTTGCATACTGGCGGATCGACCCATCAAGAAGACAAAGCTGGTGATTGTAGACTGAAACATTGATCCTTGCCGCAGCCAGATATTGCACGGCCGCCCGCAGCTCGCGCCGGTAGTCATATGGGTCCATCCAGAGCTTATCCATGTTTGCTCTTGTGTACCCGGTGATCTCGAGACCCATGAATGTGACGTGATCGACAAAGGTCAAATTTCTGAAAATGAAATCCGACAGATCGGCAAGACCGGCATAGGTCTGTTTGTGAACGACAACGCGAATCTCGACCTCTGCGCCAACCGACTTGAGGTTCATGATCCCGCGGATCGTCTCGTCAAAAGCGCCCTTAGACTGAACCACATAGTCGTGCACTTCCGGGTCCGCAGAATAGATTGGGATGCCCACCGAAAGGCGAGGGTGTCCGATCGCGTGATACCGCTCGGTGAAGGCCCTGTCTTTGAACGTCCGTCCATTGGACAGTACGTGAATAGGGGTTGATGGAAGGTGATCACGAGCCGAGGCCAAAATGTCAAAAAAGTTCTCGCCTACCAGCGTGGGCTCACCGCCGGTGATCCCGAGGAAAGGCGTTGTCGTAGGCAGCAGGGGCAGAACATCCAGGATTTCCCGGGCCAGCCAGCGATCATCGACATCTTTCGGTGGCTGGGAGCACATCAAGCAAAGGTGGTTGCACCGTTCTGTCACCAGGAAATAGTTTGCGTTGGCTCCCTTTCGGAATAGGACACGCACTGCTTTTCTGTCCGGCACGAAGCGGATGACGTCTCCCTCGCTGAGATACTCAAAATCGTCTGGAAGAACGATGAGCCTTTGACCGGGACACAATCGCTCAGCCTGCGGACGATGCTTTTCGAAGGTAACAACCCACCGGCACTCAGGATGCGAAGCGTCGCCCCTGAAGAGATGCGCATCATGCTCCGGGTTAGGCACTTGATCAGCTTGGCCCGCAACCAGTCTAAGAGCCACCCGACCCGCGAAGTCACCGACGTTTGCTGACGAGGCGAACCCACTCAGACGCAGCATCCTAGTTCGCCCAGCTTAGAAAGAGTTCTCGGGCGGTAACGTCTCTCTCCATAAGGTCGATCAGCCTCTTGAAGATCGACATGTTGCGATTACAGAATCCCGACCGAGTTTTGAGGCCGACAAAGTCGCCCTGGGTTGCAGTGTGGAATACGGGATCCGACCCACAAAATGGCTCGTAGGCGCATTCGGCGCACATCGGAGCGGACCCGGCAAAGGACTGCTCAATAGGATCGAGGAGAGCGTCAGACCCGAAAATCTCCGCGTACGTGTTTTGGTGGACGTTCCCGAGCAGAAATGTCTTGTCGCCCATCTCAGCCAACATGCGCGCTTCGTCGGATGCGTAGACGCTGGCGTCATAGTTATAGACAACGGCGGAGATACCGATGCCTGCCGGGCTCATCAGGTCCACATATCCCGGCTCGAAAGGCGTGAGCATCTTTGTAAGGATGGTGGCTGCGTAAAACTCCTTGAAAGGAATACCGTTCCGATTCAGTTCAAGGATGTAATTCAGCCCGTCGAAGTAGAAGTCGAGCCAGTGGTCCACGTCATAGGCAGCATACGATTTCGTCTTGACCGCGAAGCCGTAAGGGGAAAGCGGCCGAAGGAATATTCCGGGGAAATCTAGCCGCACGTATTCGTCAATGATCTCGCGCACCAGTGGAAGGCTGGCTTTGGTCGTCGTCATAAGTGCGCTGACGCGTTCATGGCCGAGAGCCAGTCTGGCCTTATCGATACCTGCCACAGCCAATTCATAGCTGTTCTTTCCCGGGCGCGGTCGATTGGCATTGTGAAGAGTGGCCGGACCATCAAGCGACGTAGAAATTAGGACGCTGTGCTCGCGGCAAAACTCCAAGATTTCGTCTGTAACGACAGCGAGATTCGTCGTGATAACGAATTGCAGTGACCGCCCGGCGACCTTGTTGATCGCTTCAGCCCGATGCACGACGTGTTGGATCAACGGGAAATTCAGAAGCGGCTCCCCGCCTTGGAACTCGATCTTGATAGCCGGACTTGGAGACTGGAAAATGAGCGCCAACGCCTTCTCGGCAGTCTCCTCTGACATATCAAAGGCTGAACGATCTTCGCTTTGGCGAGATACCTGACAGTAGGGGCAGGAGTGCTCGCAACGCAGCGATACGACCATTATGTGAAGCGATGTGAAGTTCTCCAGCCTTTTTGCCTTGGTCCGAACCTTCAGCGCCAGCAGCTCCTTGCCGATATTGGAGGATGCATCAAAGAGGAACTGCCTGCTGCGCAGGCGGGAGTAGGCAGGGTGTGTGCTGGGAAGCTCGTGCTTGACAAACGAAGCCAGCACGGCGCGCGGCAATACCAGATATTCGCCCGCTTGGTTGGTCAGCACATACCGCTCGTCGTCCAGCTGGGAAAAACAGAAGTACGCGAGCTGATATGTGTCGTCCAACGGTCGTTGGAACTCAGTTGCCGGAGCAAACTTAGTCATCGGACTGGAGGCCCGATCTGGAAAACGCCAGCGCCAGTATCGCGTTTCTAACCGTGGCGGTTTCGGCGGCGATGCTGCTACGGAGGTCCTGATCCAAGACCTCTAGCCGCAGCCTTTCTACCGCTGCGTCGGCCGAAGTTTGCGCGGCCGCCTTGCTGAAGTTGATCGTGCATACTGCGAAGCCGCCTTCGATCGTGATCTCAACCGCAGCGTTGCCGGTTACCCGATACGCTGCGCGCTTCACACAGTCGAGGCTGAAGACTGACAGATCAAACTTGACTTGGGCAGTCTGGACCAGCTCGCTATCGCGAGAAGTGTCCGCCATCAACAATAGCTGTAGCCAGAGCAGTGAGACCCGTGACTAGCATGACTCGAATGGCTGGTGTGGTACGCCATGATAACGTCCGTACCATTTGAGCGGTCGAGGACCTCACCGTAGCCAAGGCTGGCAGGAGCCGCTCCGGCTTCAGAAACGCCGGTGGACACCGGATCTAGAGGTTCAATAAGCACTGCGGCCTGAACTTGGGTGCCCAGAATCATAGTGGCCGACAAGGCCATTGGTGACAGAAAACTGCGCTTTGACATTTTGAGACCCCCCGGTTGCTGGAGCTGAATACCAAATCGATTTACTTAGGACAAGAGCCATCTGAAATAATTGGTTAAGTCGCTACTAATTTTGTTAGGAGAATACTCCACCTCTGCAATTAACCACGCTCTGCTGCAACCAATCGCAAACGCGCTCTCAATCTCCGAGTGGCGACGCGCGCTTGCCGTCTGCCCCTCTGATGGCGTTGAAGGCAAATAATCGGTAGAATGCTCTGTGGCTGCACAGAATCAACATTACGTCCCGAAGTTCATCCTGCGGCAATTCCTGTCCGACGAGTAAAATAAACCGTAGCGGTATTTGATAAACATAGAGAAAACACGATCGTCAGCTCCATCCGAAATATGATGGCGGAGCGCCGCTTCAACGACTTCATCTTCGACGATGAATGGTTCGATCCTTTGAGCCTATCGTGGTGCTGCCGAGGTTCAGATCCTGCAAGCTAGCGGACCACCACCAACTCAGTGCGATGCCTAGTTAGGTCAGAAACGGCTAACCTCCACCACCAAATCTCACATAGGACTCGTGCTGCTTATCATAGCAGTATTTCACCATCCGCCAGTTCGAACCATTAGCCGTCCCCATTCCTCTAGGTACGTAGACAAAATAGACTTTTCTTGCTCATTAAGAGCGCTGTTGTTGATCCGGACGGGAGCATTGAAATCCTTCACCTGATTGTCGATGCAGTATTCCTGCATTCGGTAATTGCCCTGCCATTCAGCGGCGCAGTCAGCCTTGATAGTCGCCAGGGTGTCTGGTTCGGCGCGGGCCGGCACCGCGAAGAAGAGAACTGAGATGGCGATCTCACCAGGCGCATTTGCATCTCCCAATCTTGCTGGCGGCTCACGGCTGGAGCGAACTGATGCACTCGCCATAGTACGTTGCGGTATCGTTTCCGGGTGCAGAAATTGACACCGAAGCGGGCAGCGAAAATGCAAACTCTTGAATCCCAACTTCGGCGAGCATCAAACTCGAACCGATGCTTAATGGGATCGGCGGCCTTTGGCCGATCTGCAGCGAGTTGTCATCCGCGCCCATGCCGCCGCGGACAATCATTAGCATCGGTGGAAAATGCTCAAACTTGCATGAAATCACGGTGGGTTCGCTCGCCATGCTGGCTGTAACCGCTGCGCTACTTCCGGCACAAAGAAGTAGCGGAGGCGCAAGCCATTTATGCAGCATGCTCAGCATAGGCTCTCACACGGAATGCCGTCTTTGTCGCCATCGAGCTTGCCGCCCCAAGGGCAGTTGGCCAGATACCAGTTCGCCTCGTCGCAGGAACTGATCTGCGGGCAGGTCCGACGCGGTTGACACGAAAAACTCTGCGCTATCTGCCCATGGCTCATGATGCCAAGCGGCTGGCTGACTGCCGGAGCCGTGCCTTCCGCATGCCCGGCGCGCCAATCCCAAGGCGCCTGAAACGTTCCGACCCAGAGCCCAACCTTTGTCGCCTCGGCCTTCGCCTGCTGCCCTGCGTAGGCTCCGTGGCTATATCGGGACCAATCCAAGGCCTGGCCATGCTCGACCATCCATGACGCGACGCTGGCACCGTCTGCACGTCGGCAATCGCCGACAAATCGGTCGTAACGATCCCAGCTGACGAAAGTGCACTGGACCGGCTTCGATGCCGCCAGGAAGGTGCTAAGCGCTTCCGCCGCGCGTCGACCGCAAGGATATTCGAACCCCTTGACGTCGTTGCAGTACTGCTTGCTCTCGGGCGCGTCGATACCGTTGAAGCGTATGCGCTGCCCATGAATCTCGATCGTGTCACCGTCGATGACGGAAGCGACACCGGCAATCGAAGCCGGTGTCGATCCAATCCACTGAGCGACGTTCAAATCCGGGGCTCGATCGCTGTTCTCAAGGACGACCTGCGTCCCCAATGCGCCCGCTGCAGCCAGGGTGACGAAGATCAACCGCTTCGGAATGCCTGCCAGCAAGCGTGCACGCCGTACCTTGGCGCCTGTTCGCATTCGCCACTGGTCAGATCGATTGTTGTATCGAGACCTGTCCACGCTCGAGACCCCGTCAATAGCCCAACAATCGTGCGAGGAGGCCAAGGAGCAATATGCCTGCAACCACCTCGGACGCCCCGACAAATAGCCGGACCAAAAGGCTTGGCCGCGAACCGGACGTCTGGCTCGCATCCTCTCCCACCACAGGCGCCGCACCTTTCCCGCCAATCCTTTTCGTGTAGCTGAGCCCAGTGCCGGGGACACCACCACTTATGCGGCTGCCGGCTGTTCCTGACGTCAGCCCAAAACCTTTGAAGCCGGCCCGAACACTCAAGCTTTTCCGGCCAACGTTCAGTCTAAGGCCAGGGGCGATCTTGAAGCTGCGGCGAAATCGGAAGCTCATCACGTTGCCCTTAGACTGGAGCCGGATTGATGCCGGCGGTTCTCAGCCGGCTGCCAAGCTTTGATCGGGTTGCGCAAGCAGCCTTGTCACCAGCGATGCATTTGTTGTTGGCGGCGGACCAATCCAGCAGGGCAGTGTTTATCCAACTGCCGGGTGCGCGTGCCACGCCATAGGGAGTTGGTGGCGCCCCGTTTGCAACAGCTGCAGCGGCGGCCGCGCCCTTGCCGTGCGGGGCTCGCTTCCAGCCGCTGATGATCAGACAGTTCTTCATGTATTGATCTTCGGCTATCGCATTGTCGAGAGCGTTGCCAAGGCCGGCACCGGCTACAAAGGCCGGCGATCCGATGGCGAGATAACCTTGATCTGCCGACCTCTTCTGCAGCTCACATTGAGCATGGGCAACCTCGAAACTTGGCCCGTATCCAATCTGCATGTAGTCGGCTTGGTTGCTTGTTTGGCATCCACAAAGCAGCGCGGTGGCACCGAGTGCCACAAACAATTTTACTTTCATCCCCCAGCCCTCCCAAGGCCAGAGATTAGCATCTCCTAAAGCGAATATTTCTGCAAGAGATGACAGTTATTCTGGTAAATTTCCGTCGACGTGGATCTCCAAAATTATAGTCTGAGCCACCGGAAGAGGTATACCCGGTTATTATTTTCTCCATCGCAGAGGCGGAATGAGCGGTCGCGAACTGACCGAGAGACTTGGCTGTGGCTGGAGCCTTGGAAATAAGGTCCCGACGATGTCAACATCGAAAAGGTCTGGTGGGCAGCGAGGGTTCTGCACTTCGCCAAGCTGAATGTCTCATGCTGGTTTGATGGTTCCGATCTCGTCGGCATCGAGCATTGGGGATATCGGCAGCCGCAATGGTGCATGCGACAGAAGCCGGCCGCCCGGCAGCCGTTGCCCGAGTTCTACCAAAAAGCGCGCGAAGAGGAGCAGCATGCCGCTGTAGAGCGTTTCCGGACGGGAGCGCAGGCTCGAGCCAGGGATGAACGCGCGCTGGCGGGGCCTGCTTAGGGTTGCATAGGCGGGTTTTCGTCGATCAGAGTATAATAGTCCCGCCCGATCAGTAGCAGCACGAAGCCGCCCAGGAACGTGATTCCGGTCACCGCAATCAATGCCAATGGCCAAAAACTGGGTTCGCGAATGTACCAGATCCAACCGGCCATCTGAAAAATAGGCGACAGCATAAACAGCCACGCGCCGTGGACGCCATCTCGATTAAGGTGACTGGTAGTCACTCGATACTTCGCTGACATGTGCGTTGGCCCTCCCTAATCCCCGGCGTCAGCATCGCGCAGGGCGCAGTCGTGCACAAGCCGGCTTGCCAGCGCCATTGAGATCAGGAATATTATTCTTCGTTGCGGCGGCCCCTTCAACGGAGATCGCCATGACCCAAAAGACCCTCGCAGCCTGGCCGCCCGCGAAACCGTCTATGTCAATTGCGGGCATCCGATGTGCCGCAGATCGACAAAGCTCGACTGATCGAGCGCCTCGGCCCGCAACACGACTCGACGTATCAGGATCTGGTCGGGCTCTTCGGCTGCTCGAAGTGCAAGGCCGAGGGCCGCGACCGGCGACCGGTATTCTTCACATGCATTCCCGATTACGCCGGTCAGCAGCGAGAGCGGAACCGCGACTGGAAACCGACTTTTGAGAAGCGTGAGGATCATCTCCGACAGAGTTGGCCGACGCCTATTGGGCGGGAGGACGGCTGGCGGCCTGCTCGGCGGTGCTCGGCTCCTCGAGCACAATCGGATCAGGCCGCGTTCCGCCGCCGCCGCCGCCGATGGGCAGATCGACCGCGTGATCCAGATTGAATAGCTCGCGAAGGGGTCAGCGTAGTCAATCGTCCCGTGTTTTTGGCTGCGGCGACATCGCACCCCAACCCCTATCGCACAGGGGCTGGCTTCGCCAAGCCAACCCGCGGGTTCAAGTCAATTGCAGCCGAATTGGCTGCAGGCGCCGGAAAAGTAGTTCCCGTCGGAGTCAGTCCCCGAATAGACGCTCATGCCGCCGCCCAGATTTTGCTGCTGCATATGCCAGGCGTTGCCATCGGCATCCAAGCCATTGGTGGTCGTCAGCCCCCCGCCGAGGTGCAGACTGTCCTGCGACCAGGACGAGCCGGTGTCGTAGTTGGAGCCTTGCATGTGTGTTGAATTGCCGTAGCGCTGAACGGTGTAGCTGTTGCCGCTGTTGTCCGAGCACGTCTGGAATGCACCGCTGCCAAAACACATGGCATTGGCGGGAACCGACATAGTCGCGACGATCGCCGCGACGGTAAGCAATCTGAACATTTCGAATTTACCTTTCCTCACTGGTTGTACGGTCAGCATCATTGCTGCCGTATCCTTCCTTCGCCGTCATCGAAGATGTGACGGTGTCGTCATCGCGGAGACTATGCCTCGTTGACGATCTCGTTTGTTGAGTTTAACCGCCCGCGCCCAGCCCCTGACCATCAGTCCGTCGGGTGCAATGCTACAGTTGCCGGTGGGCGGCACAAAAAATTCAGCCCCGAAGACTTCTGGACACCTAGGCGGAGCGGCGTGCAGGAAGAGGATGGCAAGTTTCGATTGGACTCTTACCCAAGGTCTTTAGTCAGCCCCTGTGGCCTTGCACCCCACTTCCAGGAAAATTGCCCGCCGGCAGATGGGACCCGCTTCCGACTCTGCCCGTCTCGCTGCTCAATCCCCAAGCATCTGGTGAAGACGGTATGACCTATCAACCAAATCGTCCAGGATATGACAGGCACCGGACTCGAGCGCGATCTGCCTGAATTCCTCCGACCGCAGGTCGAACTTCTCCTTCACGTACCAGTCTTGCTGGCCGCGCGCGATCCGCCGAACCTCGGCCATCGGAATCCCGTAATAGGCGGTGCCCCTGATCACCGCACGAATCAGCACTCGGTGGTCCTCCTCCGCCAAGTTGCAGGCATGCCCATAGACATCCGCCGTGCTTATCCACACCGCGAATGACCGGGCGCTGATCTCTGGCTGCCCAGCAATAGCCTTCGTGTTCGTACCAGCAGCGCAAACGCCAAGCGCAAGAGCTAAGAGGAGCTTTTTGAATAGGCGGCGGGTTATGCAGGTATTTGAGGTTGCCATGATGAGTTCCTCTTGCTTCACTCGCAAGCCACGCCATCGCCGTCACGGTCGAGCTTCGGCTGATAGCCAGGCTCGCCGGCATGGATCGGCGCCGCGCCAGCGGCGGGGGCGGCTGAACAATTCGGGTAGTAGACATCGTCTTGTGGCGGTTGCTGCGAGGGAACCGCGTTTCGTAATCTGTACTGCCCTGCGACTGCGCGGATGGCCTGGTCGGTAACCGGATCGTTGGCCAGGCGTGACAGAAGATCGGGATTCGGACAGGTGTCCAACTGTTCTGCGGCGTTGCCGCTGTATCCGCTTGGCTGCTGTGAGATCACGGTCGCGCCGAGATACTGGTAGGCGAGCAAAGCCGCCTGCTGCGATTGCTTGATGCACTGCGGATCGTAGCCGCATGCCCTGCGCTGACGAAGATGCTCCCGTGCAATAGCGAGAGCGCCCATCCGATTGATAGCCTTGACCTGATGGAACGAGGTCGAGGCGAGCACGTCCACCGCCGAAAGCTCGGCGCTGGCGCAAATGGTCATCTCGTCGGCAGTGGTCGCCTTGCGGCAATCGAAACTCGCGGCTTGTGCGGATGCGCAAGCGAGGAAGGCGGTCCCGGCCAGCGCAGTGCTGGCGAGCAATTTTCGCATTTCATAGGTCCCTTTGATCTCAGATGTCCTTGTGGTTTCCTCGTCACAGCGCAGCCTCGCGGCGATCCGTGCGACATGCGGACGCGCAGCAGTATTGCCCTGCGGTCCGAGCCGCGGCGGCGTTCCAGCTATGGATTTAGTGCTGCCCTTCAGCCCGCCGGTTCTGGCGTTGGGGCTCAGGTGGGTGGCCAGTGCATTGCCCTCTAGGGTAGTGGCGGTTGACCGCAAGCGGTTGGCAGCGGCGTGCAACACACCGCCTGCAGCGACGGCACCCCACGCTTAGGATCCGCTAGGACGATGACAAGCCACGCCGGTACTGGGACGGAGTCTTGCCGGTCCAGCGCCGCGCGGCATGACTGAAGGCGCTTGGCTGATGGAAGCCCAGCAGCCACGCGATCTGGGAGATTTGCAGGCCCGGCTCCTCCAGGTGGCGAATGGCGAGATCACGCCGGAGATCATCCAGAATGGCCCCGAAGCTGAGCCCTTCTGCCGCGAGGCGGCGTGCGAACGTCCTCTCGCTCAGCCCGAGGCTGCCGGCCACCTTCTTCGCGCTCGCCTCGGCGTGGGGCAGGAGCGGCGCGATGGTGTTCTCGACTATCGTGCGGAACGGGCCCACGTTGGTGGGCCGGGCCGCCATCGCCTGCTCGCAATTCTCGACCATCAGCCGGTTCAGGAATGGATCGGCGGCCACCAGCGTCCGGTCCAGCAGCGCAGGGTCGAATATCAACTCGTCCGAGTCGGCGCCAAAGTTGACGTCGCAGCCCAGCAGGTTCCGCGCACGGCGCAGATCGCCCGAGCGCTGGTGGACGAAGTTCGCGACCAGCGGAGAAATCCTGTGGCCGACGAGTTGCCGGCAGAGCCGGACGAGCGTCAGTGCGAAGGACTCCATTTGGTGTCGGTCGAGGTGCCGCGGCACGCCTGCATAGGAAAGCGCGAGCCGGAAGGTCGAGCCCTTGTGCAGCCGCAAGATCAACGCATGATTCGCCGCCTGGGCGTACCGTTCGAGGCGGCGTAGAGCATCGCCGAGGCAATGCGACGAGGCGGCGACGTAGTAGAGCATGCCGAGTTCGCGCAGATCGAATTGCTCGGCCAGGTTCAGGCCGAGGAAGTCGTCGCCGAGGGTGCGCGAAGCCTGCTCGAGGAATTCGATCTGCGACCTGACATCGATCCGACCGTCGTGATCGGGGGCGACCGCTGACAGTCCGGCGCGGGCGAGCAAAGGGGCCGGATCGATGCCGCGACGATTGAGTTCAGCTACGGCGAGGCGCGTGGCCAAGCCCGCTGCGGTCGGCGCCGCTGTGAGTCGTCGGAAAACAGTCTCATTCTGGTCGGCCACAGTCGCCCACTATCACGACGCACGATTAACGCTTCGTGAGCCTTTGGCGGCTCAGCGCAAATCACTCTCTGGCTGGCAAGGCGCGGGCGGCGCAGGCTCCGTTATTATAAAGGCAGCATTCTAGCGCCGCCGGCCTCAAGCGGCGAAACATCCGTCGCCGCGAGGAACGCGGGGACGGTGCAACTGCGGCTGCATCCGCCGGGTGCATGTAGAAGGTTGTAGCGCGCTGATCAGGGCGCTGGCGCCATTGGTGGTGGCGACGCCTCATGCGAGTTCGTCAGCTTTTCAATCCAGCGGGCTATCGACTCCGGCACGGGCTCGCTACCCTGGGCCCAGCGCCGCACCAGGCGGTCGTCGCAGCGCAGGATCTCCGCTAGGCCGCGCTGCGACCAGTGCAGCACGGCAAGGCACTCGCGAAAACGATCAGGGGTCATAGCCTTCATGCGACAGGTCTGAGGGGGAATGAAATGAATAGCGCTAGCTGCGAACGATCAACGTTCCCGCGATGATGCACAGCACAGCCATGCCGATCAGCATGGCCGCTGAAATTGGGAGCCAGGGGTTAGAAGCTCGACGTCTCGACGTTGCCGGTCGACATGGCGACGGTGCAGTTTGCTAGCTCGTTCATCATCGAGCGTGTGTATTTCAGGTCGAGTACGGCCATGCGCTCGCCACCATTCATGCTGATACCCAGTGCGTCGGCTTCCATGAAGGCGGAAACCATACCCTTACCCATGTCGTCGATGGTGATGGAGCCGTTGAACGTCGATGTGGCGGCGAGGTTTTTCCACTTGTTGTCGAGTTCGATGGTCGGCGCATAGGCCTGGCCCTTGAGGAAGGTGCCTGCCCACCGATTGTCGGCAAGCGTTAGCATGAATTGCGTTGGCGTGCCGATGATGATCATCGACGTGCCGCCGTCAAATTTGGCGGTGGCGGAGCACGACTTGTCATCGGGCAGCGCTGCAATGTCGTACCACCCGACGGCCTTCCACTTGACAACGCGACCAGTGTAGCCGTCGCCGCCAGCATGGGCGGACGTGACAAGGCACGCGCCGGCAAGCAGCGCCAATGCGATGCGTTTCATATAGGCGATCGTTCTTAGGGGGTTGGGGGTGTATCTTTTCATGACTCTCATCATCGGGGTTTCCCTCACGGTCGGCCTGGGACCATTCCCTCGGCCAGCGATGACAGCGATGTGGTGACGGACGGGAATGCCGACTTGCCCCACGCCGCCAATAGCTTGCGGCTGGCAGCCATGTTGCCCGCACCACACCATGGGTGCTTGAAGGGCGAGGCCCCGCGCGGTAGTTCTCCTTTTGCATCCAGAGAGGGCTTCGGCCCCGCCAACCAGCCTGACCGGCAAAGGTGGCAACGACGATGTGGCCCAGAACGGGCAACAGCAGGTCGCCAACCCTCCAGATGCGTGTGTCAACCCTGGAGGTTTTTATGCTTTCACGACGTGGTTTTCTGATTGGAGCGGGCAGTTTGCTCACGGCGGCGTTCGTCAAGGATGCGGAGGCGTTCGTTGGACGAACCGATCGACCACTGCTGGCTTCCCCACCGCAGGTGGCCGAGACGATCTGCTGGTACGAGAACGGCGAGCAGGGATACCTCCTGACCGTCGGGCAGTGGAGCTTCTGCCCTCCGCCGCCGACCTGGCGCGAGTTCTTCGTCAGCGAGGGCATCGGCCACCACGCCCGGTCCGAGACCGAGGCCATCGAGGAGGAGCACGGGATCACCCCTGATGATTACGACGATGAAATGGACGGACGGCTCTGGGAGACCGGCTTCGACCTGGAGAGTGGCCCTTGCGCGCGTGCCTATCGGTTGCTGAAGAAGCTCGACCTTGGCCCGAAGCTCCGGCGCGGGAGTGGCGAGCCGCACCTCATCTTCTGCAACGGCGACGTCTCCAACGACGAGAGCCGATGGGTCGATGCCAAGGACAAGCTCACCATCTCGCTGCTCCAGGCGCGGCTGATCGACCTGCGGCTGCCAATCGCTATCGTGGAGGGTGCGTGATGCTGCGCCGCGGTGCGAAAGTCAGCGGCGAGCGCCCCCTTGTGATCAGGCCGCTGTGCCGCAATTGCGGCGCCACCATCCATCGCCGGTTCACCTACGCCTCGTTCGGCGAAGCGCCGCCCTACGTGCGCCGCTACGGCGAGAACACCTACGTCAACAACTTCCCCGACAGCGTCACGGAGGTCGAGCGCCTGACCGGCAGGATCGCCGTCGAGGTGCGCTGGCGGCAGGATGTCGAATGCTGGATCGACTGGGCGAAGCTCTGGGACGGCGAGAGCTATCGGGATCCGCACTTCTGCGGTCGCCATTGCGCGCGCAGCTACGGCTACCATGCGGCCAACGCCGGTATCGCTCCCACTGCCAACCACGCCGCGGCTATTGAGAAGCAGCGGGCCAGGCTCGCAGCTGCTGCTGCGAGGGTATGTCGAAAGGTGGCGCCATGACCAGTTTCCTGCAATTCTGGGACATTATGGTCGAGGGGGCCAATGCCAGTGAGGAAGGCAAACTGTTCCGCGCTGCGGGGTTCGCCCTGCGGTACGAGGGCGAGGGCCGCTCGGCGTGGGTGAGGCCGGCGATCGACGGCTGGTCGATTGTGATCAATGACGAGGGGCTTAAAGGCCATCTGGTCGAGGACGGAAGATGCTGGGTGGTGGCAGCGTTCAGCGATGACCGCAACCGGCTAGCCGCTCTGGACATGCCGGCACCGACGACTGTGGCCGATGCGCTAATGATCGCGGGGTATCTGACGAACATGCTTCGGGCCAAAGGCGGGCCGCGATGACCGACAGCTTCAAGCCCGAAGTGATCGAGGCGACCATCTCCGGCATGGTGTTCCGCAAGTGCGTCTTCCTCGGCGAGCGTTACCTCTTCGCGTGCCACAGCAAGGCTGACCACCTCGCGGGCCTGCAGCCGATGGTCAGCGCCTGGCAGACTGAGGAGCAAGCCCGCTTTTACGACGGTGAGGCCAGTCGGCTCGGATTCGATTTCCACGGCTGGGCAAGGGCTGAGCCGACGCCCGACGACGCCTACCCTTTCCCGATGTGGATCGTCTTTGAACACCCGGCAGACTTCCCAACCTGCTTCGCTGCCAAGCTTTTCCACATCACCCGCGAGGGCAACACGATCCCGTCGCAGTCACCGGACGATTTCATTACGTCCCCTTACCTGATCCCGCTGCGCGAGCGTCTGATGACCGCAAAGGGCATGACCCAACGCCTTGAGCGTCATGCGGACGACTTACCCCGTGTCGTCGAGTCATGGGTGTAAGGGAGGAACATCGGTTGGAGCCAGATGGCAGAAGACGCGCGGGATCGTTTGGCACGAAGCAGGATGCCAATACCTCAGATCAAGGAGTCGGTTTGTTCATGCTGAGCACACCAAAGCTGCAGCGCATTTCGGGTCCCTTATCGGGACCGCAGATCAGGGATCACAGCTAATGTATTGAAATTACTGGTACGCCCAAGGGGAATCGAACCCCTGTTACCGCCGTGAAAGGGCAGCGCACTAGCCCATATCGGGGCAGGATGGTCCGACCGGTCACATGTCGGTATGGCAGGCTGCGATGTCTAGATCGTCCCCCGTAAGAGCATTGGCGGAGCGAGTGGGATTCGAACCCACGGTACCGTTCCCGGTACGGAAGTTTTCAAGACTTCTGCCTTAAACCACTCGGCCATCGCTCCAGATGTGATATTTTCGTGATATTTTGTAGGTTTCAATCCTCGTCTGATACCGGATTTCTGCCGTTTGTTCCTCTACCAGCAACGGTTTTCAAGACCGGTGCCTTAAACCGCTCGGCCATTCCTCCGTTGTGATTTTTCAATCACTTAGGTAGTGCGCTGCCGCCTGGCTTCGGCCTGTTGGCACCGGATTGGCACCGAAGGCGTTCCCGACTGGTTCGCGCTTCATTCCTGTAGTGCGGCATTGAGGGCCGCGTCAACCACCGCTGCGGCACCTTCCTGCTGTCCTGGGAGCAGGTGCGCATGAATGTTCAGCGTGACTGACGGATTGGCGTGGCCAGCGCGGGCCGACGCGACATGCACAGGAACGCCGCTGCACAACCGATGCGTGATGTGGGTATGCCGGAGGCCAAGGACGGTGACTTGCGGAACGCCTGCTGTTTCTGCTTCCCGAGCGAACTCTTTTGAGAACGGGCGAGGGGTTCGAATGCGACCATCCCACGTCGGAAAAGCCGGATCCTTCTCATCCTTGCCCATGCCAAGCTTCAAGCGATGCTCCTCGCGGGCCGTCGTAGGCGCCATGGTGCTGCATTGAAAGAAAACTCGCCGGGCGAAGGAACCCCATCCCTCAAGCCCGGCGAAAGTTTACTTCCTGATCCCCGATCAGGACCGGTAGGAGGAGGGTACCGGCAATCTATGCAGTGCAAAACCGGTGCCAGCATTTTTGTCCCGAAATGAGACAGGCCAACGCGAGCCATGCGCGACAGCGAACTTACCGAACGCCCTGACCGAGGCTGGACGCGATGGGCCGAGGGCGTAGGCGAATACGAGATTGAGCGGACATGGTGGCAGGCCAAGGTCTTGCACTTCCCCAAGCTCAACGTGTCGGTCTGGTTCGACGGATCTGAAAGGGTCGACGAGCGCCAGGCCGCGCGGGACGCTTCGGCGCTGTAGGACGGCGGCCAGGGGAAACGCTTGCTGGCGAGGCCGTTGGCGCCCTGATACGATCGGCCTGTGGATCAAGAGACTTTAGATCATCATGCGCTCAGCTTGCTGAAGCAGTATCGAGATGTCCTGATCGAGAGCTTTGCGCCCCGTGACGCTGATGGCGTGCCTGAAATCAGGACTCTAGCCCAAAGCACCGACCCTTTAGAAATCGCAGCTCTGAAGGACATTATTGAATTACTCAATGTGGTGATCGGCGCGATGTCAGGCCAGATCGTTCGCAGCTCTATCTGAAAACCGCCCGCTGGAACCTAAGCCGTTGCCGAGCTTATGGCTCAATGAGCACACGCGGAATCGATTTCCTAGATCAATGGATTGCCAACAACGTCCCCGAGACGGCAAAGGCCGATGTCATCACGGTTGACCAGCTCACCCACCAACTGATTGCTGACGCGGCGGTGATCGGAATTCGGGGGATCGAGATCGGCGAAGAGGTCGACAGATGCTGGCGTGCCGGAGTGACCATTCGCCGCTTGCCGGCGAGATCACGCGGCTTGACCTTCCATGTGCTGGAAGGTGTATGGCCGAAGCGTGACTTGGAGGTAGGCGCATGAACATTGGAGTTGCGGCCTGCCCGCACTGGGGAGCGCACAACTCGGTGAAACGCATCGTCCTTGCGGTGGGGCTTGCACTGGCTTGTGTTTCAAGCCTGGCCGCTGCCAAGGTTGGCAGTGAAGCACTCATTGAGGCCCGCCAAGCGTCCATGAAACGAATGGCAACGGCTGCAAAAACGCTTGCTGGGATGTTTAACGGCCAAGTCCCTTACAATGCTGCTGCATTTCGAGACGCTGCCGAAACCCTACGAGATCGAACCGGGAGCCTCGTTGGCGAGTTTCCATCCGGATCACTCGGTCCACTGTCCGGTGCCAAACCGGAAATCGACCAAGACCGACGAAGTTTTGAGGCGCTGGCTCACCACATCGCCACGCTCGCCACTGCACTTGCTAAGGAGGCTGCGAATGTGCCCCCGCAAATCAACGCCGAAATGCGGATGGGGCCTGGAACGATGATGGACGGCGGAAGTCTGCTGGGGAAGCGCACTAACGCGGCTGAACCCGATCCGGCGACGCTGCCCGCAGAACACTTGGTGCACATGATTTTGCAGGATTGCACCAGTTGCCACTCCAGGTTCCGCCAAAAGATTCGGTGACGGTCGTCCACGAATTAATTCTCTGATGATTTTGTCGACGCGCAACTCCTGCTTAGCGGCATGAGTGAACGGGCGCTGGCGGGGCGCAACTTTGCCCTGAAGGCCGGCGCTTGCCGCTGCTCCCGCCGTCGCTGGTACATCCGCAGTCGACGGCGGGTGCCGGACTTAAAGCTTGCACCGGCCATTGCGGGGGAGGTCAGGTCTCCCGCTCGAGTAACTCTACAACCACATCAGAAGTCGCTCAACTAAGGCTAAGTGCGGGTGGCCATCATCCTTTCAGGGGCCTTACCGGGCGCTTGCCGGAACCATCTCAACGACGTCCAACCGCTTATCGACCGGCTCGGCCTGGATCGCGGCTCCATGCATTGGGATCTGGTCTCTTCGGCTGCTCGGATTGTAAGGCTGCAAGGCGCGACCGCCGGCCGGTGTTCTTCACTGTGGTTCCTGATTGCCGGGGTATCCAGGTGCAGCGCAACCGCGACTGGAAACCGAAGTTCTAATAGCGCCAAGCGAGCGGCGCTAGATGTCCCGCCACGGATCAATTGTGCTTGGCACCGAAATTGCTCTGTTGATTAAAACAGCGAGATATTTCTCTAGATGATCGAAAGCGCCCCTAGGATTGTCTGCAATTCGTGCAGAGTGCCCCTTAGCAGCGTCAGTGAGCCTCAAGGGTCCGACCTCCTATCTTGCCCCAATTGCCGGATTTCCGAGACATACGACAACGTCATGCTTGAACTTGGCCAACGCACAGCGGACGCACTTTTGCGCGCGATCTACCGACCTGTTCCCTCGAGGATCTATCGTTTCGCCCTTCTCTTTTCAGAAGGGGGACACCACCCCAAGCCGACAAGGTCGCCCCTGATGAGCACGACTAGTGACGAGGACCACCGTATGCGAATGCGGGTCAGGCGGAGGAAGGATGGTCCGTCCCGTGCCTAAAGAGGCCAACGGAAACGCGAGCTGGTGCTTCACATAAGACCAGAAAGATGGAGTAAGTGGGCAACTCGCATACCGAGGCCCACTGTGAATTCGCCATCGTTGGCAGCAAAGTCCCAACCGAAGAATGCCGCCCAGCCAAAAAGCAGAATGGAGAAGCGCATTAAACGATGCTAAATTAGGCGTATTGAATAAAGGTTAAGGGCTTTAAATGCGACGGTTAGCCCTGAGCCTTCCCCCCGGCCGGGCACCACCATGTTGACCCAGAAATGCCAGTGAAGCCGGTCGCTTTTCCGCCAGGCAATCCGACCCGGCGCCCTGCTTTTAACACTGAACAAACCAGATGGGCGCCGAGCCAATACGCGGCGGCGCTTTGAGGGAAACGGCGCCTAATATTCATCATAGCGCGCTCGCTGGAGGTGTTGGAATACAGCCCTTTTGGACGATGCCCCGCGGTTGAAAATGCCGGCCGGATGCCCGTCCCCAAAAATCCGGGCTTTCTTAAATCCAAACTCTATTCGCTACGGCTGGCCTGCCTCTTAGGTCTGACCCTGGCAAGCGATTGTCGCCTACGAGACGGTCTTCGGACGATAGTTTGGGCGGTATGAAAGGACCCGTAGCGCCGATCTCGCCTAGCCAATCCTCGTAGCCAGTGTTCATTTTGGACACCAGTTCATCGGGATCATGTATCCCGGACTGGAACAGGCTCTTGAGGCGCCGGCCGAAGTGTTCCCATGCCGGATGGCCTTCTGGAATTCCTGCCTCTGTGCAATAGTCGTTGAGAACCTTTGTCAGCATTGCAAGTTGTTCAGAATCGAGATGATCGTCGGATGACATCGCTTTATCCCTCGTGGGGCGAAAGCGTGATCGACTCTTCCAAGCGCCAGGCGCCCGTTCAAATTGGCCAGCGACGTTCCTTCAGTACGCTTTAGTCACGGATTAGCGAGTCAAATCGGGCGTGGAGCAAAGCTTGGGAAATATCTTTCAGCCGACGGAACGTTTGTGCTCGCCCGGTGTTATCACCCTGATCCCCGCATAGGGATCATAAAGGGCCTTGCCCCTCCTGGCCCTAGTTTGAGTCCGCTGTCTCCCCGGCAGCGGACCCGACGCATTTCAGTGATCGTCGGCATCCTGTTCCATAGCCTTACGAATCAGTAAGTCGTCGGTCCGCGCAAAGCCAGATAACCATCACCGTCGGCAGCGAACGGCACTTTGCTGCCCGGCGGGCCTCCACCTGCCGAAAATCAAAGGCCCGCTGCCCGCTCTCAGTCTGCTGGCGGCGGGCTTTTCGCCCAAGGGGGCATTGGTGGTGACTAAGCAGCGGAGGCGGAACGACTATAAGAGCATCGTCCAGCCGCTTCTATCGCCTAGCAGCGAGCATTACCGAGCGCTGCAGCGCACCCACGAAGCGCTGTTGAAGACGGTGAAGGACGTCACCGGCAAGGATGCGCCGTTCATTCAATGGTTCGGGACAGGGCCTGTGCGGCCTCCCAAGGGTGGTAGCGCCATCCCATGACCATGAAAATCCGTTCGTCGAGGCACGCTCGGCAAGAAGCTGCAGATCGGGTCGGGGCTTTCCGTCGACTGCATGACGTGCCGCCGGCATGCCGACCTCGATATCCAAGCGCTGGTTGACCGTCTCGGCGAAGATTACGGCTGCCAACACTGGGATTTGATCCGGGTCCTATTCTGCCAGCCCTGCCGTAACGCTGGGCGCCCTGACCGAAACATCTCGTTCACCAGCCACCCGAAGACACCAGGGCAGCGACGCTCAGACTAAGCGGCCCGGCATCTCCGCACGGCGGGGGGCCAGCAGACTGTCGGGCCTGACCGGCGCGGGTTGGGGAGCGTGCCGGCTGGTGAAAATATACGCTTTCGCTAATATGTTCGGGACCTATCCGTAAGAACGATGGAAGCAGCAAAAGGTGGAGCACAAACCGGTAAAGATCTAAACGGAAGGCCAAAGCGATGGCGAAGGGGTTCGACGACAAAGGGAGGGAGCACAAATGGCCGCCTATCTTATCGCGGATGTAGACATAAAAGACGCTGCCGCGTTCGAGGAATACCGGCGGGATGTTCCGGCCACCGAGGCGCGCTACGGCGGGCGATACTTAGGTCGTGGCGGTGCGACCAAGGTTCTGGAAGGTGACTGGGAGCCACACCGTTTGGTTATTATCGAATTCCCCGATATGGCGTCATTGATGGGCTGGTATGATTCGCCGGAGTACGCCCGCCTGATCGAGATTCGAAAACGTTGCGCCAACACCAGGATCATTGCGCTGGAAGGGATCACAACACCCATTGTCTGACGGTGCTGCGAAGCGGGCCTTTAGGGCCGGCAGAACAAGGACTTCAGTCTTAATTGCGCGATGTCTAATATACGATAAACTTAACAGCGCGGGGGGCTTTTCCCGCCAAGGTGGCCGGTGCGGCTTCGCTTCCCCAAGCATCCCCTGCGCCGGCCATTCGCGTCGATAATCGGGAATTGTCAGATTGGATGCTGCACGCGTTAGCTTCGAGGCCAGGCGACGGGCAGACACGGTTGCGCAATCACATGGCGGGTCCGATCGGCCTAATCACGATTTTTGCGTTTGCGCTGCAGTATCTTCATCTCCGGAGAAAGGAGCGGAAGAACAGTGAGGCCTTTGATACCTATTACATCAGATTGTTGGAACTTGAGAGGGCAAGAGAGAAAAGCTTGGCTGCCGCCAAACCAAGCACCGCTCCCGGTAAGCCCTCATCGCGCCTGGCGCCGCTGCCCCTACATCCTGATCGAGACATACGACAACAGGGTAAATGATCGCGATGGACGCCGTAGCGAGTACGACCCATACTCCTAAGCTGCTCATGCTTCCTCACTTCCCCTGCCTGCAAGCCAATAGAAAACCGCAACGACGCTGCCGGCTATCGCCGCCCCCGCCACACTTCCCCTAATAGGATCAAATCTTGGCGGCGGCGCTTGGAGACCTTTTCCGTCTGGGCCGGCGTCCACTATCCCAACACCCTGCCCAACGAGTGCGCCGGCGCAAGCTAATATAATTGAGATGCAGACGCCTATGGTGTGATCGCGGAACCCATGGCCTAAGCGCTCCCGTCGGTCTCGCTTTCCTCGTCGATCATCCGGACCCGCAATGAAGGCTGATGGCCTGCTGCCAATGAATGTTTCGCGGAGGTGGATCTTCGCGCGCTTTATCGAAATTGCGCTGATTCCATGCACAGATAGCAGTGCGCGCTGCTACATCCCGAACCACGAACGCAATCACCTATGGCGGAGGGAGAGGAACTGGAATCCAACCTTCTCCGTGCGCCGGCGAAACCGGCAGGTGACAGCAGATGGAAGTTCTGCACGTCGAAGACCTAGGTGGCGGCGAAGCGTTGACAGGGGAAAGTGCGGGCAGAGTATTGAGCCGCGTAAAGTTGAACATCCAGGGTGCCGACGCTGTGGAGAAAAGCGGAAGGCAACATGGCGTGGTGCGCCAAGGCGAGCACCATTCCGGCCCTGCGCGGTCTAAGACCTCTTGCACGCACGGAAGCCACCTGCACGGGAACCGGGAGGTCCCTTGGACGGCCGTTGCCGCACTTTTGGCGGCGGCCCGCATCGGGAAGGGTGTACCCGTAATCCGATGATGAACGTCCAGGGGAAGTCGGACCTGCCCATAGTACCTGCGAAGTCGCCGAACAACGCCGTATTGGAGGCCGCGGAGGCGATGGAGGGAAGGGGCGGGGCCAAGGGAAATGCGGGCCAGAGCGGCACGCGCCAGACACAGAGCTGGGAAAGCGTGTCACCCGCACTGGACCGCATACGTGACGCCGCAAGGCGGGACATCCACTTCCCGACGTGCGGTTCCGCGTCATGACCCAAGGTGGGAGCCCGGTGCGGTAGTGCCGCTCGCCGGGATCTGTGCGGGGGGCGACAAGCAATTGTCGTCCCTACCGCGACGTTTTTGTCGGGCATCAGAAAAATAGTCCGAGCGGATCGTGCTAGCTGTAGAACTCCAACAATGCCCGCCCGTTTGCGACAGCACCCGTGGGTATGCATGGCCCAGCAGCAAGTACGATGTCCGCCGATGTCCATCATCGAAGTCGCGGGGCCACTCGTCCGCAACCCGCAGGCCACTGCTCTTTTCGGTTGCATTAGCGTCTGCT
>NZ_JBWKME010000068.1:0-6605 GCF_056431085.1 Mesorhizobium waitakense | reverse complement strand
CCACACCGCAGGCGGCGGCGCCGGACAATGCAGTCGAACTTGCGTTTTGGGCAACCATCAAGGACTCGACCGACAAGAGCTTCTTCGAGGCGTACCTGCAGCAATTTCCGACGGGCGCTTTCGCGGCCCTTGCGAAGTTGAAGATCGACGCCATCGACAAGCGTGTTGAAGCGGAACGGCAGGCGGCCGGCAAACAGGTGGCGCAACAGCCGGAGAAGGAGCGCGCCGCAAAGGCCACCGACGACGCCAAGGCGACGGATGTCGCAAGCCTTGAACAGCCCGATCCTGTGGCGCAGTCGCCGGCAAGTACCACAGACCCTGGCAAACTTGCGCCCGGCTTGAGTGCCTTTGATGGCTTGTGGCTAGTAACCAGGCGATCGACGATCAAGGCATGCGGCTGGACGGAAAACTCGACGATTATCTCGATAAATGACGGCATAGTGTCTAAAGGCTCAATGGAAGGAACAGTCTCGAACGAGGGCACCGTAAATATCGTGCATTCATTTAATGATAACGGCAAAAAGGGACGTAATATCCTCAAGGGAAAAATCAAAGGCAACCGAGGCAGCGGAAAGTTTCATGATGTAAGCAGTCAATGCGCGGGGCCAATCGAACTAGTGAAGCGGTAGCTGGGAGGAACCCGGAGCTCAGTAAAAACACGCTTGTTCTCATCGGTAGAAGGAATATCATGAAGTCTACGCTCAAGTCCAAATATCTATGCAAGATTGTCTGCACCGCAATCCGAGAGCTTGTCCGGGTGGGTAACTTTTTCTGCCTTAAAGCTTATAAAATTGCAGGAAGTCCATGAAGAAGATCGCGCTACCTATACTGTTGTTTCTTGTAACGTTCGCCTCGGGAGCGGTTGCGGAGGACCTTCCAGCTAGTGCAAAAAAGGCGACGATCAAGGAGTTCAAGGCCTTTGCCGACGGCAAAGAGGTAAATGCAGTCATATACGATATGGAAGTACCGGTTACCGCCACGCCGGTTTGGAATTGGAAAGACACAAGATAACTGGCGATGCAATCCTAAGATAACTGGCGATGCAATCCTAAGCGGGAAGCACAAGATAAAAGTAAATACCAAAGTCTCGTTCGAAGGCGACAGGGCCTGTACAGACGATGATGGCAAACCAGTTTGCCACCAGCGATCCTCGTAG
The DNA here is from genome assembly GCF_056431085.1 of Mesorhizobium waitakense. Classification (NCBI taxonomy): domain Bacteria; kingdom Pseudomonadati; phylum Pseudomonadota; class Alphaproteobacteria; order Hyphomicrobiales; family Phyllobacteriaceae; genus Mesorhizobium; species Mesorhizobium waitakense. The sequence goes on along the minus strand of NZ_JBWKME010000068.1, from coordinate 5,449 downwards.
ATGCGAGCGTACTGATCGCGGTAGCGGCAATAGCCCTGCTTGTTCAGCCGCCGCGCCGATAAGAGTACCGGCAACCGCACCAACTTCACCGCCGACAATCGCATTAGGCCCACACCGCCGCTGGGTGATCGGGATCGAGCCGCGTCGCCGCCATGACGTCCTGCCCGGACTGCAAGATCGTCACTGCCCGGAATCCGTGCGCATCCAGGTGCTTACGCAACGACGGCAGCAAGCTCTGCCACGGGACATCGACAGTGAAGCGAATTTGCAGTGGGCGCTCGCGTTCGGCGGCACGGCGTTGACCGGGGTCTCTGGATTCAGGAAATCGTTCGGCCGCTTGGTCGGCCAATGTTTGGATTAGGTCGGTTTGTGGGTCCTTGGCCGGCATTACTTCGTCGATCTCCCGCAGCGTGGCATGCCGCATCGGTTGTTCGTCCTTGAGATGCCGCACACGGCCGACCAGGCTGGGCTTGAGCCATTGCATGCCGGGCTTGATCTTGACGCCCTTCAGCGGCCTTGCCTTAGCGTTGACGCGCGCCCATAGCTGCTCGCGCATCTTCTCGTTCAGCGTAATGAAGGCGCCGCCGACGTAGCGGCGTTCGTTGTGTCACCATGTGGGCGACGTTCGGACGGCCGGGCTCGCGAAGCACCGCGGCCACCTCATAGTCAGTTTCCTCATAGCATTTGATCTTCAGCCAGCTTTCCGATCGGCCGCTGCGATAAAGGGCATCAGCGCGCTTCGAGACCATCCCCTCAAGGCCCATTTTGTCGGCGGCCTTATAGAAGGGTTTGCCCCCGCCCTGGACGTGGTAGCTAAACTGGATGGCACACTGTCGGTCGTATCGCCGAGAAGCGTTTCCAGCTCGGCTTTCCGTTCGATTGTCGGCTACTTGGGGTAGTCCTCGCCATCGAGGTGCGGCAGATCAAAAGCGACGAAAATGATCCGGCCGGAATGCCAGGGGATCGACGAGCGGAGCTTGCCGAAGTCTGAAAGCCCGGCCTCGTTCATGACGATGGGCTCGCCGGCGATAATCGCCGACTTGACCGGCAGCGCGGCAGCGGCCTCAACGACTTGCGGATATTTGGCGCTCCAGTCGAACCCGCGACGCGTGAAGGCGCGCGCTTCGCCGCGCTTTATTGAACCCGGTTGCTTTCCGTGCGATCATTTGTTCCCGTGGCAACATTGAAATGTGTTGCAGGACATCTGCTGATAAATGGGGGAGCTAACAGTATGGCGAAGACGCGAGATTATCTGAGCGTAGTGATATCCAACCCCCAGAGTTCGGTTGAGGGGGCAAGAATGGACGACGTCGCTCTTCCAAAGCGTGAGTTGCGTCGAACTCCTGATCGAACCGCACGGGTCGCAAAGCTATTGCTATTGGGCTTTACACTTGTCCTCGGCTGTCTATACTGTTTCTTGCCATCAAGTGCTCTAGCAGCGGCGCATGGAAAATCTCTTGGTATCGTCATCATGCACGGCTTTGGAGGTAACCCGAAGGAGGTCAAAGCGCTTGGAGACGCACTGGCGAAGGCTGGGTATTTGGTCGAACGCCCCGAGACGTGCTGGTCGCTAAAGCGGGCTTACGACAAGGCCTACAACAAGTGCTTGGACGAAATTGACGGTGCCATTGCAAAGCTAAAAAAGGCGGGCGCGATCTCATTCGTAGTGGCTGGAGACAGCATGGGCGGCGTCGCTGCCATCGCTTATGGCGCAACCCATGATGGCCTGAAAGGGGTGATTGCCATAGCGCCGGCTCACTTCCCCGACTATTTCTCCAAACGCGCGGAGACTCAAGACAGCATTGCCCTGGCCCAGTCGATGGTCAAGGCAGGCCATGCAGGCGAGAAGGCCGACTTCGCTGAGTTCGGGAAGGATTGGTTCAAGCTAAAGGTATCCGCCGAGATCTACCTAAGCTTCAATGGACCGGACTCGCCGGGCTTGGGCCAGGTCAATGCGCCCCGTCTCCGTGCCCCGTTGTTGTGGGTGGCCGGCTCTGCCGACCCTTCCCAGAAAGATGGACCAGAGTTTGCGTTCGCAAAAGCTCCGGAAAATCGTCTTAACGAGTACGTCAAGGTGGACGCTGACCACTTGGGCACCCTCAAGAAGTCCAAGGATGCTATTGTATCTTGGCTTGGGGATTTGCAATAGGATTTCTATTTCGTCCGGAGCCTCGGCTGCACTGATCGCAAAAAGCCACCGCGTTGGGTCCGGACGGCGCACTAAACCAAGCAGTTGGAGCGGTCATCACTCTCGGGAAGCGGGCTACCAGAAAGTCCAAGCATGGCCAGCTCGAAAGTAACAAGAAGATGGCCACTAGCTAGTGCGCGCACAATTTGTGCCCCCCGACGATGCGACGCTAGAACATATCAGGGTTGACAGGGTCCGCAATTATCCTTGCTCGGGCAGTACCCCAGCGAACTCTGCAGGCCGGGGATAGTGTTGCGATGCGGTCAGCCAGTCGCCTAGGCAACTCAGTCGCGGCGCCGCTGATAACCTATTGCTGTTTTACCAGTTGACGCACAAAGGCCAACGCTTGGCGTTTGCAACCGCTGCTCACCATCCATCCAAGCACTTCCCGTGGATTTTCGAAATCGGCGTCTGAAGGAAGCGTTTTGATTTCGATCGACGCCGACGTCTTGTTGGTCTCGACGGTAACGGCCTTTATCTCGGGAGGAACGGGGTCTGGAAACGAGTATGTGGACTTGCCGGCGCTCCAGACCAGGCCGTTCAAAGGCTCTCCGTCGCCGAGGCGAACCGAGAACACCGCGCTCTGACCTATTCCCTGACGCGCCAGAACCATCTCGCCGTTGCGGATGCAACCAGGAGCGGATTCCTCGATGGAGATCGCCCAGGGATCGTCGAGCCCGCTCGGCTTGGATTGGTCGGCGGTGGTGCGCGATCCGCCGATAGACTCCGTTCTCTGCCGCTCATTCGCCAGAAGGCCGGCGATCAGGGCAAGTTCTGAAGTTCCCACCTGCGCGTCGGTAGTCCGCTGAGTACTGTCGGACGTCAAGGCATCTTCGGTGACGACGAAGGCTCCCGGACCTGAGATCGGGTTCACGCTGCCGTCCTCGCCGAGCAAGGTGACGACCGTACCGGCTGGAACGTTGATGACGTCGCTTGGCATAAAGAGCTTGCCTGGCGGCAGTTCATCCACCGCCGGCTCAGCCGACAGGACCACGTACTGGCTGGCGGCTATCGCGGGTTGCGCCGTCACGAGGACGGCCGTAGCGAGGATCAGCGAGGCGATTTGCGAGGTCGGACGCATGAGGCTCATGTCACGATGCCCTTATTTCTCGGCAAGATGAATGTCTGCTCCGAAGCATCCGCTTGCAAGACGGCTGTGGTGAAAAGCGAGCAGGGCGTCTTGAGGGTAATTTGTAACCAATAGCTCAAATGCCGCTATCGCCCGCTTATCGTTGGTGGCAAGCAGGGCATATGCCTTTGAATACTCCTCGCAAAGTATCGTATTTTCTGGCGTACGACTCATTGCCTCGAAAGCCTCAATGCCTCGGTTCTTGCCCTTAAGGTGCAGAACTCCAGCAGGGCGCAGCAGGAAGCGCGTCGTCTGCCTCGCGACTTCTGAGCTGATGCAATTTTTGGTGCCGATGTACTTGTTTGCTCCCTCTAGCCGGGCTGCAGTGTTTACCGTGTCTCCAATAGCTGTGTAGTTGAAGAACCGATTTCCCCCGAAGTTGCCCACGCTCGCCGGCCCGCCATGTATGCCGATGCGGGTAGCGCCGAAGGAATGGCCTCGTCCCTTCATTCTCTCCCGTAGTCGCTGCGCCAATTCCTGCACAGCCAATGCCAGGGCCACCGCCCGCTCGGCCTGGTCATTTTGCGCGGCCGGAGCACCGAAGAACCCGACCACCGCATCACCGATGATCTTGTCAATGGTCGCACCGTGCTCGACGAACAACTCACAGAGCCCACCCAGATATTCGTTCAACATATCTGCGAGCACCTCTGGCGCTAGCTTCTCGCTGAGAGACGTGAAGCCCTCGACATCCGTGAAGACAGAGGTGACCACACGCCTCTCGCCACCAAGGCTGAGAGCGGCGGGCTCCTTGACGATCGACGCGACAACGGCCGGGCTGACATATTTCGAGAACGCGTTCTGAATGAAGTAGCGTGCCTTGGCATCCCGTCTCCAAGCCAGGAAGCCAACGAACGCCGACAGCCCGAGCACGAGCAGTGCAGGCGCGACCATCGGAAAGAGGATTGCGAACCGCGCGAAGGCCAACGCCTCACCGATCCACACCAGCAGCATCGCACCGGCGACCGCGACAGGTTTGAAAACCACCGGTATCGGCTGCGATACGATCCACAGGCAAAATACCCCGATGAGAAACATCGGCGCGTAGCCCGCCGCCGGCCAGGGAGTAGTTACCCTGTCCCCGGAAATGAGTCTGGCCAGCGAATGGGCGTGGATGGCGACGCCAGGGAGATCGCCGATTTCCACGCCGTTCAACAACGCGAACGGTGTCGCATGACGGTCTATTTGTTGCAGGTCTACGCCGATCAGAACATATTTCCCCTCGAACCAGCTGAGCGGTGCCAGCGGGACGGCTTGTGCCGGATAGCCTGGAAACTTGAAGGGCAAGCCGTTCGTCGTGCGGTAGTAGACCATCTCCTCCGGCCAGTGGCCGCGATCAATGCCGGTTGCAGCTGCGATCGCAGCGGCAAAGCTTGGAGTCCAACCGCGGTCTGCTTCTCGTCCGGGAAAAGCTCCGCGGACCACGCTGTCGAGATTGTCATGCGACAATGCGGCCAGGCCCCGCTTTGCCGAAGGAGCGAACGCGCTGAGATAGTCGAACTGCTTCTGGGTAAGGCCGTCTGGGCGCGAAGCCGAGGCGATCACCACAGGCACGCTAGCGGTCTCGATGACAGCTTCCAGTCGAGCATCCTTTTGCGGCTCTGTTGCCTGGTCGAACAGAAGGTCGACGCCGATGGCACGCGGGTGGGCCGACTCGATCCGGGTCATGATATCGGCCAGGAAGTCGCGATCCAGCGGTGAGCGGTATGGAAAATCCGCTAGGGTCTGTTCTGTTATTGAGACTATCACGATGTTGGGCGGAGGATGGGTGAACGGCGAGATCGAGACCATCATCACGTCGCGCAGGATATTCTCCAACGGCGGTGACACGAGAGCTGTCGATAGGCCTAGCAGAACCAGGTAGGTGAGCCATGCGGCGATCCCACCCCGCTCGAGGTTGACGATCCGGCTAAGTGTCCGCACGCGGTAATAGACCCTGCGGCCAGGACAGCGCCGCTCGCGGGGAGGATACCCGTTCACGCCAAACAAGCAAATGCCTGCTCCGTCTGGGATTGAAGAGATAGATATCACGACCTGCAACGACTGCGATGCTGCCAGCTGCCGTTACGAGCCGCGGATCGTCGTCCGCAACCCGCAGGCCACTGCTCTTTTCGGTTGCATTAGCGTCTGCT
>NZ_JBWKME010000067.1:0-15794 GCF_056431085.1 Mesorhizobium waitakense | reverse complement strand
CAAGGCCGTGGCGCGGATCCGTGACGGTTAAATGAGATACCACCCCGTCGAGAATGGCGGCACCCTGTAATGTTGGGTGACGCCAAGATGACGACAGCGCTCCTCGACCGTCTCACCCATCATTGCGAGATCATCGAGACCGGCAACGAGTCCTGGCGCTTCAAGAACCGCGCCTGATCACCCAATCAGCTGCCAAACGCAATCCGCGCTCGCCCGGGCTGCGCAACCCTGACCAGCTCCGCCCGGGCGAACGCTGACCGCTCCGCACTACATAAAGGGGGTCAAAACGCCGCCTGAAAGGTGTCCGCCCCAAAGGGCGCACTCCAATCGGGGGGCAGTTTTGGAAGCCGTTTGACAGTCGGGATCTGGCGGAAATGTGTGACCGAACCAACAGGCGGCGAAAAGTTCGCATTTGAAGGTGGAATTGCGCCGATTCCTCAATACGGGCGCTTCACCCGAACATATGCAACTGTCGAGCCCCGGTAGCGCGGCTGCATCCAGTAGTTTCCGCATTTCCGATAAGCCACACGAATATATGTGACGGCGGCGCAACCTCTTGGCAGCGTGGAGACCGACGAGCCGATCGTGCCGATTGCACTTCCCGCGGCCGCGCCCGCTCCCTCCGTTATACCGCTTGTTCCAGTTGTTGCCATCACAGTGGTCGCTGCCGCCAACACCGGCGATTGCGTGATCTGCCAGGTAGAAAGGCGCAGTCAGGATCAAAGCCGAAAGAACTGCCAATGAACGGATCGTTGTCATGGCGAACTCCTGGTCGGAGCCGGCTGATACACCCTTTTCGCCCAATTTCTACATTTGCGCATTAAGAGGCACGAATACGAGGACCGGGCATTCAGCCGGCCGTAGCCGGTGTCCTAGCTGAGATAAGGTCAACGAATAAGACAGCATTCCTCAAAAATCAGTGTTGCAAGTCATATGCTTGACCCGTCGATCGTAGTTGCTCAATTGTTTTTCCTGCGCAACTTCCCGACCTGTCTCCGCCCACCGGATCAGCCTTGCCTCTTACAGTTATGGTGCCGGCCTGCCTGTCTGGCGAAATATAGACGGCAACCCCGTCTTGGCTAATTGTGGACAAATAGAAAGCACGATGCAGACCGCTAACCTCGCAATGCACCAAGAAGGGAAAGTCATCAAATGATCCCTCGCTGGAATGCGCGATGGCCGCAAACTGCGATAACGCAATGGCAGCAAAAGCTGCTCTTACGCGAGGATTCCGCCAAGACGCGACATATGCCATTGATTGGAACCCCACTTGCTCGCCGTTATCCTTGATCGCCCGGTTGTGACGGTGGTGGTGCGGACAAACCACGCCATTCCCACATCCGCCCTATGAGCCGCTCTTCGAAAACCAAGTTCCGCAGATAACAAGTTTCGCGCATATAGTGTCATTTGGCAAGTTCAGGCCCAGCGCAAAAAGTCCATCACCCAATTAAGAACCCAGATAAGAACCCAGACCGCTACTTCCCCTCACACAGCCAGGCGGGCTGAGGCGGATCCCGCGCCAGCGATTTCTTACTGAGAGGCGGCGCGCCGACGCTCAATGGATTTTGTATAGGACGCGCGAGACGTATCGGCACTGTAGGACCAGCGGCCGGCGGCAACGCGCGCTGGCGAGGCTCTTGGCGCCGCGCTATATCGGCCGGATGGCAAAGGGCTGAACGTTTCAAATCCTGGTCGACGCGAGATGGCGGTGACGGCACATTGCCACCATTCGCCTTGCAACCATTCCCAGATGCTCGACGTCCTGAAGCTGCTCGTAACTGAGCGACCCGGGAGGCCACTCAGTTATGCCTTGTTTAATCTTCTGCTACATCTTCCTGATCGCTTCCATCGCGCTGATCAGCGTGGCAGCGGGGTTCTTTTTGCAATAGGCCGCGATTTTCGCTGCATTGGCCTCCGCCTTGTCGCCGTCCACCGTTGTGTTGCCAGCTTTGCCGTGGACATAGCCGTTCATCCACATGGCGATGCCAATAGCCTTGCCGGTCGACATGCCCCCGACCTCCTTGCAGGTGAGCTTCGACATATCCACTCCCTTGGCCATTGCTTGGCCGGCCAAAACGATGCTTGCAGTTGCGAGTGCAATCGGAAAATTGCGCTTCATGGTATGTGTCCTCCCAAAAATCCCCGCCTCAGCTGGGGCGCCTTCGGCTGCCTAGTGTCTCGCCCTTACTCTAAAAGTTTGGACCCTTGTTCCACGGGCGCCGTGCCTGGGATGTCGCCAGAACGCTTCACCGTATCTGCCTTATCTAGTAGTGCGGCGAACAATGCCTGGATCGGCTTGCTCTGCATCGCGGATTGTGCGGGCATCGTGGATGTCCCTTGATGGGCGATCAAGTCAATCACACTTGGCCGCAGCCTCAAGCGCTTCGGCACGGGAAGGTTTGTGCAAATCCGCGATCCGCCGAACAGAAGCGTAGAACCTTGGATAGTCGCCGGAACACAGATCGAACAAGCGAAGAAACGCCGGAACCTGTTCGCCATAGACAGCGGTCGCGGCGAGCTTTGCGTTGTTGATCGGGGCATCGAACCACGCGTCGTACCCCCGGTATCCGGCCCAGCGCTTGTCGCGCATTTGCCGGTAACGCGTCCGCAGCTTGTCGATCGTGGCTGCTTTGGCAGCCGCCATCTGCTCCTGGGTACGGGGACTTGCATAGACCTGCCCTAACTCGTCCCGTGTTTTCGACACCAGTCCAAGAAAATCGGCACGGCGCTTGCGATCGGCTTCGTAGCGGCGCAATCCGGCGTGATCGCCAGCGGCACGCAGCCATTTCCTTACGCCGGTGGTTTCGACGGCAACCGCGAAAGCCTCATTGAACGCGGAGTCGTCATTCACATAAATGCGCTGATGCGCCAGCTCATGAAAGACAAGGCTTGCGAGATACGTGTCGTCCTGACGAAGCATGGTGCTTAGCAGCGGGTCACTGGACCAGCCCAGTGTGGAATAGGCGGTGACGCCTGTGACATAGACGTCCAGCCCCTGTCGATGAAGTTCGACAGCGCTGTCAGTCGCGGATTTCCGAGCAAAGTAACCCCGGTACGGAACGCAGCCGAAAACCGGAAAGCACCAGGTTCGTGGCGTCAGGGAGAATTGTGGCGCCGCAAAAACGGCCCAGGTCACAGCGTCCCGACCGATGTCAACATAGCTGCGGTAGCTGCTGTTTTCGGGCAGTGCCAGTTCATCTGTGGCAAACCGACGAATGGCGCTCGCCGACGTCAACTTGGCGCGCAATGCCTCGGGCGTGGAAGGATCATGGATCAGTTTTCCAACATTTTCGCGCGCCGCCATGATCTGCACATGACCTTCCAACGACTGCGCGTAGTAGGAAATGCTTGTGCAGCCGGTCACCCCGGACGCCATGATCACCGCGGCAAGCAATAGAAAAACGCGCGTCAAAGCTTGCCCACCGCTTGCCCATCTCCCCATGGAGCAAATGTCCCAATTGCCCCCGGTCTCAAACAGGCGCACCAATTTTCGTCAAGGCCTGGAAGGGGTGGCGGGTCGAAATTTTGACTTTGGCAGGTTTGGCAAATGCGGCCAGTCGCCCATTGACGAATGTCCCACAGCAGAACGGAGTCCGCAAGATGCGGACTGTCCACTGGGATGCCACATTCCCCCAAGCTGCCGGTCTGCTGCCGGTCCTATCTCAGTCCTTCGATGTTACCAGTAGTGTGGCTGTTCTGACAGGACGTTACGATGCGGATGCTGCGACCTTGGAAGGCACACCGCGTCCGAACTCGACGTCCCAGCTACGCTCCAAAGGTGCGGCTTCGCCACTCAACCCGAGTTTAGGGAAAAGCAGTTCGGCGACGTTGAACGCCTCTTCCAAGTGCGGGTAGCCGGACGCGATGATCGTTTCGATGCCGATGTCCTGATACTCACGTATGCGCGCTGCAACATTGTCGGGATTGCCGACCAGCGCCGTTCCCGCGCCGCCACGCACCAGCCCAGGTCCAGCCCACAGATTCGGACCGACAACCAGCCGGTCGCGCCGACCCTGATGAAGTGCTGACATGCGCTTCTGCCCAACGGATTCCGAGATGTGGACAAATCCGTTCTGGGCTTCGGCGATCAGGTCGTCGGTGACGTGGCTGATCAGCCGGTCAGCGGCAGCCCAGGCCTCATCCTCCGTTTCGCGTACGATCAGATGAATGCGAAGGCCGAAACGGATCGTGCGGCCTTGTGCAGCCGTTGCTTTCCTCACGCGATCGATCTTCTCGGCAAGCTGGTCCACCGGTTCGCCCCAGCTCAGATAGGCGTCCACATGCCTGGCGGCGATTGCAATGCCGGCGTCGGAAGAGCCTCCGAACCAGAGTGGCGGATGGGGTTGCTGAACCGGCGGGAAGGAAATGTCGGTGCCGTGGGCAGAAAGGTACTTGCCCTCGAAATCCGCTGGCTCACCCGAAAGTATCCGCCGCCAAATGGTCAGGAACTCGTCGGTTTGCGCATAGCGCTCGTCATGGCTGAGCTTGTTGCCGTCGCCGGCGAGGTCGGCTGGATCCGCACCGGTGACGACATTGAGCAGGACGCGGCCGCCGGAGATGCGGTCCAGGGTGGCGGCATGACGGGCAAACAGAGCCGGTGTTCCGCTGCCCGGCCGAAGCGCGACGAGGAACTTCAGCCGTTCGGTGAGCGGGATCAGCCCCGCCGCCACGATCCAGGCGTCCTCACACCGCGTCCCGGTGGGCAGCAGCACGCCCTTGAAGCCAAGCCGGTCGGCGGCCTGGGCGATCTCCTTGAGATACCCGAAGGTTGCCGGGCGGTGCCGCTCGTCGGTGCCGAGATACGGTCCATCACCATGCGTCGGCAGGTACCAGTAGAGGTCGAGCGGCTTGCTGGGCATCGGATTGTTCCTTCAGCGATGTGGAATGTGTGGGCAGGCAAGCGTCAGAGCTTGCCCTTCCAGGGGATGAGACGGTGCTCCAGCCAGCGCATGCCGCTGGTGAAGGCAAAGGCAAGGATGGCGATGACGATGAGGCCGACGAAGACGACGTCGGTGGCGAGGAAATTGGCGGCCGACATGATCATGTAGCCAAGGCCTGACTGGGCCGCGATCAACTCGGCCGCGACCAGCGTCGACAATCCGGCACCGATGGCAATCTTCAGGCCGGTCATGATTTCCGGCAAAGCGGACGGCAGGATGATGCTGGTGAACAGTTGCAGCCGGCTGGCGCCGAGCGACAGCGCGGCATTGATGCGTTCAGCCGGCACAGACCGGACACCGGCCTGCGCGGCAAAGCAGATTGGTGCAAAGGTTGACAGCGACAGGAGCACGATCTTGGAAGTCTCGCCGATGCCCAGCCAGATGATCAGCAGCGGCAGGTAGGCCAGCGGCGGCAAGCCCCAGTAGAGATCGATCGGCACGCTGAAGATGCCTTTGACCCAGCGATTGAGGCCCATCAGCAGGCCGAGCGGAATGCCAAGGAAAATGCCGACGCCGAGCGCCGCCGCGATACGGCCCAGGCTTGCCAATGTGTGGTCGAGAAGCGTGCCGTTGGCATAGCCGTCGGCCCAGACGGCGCTGAATTGCGTCAGCACCTCGGCCGGCGACGGCAGGAACAGCGGCGACGCCCAGCCAAAGCGCGCGGCGATGAACCACAACGCGATCAGCGCAGCCAGCGTGACCAGGCTGATGCCGAGCGTGCCTGTCGACGCGGATCGGCGTGGCCGGAGGGAAGGCCTGCGCTGGGTCGTCGAAGGTGGGAACGAAGTCGGGGAATTGGCGGCAAGCGTCATTGCAAGGTTCCTGTGCGGGCGCCTTCCGGCTGGTGGATCAGCGAGCGGATTTCCTGACGCAGTTCAATGAAACTTGGGTTGGACTGGATCGGCCCGATGTCGCCGCTCCTGGCAAACTCGCGGACGAAATCGGCCTCGAACCGGGCAACGATACGGCCAGGCCGAGGCGACATCACAACGATGGTCGTGCCGAGCGTGAGGGCTTCCTCGATGGAATGGGTGATGAACAGGATCTGCTTGCCGGTCTTGGCCCAGACCGAGGCCAGAAGCTGCTGCATTGTCTCGCGCGTCAGGCTGTCGAGGGCGCCGAACGGCTCATCCATCAGCAGGATCTTCGGATCGGTGGCCAGGGCTCGCGCGATGCCGACGCGCTGGCGCATGCCGCCGGACAGTTCATAGGGCGGCTTTTCGGCGAAATCGGCGAGCCCGACCAGTTCCAGCAGACGCCTTGATCGCTCATGGCGTTCGCTGCGCCGCACGCCCCGGTATTTCAGGCCGAGAGCAACATTTTCCAGCACATTGGCCCAGGGCAACAAGGTATCCTTCTGGAAGACGACACCACGATCGCCGCCGGGCGCGACAATCTCCTTTCCATCCAGTGTGATCGTGCCCTCGGTGAGCGGCAGGAAGCCGGCGATCGCGTTGAGCAATGTCGACTTGCCGCATCCGGAAGCACCGACGGCGACGACAATGGAATCAGGTGCAATGTCGAGCGAGACGTGATCGAGCGCGTGAACGTCCTGGCCGTCGGAAGCTGGAAAGGTGACGCTGGCGTCGCGAATTCGAAGCATGGTGGCCTCCAGGCAGTCTGGCTGGCGAGATTGCCGCCAGCCAGAGCCGAATGTCGTTCAAGGATTTTTAGTTGGAAGCCTTGGCGGCCTGCGCATATTGCGGATCGGCGGCTGAGGCGTAGCTGTCCTTGATGGCGGTGATCTTCTTCTGGTCCTTCAGGAAGCCCGCAGTGTCCTTGAGGATTTTCGCGACAGCACTCTTGTCGCCACCGCCCAGCCATTTGTCGGAAGCCTGTTCGTCGAGCGGCGGAACCACCGTCGTCTTCAACTGCTCCGAATTCTCGGCCGCCGTACCGCCTTGCAATTTGGCGATCGCCTTGGCGCTCTCGGAGTCCGGTCCCCAGGCGGCCGGATTGCTCAGATAGGCGGTGTTGTAGCCGTCGATCAGCCGCACATACTGGCCGAGGAAGTCGGGACTGGCCTTGGCGAAATCGCCGGTCACGACAAGTGCGCTGAAGGTCGGAGCGCCACGATCGGCGACCTGGCCGGCTGTGAGCAGGACCTTACCGTTCTTCTTGAGTTCGGAGAGTGCCGGATCCCAGACGAAGGCGCCATCGATGTCACCGCGCTTCCAGGCCGCGACGATTTCGGGCTGAGGAATGGCGATGACCTGGGTTTCCTTCTCCGTGATACCTTCCTGCTTGAGTACGGCGAGAAGCTGGTAATGGTCAGTCGAGACGGGTGCTGCGGCGAGCTTCTTGCCCCGCAAGTCGGCCGGCGACTTGATCTCGGGCCGCACCACCAGGGCTTCGCCCTCACGAGAGACCGAGGAGATGTAGAACGCCTTCACGTCGATGCCCCTGCTGACGGCCGCGGCGAAAGGGCTCGATCCGACATCACCGATCTGGACGTCTCCGGATGCAATGGCGGCGAAGATGTCGGCGCCTGAATTGAAGCGGCGGAATTCGATGTCCCAGCCCGTCTTCTTGGCAAGATCGCCATTGGCAATGCCGAGATTGTACGGATTGGCACCCGTCTGGTAGGCGATGACGACTTTCTTGTCGGCGGCAAGCGCTCCAGCGGAGCCGGCCGCCAGGGCAAGCCCGACAAGGGCAGCGGAAATCAGTTTTCGCATGGTATCTTAATCCTTTGGAACAGAGGGCACAGCTTCGATTGCCAGCCCTGAGCGAGGGGCCGAGGATTAAAGTCTACTAATATTATAGACTTAGACAGGAATTAAATTCTGAAAGGCCGATCCTCGATAAAAAATTCGGCTTCGATGCGAACCGGCCCCAAAGGATAATTCTCACGCAAACCCGAGGGGCCGGTCCGACGCACTATTTGTATTTGTGGGGATCAGCTCGCTGTCGGCGGGTCGAATTTCTCTCGACTGCCGCGGCCGCCCTAGCTTGAACTAACGCTTGCTGTTCACCGGCTTGCGATTATGGTTGGGCAAGTTTCTGAGGCGGCAGGGGAAACAGCATTTTGCCTCGTCGATCAGCTCGATCGCACCTGCTTGGTCTGATCGCGGCCGCGGTGATACCGGTCTGGCTCTTCGCGGCCTATCTGCTGGTCCAATATGCTGTGCATGAGCGGTCCCGCTTCGAACAGGACGCCCGCCAAACCGCGCGGCAGGTTTCGCTCGTTGTCGAGGGCGAACTGGCCAATCTTCAAACGACTCTCAACGCTCTGTCGAAATCGCCTGCTCTGGCCAATGGCGATCTGGAAACCTTTCGCGGCGAGGCGCTCAGCCTGGTCGAGGGGACGGACCGGATCATTGTCCTGCGCGATTTAGGTCGCAATCAGTTGTTGAATACAGGGATCGGGCACGGTGAAGTTCTGCCGCCGGTCGAACCGATGCCGGCAGGGGATCTGGAGAAACTCAGAGCGTCCGGCATTTTCGTCAGCGACGTCTTTGCCAGCAAGGATTCCAAAAACCACCGCATAGCGGTTGCCATACGGGTGCCGGCGCCGACGGGCGAAGATCTGATCCTTTCGATTTCCATCCCGACCGCGCGCGTCCGCGATGTCATGATGCCTGCTGTGCCTGAGGGGTGGACGGTTGGTGTTGGAGATCGCCACGGAAGTTACGTGGCACGTTCCAGGTCGCATCAGGAGATGAGCGGCAAGCCTGGATTGCCGGAATATCTGGAAAAAATCGTTGGCCGCTCCGGCAGCTTCACATCCCGCAACTTCGAGGGCACCACACTGCTGGCGGGCTACTACCGATCCTCCTATTCCGATTGGTTCTATACCGCCAACGTACCGCTTTCGGAGGTGCAGGCGCCGCTATGGCGCTCGCTCGCGGCAATTTGCGGAATCGGCCTGCTGGCGCTTCTTGTGTCGATCGCTCTCGGCTACGTCGTGGGAAAGCGCTTCACTGGAGCAACCACCGACCTAGCTGCCCGGGCTGAGGCGCTTGGTCAGGGCCGCGCAGTTGAGCCCATGTCCACCACGGTTGCCGAATTCGGTGCCATTGCGCAGGCGCTGGTAGACGCAGAGCGCGCCATCGCCGAGCGCCGGTATGAATTGGAGACAGTACTGGAGACGGTGCCGGCAGCGGTCTGGTTCACCTATGACCCCCAAGCCCTCCAGGTCATTCGCAATCGCTTCGCGGCGGAACTCATGGGTTTGCCGACCGACGCCCGCAAATCGTTTGGCGCGCCCGACCTCGTGATCAACACCGTGGCGATCAAGGACGGGCATACGGTGAGCCGGGAGGACCGACCTCTAAGTCGGGCCATGCGCGGAGAACTGACTGACAACGAAGAATTCGCCTATACGCTTCCGTCGGGCGTGGAGCGCTTTCTGCTCTCGAGCGCGCGTCCGATCCGCAGCCCGGGCGGCAGCATAATTGGTGCCGTGCAGATCAGCCTTGATATAACCGACCGCAGACGCGGCGAAGAGCATCGCAAATTGCTGGTCAACGAACTCAACCACCGCGTCAAGAACACGCTTTCGGTGGTCCAGGCAATCGCAAGCCAGACGATCCGCAACGCAACCACTTTGCCCGAGGCAGGACGGGTCCTGTCCGACCGGCTCATCTCGCTGGCGAAGGCGCACGATATCCTGACGCAGAAGAACTGGAGCGGCGCCGATCTCCATGATCTGGTCACAGCCTCGATCAAGCCACATGTTCCGATCGAACGATTTCAAATCAGCGGAGGGAAGGTTTGGCTTCCGCCCAACGTCGCCCTTTCATGTGCTCTAGCACTTCATGAACTTACGACAAATGCGATCAAATATGGGGCGCTGTCGAATGCAAACGGCAGGGTTTCACTATGCTGGAAGCTTGTTGGTCAAAAACAGCAACGCCAACTTGAACTCGAATGGCGAGAGACTGGCGGCCCGACCGTCGGCCCTGTCGAGCGCAAGGGGTTTGGCACCCAGCTCCTGGAGCGCATATTCGACTCCGATTCCGCGGGACGTGTGGTGCTGACTTTCGAAAGGTCGGGACTGGTCTGTCTTTTCCAGGTGAACCTGTTTGAGCCGAATGAGGCTGAAGCACATTTTCCAGGCAGCGAAACTTAGACCTCGCTGTTCAGTCCGAACTATTTTCGGGTGCGCCAATGACGCATGGCGGACCCTTGGAAGTCATTCGCTTCCTTCTCGGTCCCATCGCGCCATAACCCTGCGATCTCCGTGATTGATCTACCCTTACGCAGGGCGGCACAAGCAGGATCCAAACGGACGACGGAACACAAATCCTTTCGGGACATTGAGCAAGCAGCGCAGGTGTTCACCTCAGGGATTTCCTGCATGGCCAATCAAACATTGATCGCCCCGGTGCCCGCTCAGTTGCACCGCGTCGCTTGAAAAATTGTTGGAAACGTCAAGTGCAGGGCATGGTCTGAGGATCCTTGTCCAACATTCGTTTCAAAACCATCTGTGCAGCATGAGCTCGAAAGCCTCCCATTTTCAGAATGACCTGTTCGGTTCGGCCAACGCATTGCCGAACGGCTTCCGTTACCGGCCGGAGCTGATCTCGCCTGACGATGAGGCATTTCTCGTTTCAGCGCTCCAGGATTTGGCGTTCGAACCGTTCGATTTCCACGGCCACCTCGCCAATCGCAATGTGGTCAGCTTCGGAGCGCGATATGACTATCAGCGGCGCCAGGTGGTCGAGGCGCCGCCCATACCGGAATTTCTTCTGCCGCTTCGGCAGAAGGTCGCTGCGTTTGCGTGCGTCCCTGAACAGAACTTGGCTCAGGTGCTGATCAACGAATATCGTCCAGGCGCCGGCATTGGGTGGCATCGCGACAAACCGCACTATGAGTTGATTGCCGGCGTGTCGCTTCTGGCACCGTGTGATTTCAGGCTGCGTCGCAAGAACGGCGACAGATGGGATCGTCAGACCATCACGGTTGAACCGCGGTCAGCCTATCTCATGTCAGGCCCGGCGCGCAGCGAATGGGAACACAGCATTCCGCCTTTGGCCAAGCATCGCTATTCAGTCACGCTGCGAACATTGCGGCTGTAGGCCAAAATCAAATTGCGTGGGCGGCGCGTTCGGACCGGCAAGCACTGCAGAGGGGATCCGGCGAGCCGAAATATCAATCCGCAGTCTTGCCCAATGTGTCGGCGACGACCGCACCGCGCTTGCCCATGGGCAGGGCAGGGCCCGTGGTCGAGTCGACAGCCGTCTGATGTTCCATCTCCGCGTTGATGGCGGCGCCGGCAATAAGGATGATGACTGAAATCCAAGTCCACATCATCAAGCCGACCACCGCGCCAAGCGATCCGTACGTGGCGTTGTAGTTGGCGAAATGCTGCAGATAGAACGAGAAGAGCCACGATGCCCCGATCCAGACAGTGGTCGCGATCAAGGCTCCCCAACTCAGCCATCGCCACTTGGCATACTCCCGACTAGGCCCGAAGCGATAGAGCAGGGAAATGCCGGTCAGCGTGGTGCAAACCAGGATCGGCCATCGGGACGCCGCAACAAGCGTTTCGGTCCAGGCATCAAGGTAGAAATAGCGCAACAATGCCGGAACGACGCCCACTGTTAGCAACAGCACGATGCCAATCAGCAAGGCTCCGACCGTAAACAGGATCGACATCAGGTTGAGGGTGATGAAGCTGCGTTTCTCGCGCTCTTCATAAGCAATGTTCATGGCGTCGAAGAGCGCCTTCATGCCGCTGTTGGCGCTCCATAGCGCGATGCCAAGGCCGATGAAGAAGCCGGTTCCGAGAGCACCCGGTTTCTGCTTGGCCAGGGCCTGCAATTGGTCGCGAATAAGATCGAGCCCGCCCGACGGCAGCAAACCGCCCAGATAGGCGACATGATCGGCGACCGTGACAGGATCCGCGACGAAACCATAGATCGAAATGAAGGCCGCCAGCGCCGGAAACAGGGCGAGCAATAGATAGAAGGTCGCGCCTGCCGCGACCAGCAGGACCCGGTCCTTGTTGAATTCTTCCCACAGCCGCCAGAAGATATCCTTCCAGCCCAGCGCCGGAATCTGTGATGGCCAGCCAGCATCGCGTCCACGGCCTCTAGGCTCCGACCGCAGGGTGGCTTTGCTGCCTTCTGTGGTTGATGCAGCACGACTGGCCGCTTCCCCATCGATGTGTGAGGGCTTCGTTCCGGTCGGCTGCTGTTTCCCTTCCGCCTTCGAAGCCACTGTGCGCGCCTTAATCAATCCCGCGTTCAACAGATGTCGTTGGGCGCCGCCAGCGCGGCAAAGTACCTCTCGCCTGATCTGGCTTTGCTTTGCCGTCCAGCGCCGCCTGCACCGCTATCCCTCGGCCTTGAAATTCTTTGCCCTTTCGGCGGCCTTCTTTTTGTCGCCGTTGTGCACGCGCAAAAGATCCTTCGCCTGGGATTTGATCTGGTCCTTTGCCATGGTGCTATCTCCGGTGTGTGAAGGACAACAACAGACTTGCAGGTCGGTTCCCCTTTGCTTTCAGATCGGCGCAGCTACGTCCCTTTCTGCGCGCTCAATTAGCCGACAAGCTATCCCCTAAGGACGGCCCGTCGCTGCCGTGAATAGAGCGACGGGCGTTATGATCAGTCGCGCTTCCGCGGGTCGGAGAATTCGAACCTACCACCCCTGCCGGCCATACCAGTCATCGATATCGCGACGGGCTCGATCCTTCTCGATGCCGTAACGCTCCTGGATCTTGCCTTCGAGCTGATCGCGTTTACCGGCGATTCGATCAAGATCATCGTCAGTGAGTTTGCCCCATTGTTCCTTGATCTTACCCTTAACCTGCTTCCAGTTTCCTTCGACGCGGTTCCAGTCCATGACACAGGGTCTCCTTCGTTTCACACAAGGCCAAACGTCGTCCGAAGAGGGAGGTTCCACGATGTCCTCGCTGTTCGGACTTTCTCAAAACGCTGTGTAGATGGCCAGGAGCCTGTTGGGCTGGGCAAGGCGGCAGGAACCATCCACTTCGCGGGCCGTTGGGTCACAGGAAGGGACATCCGACAGATGGTTGACGAGCAAGGACGGCCACCGGCTGCGACGGACGGCATGGCTCGTCGTCTGGCCAGCGAGACCGGCATCACCGAAGCACAGGCCCGCGAGCTTATCGACTTCCTCGGGCTCAATTGGGCATCGCTCTTGCGGGAAGCGCGGATGCTGAAAAACAGGAAGCCTTAGACCGCAACCTTCTGACTGGGATCATGTGGAGACTGCGGCACGCCAAGACAAACAGCCGAGCGTTGGGCCGTGTGATCCCGCTGACGGGATCACACGGCTCGATAGCATCAATACCCGTCGGGACACCGTGCTATGTAGACACGCCCATTGCGATCTCTGTAGCGGCACTGACCGGCTTCACTGGCATGCCCGATCACCGCGCCCGCAATGGCTCCAGCGGCACCGCCAACGATCGCGCCTTTCACGGGATCACCGGCTACGGCGGCACCAATTGCCGCTCCGCCCAGACCACCGACTGCAGCGCCCTGCTCGGTGCGCGAGCATGCTGCGAGCGGAATGATAAGGCTCAATATGAGCAATGTCTTTTTCATGAGTTGTCCTCCAGCGGCCCGACCTTGAGCCCGGTGATAAATGCGCGATTTGTTTTTTCGATCCATCGATTTGCTAAATTAGCTTTTGATTGCGCGAGCCATCTTCAGCGAGGGCAGAAACGGAAGACCACGTACTGGCTCAAGCACGGGCTGCTCGGCGCATCTGTCCGGCGAGGAAAACCTTCGCATCTGGAAAAGGCGGCATGGGCATTGGAACATTAGACAGTTCCAAGTGTTCACTCGGTGCGAGGGTTGCCACCAAATCCTCAAAGACCGGGCAAGAGAGCTTGGTCTGCCAAATCATTTTGAGGAGATCGAACCGTGCACAGCATTATCTATCTCGTCGGGCTCGTCGTCCTTGCCGTTCTGAGCTTTTTTGGCCTCAGGAGGTAGCGCAAAGCCGACATGACCCAGACTGTTGAACCGCCAATATTGCCAGAGGGTAGCCCGGATCGGGAGATCAATTGTGAAGTCGCACTGGAGACCGCATTTGCTGCTTTGGTAACTGCCTCACAGGCGCAGGGATGGACACCCCACGAAACGGCCGTGACCCTGTTGAAGATTGCCACACAACATGGCCAGCAGGTCCAGGCTCTCGTTGCTGCAATCAATAGCGAGCCGAAATGAGCCAATGGGTTGGCAACGCGGTAGTGGATCAGTTTGAACTCTGAAGCGCTGGCTATTTCCGATCGACCGCCGTCAAAAGGTCGCCAATTTATGGATGTCTGCATCGCCCGAACACGGGACGACAATATCAAAACCGGCAAGAGCGGCTTGCTGCTCATCTCAGACAACTATGATGCCTTCGCCGCGCGTGTGTTGGCGGCAAGAAGCGCGGTTCGCACTCTCGATCTCATGTACTACCTCTGGCATGACGACCACACCGGCCGCTTGCTTCTGCAGGAAGTTTTCCGGGCCGCTCAGCGGGGCGTGCGCGTGCGAATGCTGCTCGATGACGTCAACCCGCGCAAAAGTGATTCTGCATATCTGGCGTTGAGCAGCCATCCAAACATTGAGCTGAAGCTGTTCAATCCGAGCGGCGTCAGAGCACGCGGCATTGTACGCAGCATGGAAGTTCTCCTGCGGCTTTTTGCATTGACGCGCAGGATGCACAACAAGGCGTGGATAGCCGACGACGACATCGCCATTGTCGGGGGGCGCAATGTCGGCGATGCCTACTTTGATGCAGCAGAAACAAATTTCCGCGACCTCGACGTTCTCCTCCTCGGCCCCGCCGTGCAGCAGACCGCCGAAATTTTCAAGGCTTTCTGGACGTGCCAGGACGCAAAACCAATTGGCGCGCTCGGTCCAGCCGCTGCGACCACGCAGGCCGAATTGTTTGGAGGAAGCGATGCTGAAACCGAGTCAAAACTTTTGAACGGGATCGGCGACCATGGGACCGTCGCTGAGTTCATTGCGGCCGGCAACGATGTGCACTGGGTGGAACGTGTTCGAGTGATTTCCGACCCTCCAGAGAAAGTGCGCGGCTGGAGACGTCGCAGTTGGCTGTTGAAGGAATTGCTTCCGATCATTCAGTCAGCGCGCAATTGTCTGGAAATTGTGTCTCCCTATTTCATTCCTGGCAAAAGGGGTTCCGCAATCTTGTCGGACCTCGTCAGCAACGGCGTTGAAGTTGCAGTTCTGACCAATTCACTGGCAGCCACTGATGTCGCAGCGGTCCACGGCGCCTATGCAAATTATCGCAAGCGATTGCTCAGGAACGGCGTCAAGATTTTTGAGCTTCAGCCCTTCAGCCGGCGGCAGGCGATCTCGGTATTTGGGTCCAAGGGCGCCAGCCTGCACACGAAGGCTTTCAGCGTCGATGACAAGACCGGTTTCGTCGGCTCCTTCAATTTTGATCCGCGGTCGGTGTCGTTGAACTCGGAAATGGGGGTGCTTTTTGAGGATGAGGAATTGGTTGCTGAACTGCGGCGCAGGTTCCAGGCAGAGATATCATCGGAAGCGAGTTATCGGCTCGAACTGAAAAACAACGCGCTCCACTGGCATGGATGCGACGAAGGCAGGTCCCAAAATTATTCTCACGAACCTGAAGCGGGGATTCTCCGTCGCATCCTGGCGATCCTGGTCCGCCATCTCCCGATCGAGTCCCAACTTTAGGCAGCAAAGCGACCATCGAGTGTCACCCTGCTAGCGGTCACTCTGCCCACGGTGCTCGAGGCATGTGCAGCGTAAGGTCGAGCCTAAGCGCGTAGATCCCTGCGTTAACGCGTCTTCGTGCCGAGGGCAGCAGCCGGGTTGCCTACACGGAGTACACAACGATCGAACTAGGGGTTGTTGATATTCAGGATTCCACTTCGGGCTTGATCGTGATTCA
>NZ_JBWKME010000066.1:0-6593 GCF_056431085.1 Mesorhizobium waitakense | reverse complement strand
ACAGGTCTCGCTTCGGCGAAACCGAAACCCGGTGGGTTGCCGCCGGGTTTTCTTGTCCACAACAGAGTCTGCTCGAGGACGTCGCCAAAAACTGCCGTGCTACCCGTCAATATGAATTCGACTTGCGCGCGTGCAGGCAACGCTTGATCGTCAAGCGCCGAAGCGCGTGGCAGAATTGCATCTGGCCTGAAGACGAAGAGTTTCGGGAACCGGTTGAGCCCAACCATAAGTTGACGGGCAAACCCCCTGCTGAAGTTCAGCAATATTGCCTGTTCTCCTTCGGCTTCGAATTCGGTCACAAGGACCGATGAACCGTAATCACGGAGCTCTAACTCGCCGGAAGCATTCATCCGGCCACGGCTGAACCCATTCCAGACCAGAGGCACGTAACCGCCTTTTGGCAATTCGATCTTGATGCTGCTGCTGCCGTCAGTCAGTTAGAAGCGCTCCAGCGACCTGCGTAACCGTCTGGCTTCCATGCGGACCACGGGGTCAAGCTACGGATCGAACCTGACGTCTCGGCCGAACACCGTTATTGCGATGCTATAGCCCTTGATGCGATCGGCCCTGCCTGACAACGCCTCCTCGACCACGTACTCGACAAATCGCCGGTTGCGTTCCGAACAGTCGAACTGCGGCGATTCCATCACGCGGCGCAACTCTGCACGCACTTCTTCCGGAAAACAGCTCTCCGGGTCGATTGGCAAATCCCTGCAGCCTTCGTTCGCGCCCCCGGTTGGGTTTTCGGGCTCCAAGAGATTTGTATGCACTGAATTTCGGCAACGCTGCTCATACGACACCCCTAGACGCGACTTGTGAACCTGTGAGTTCGAACCGGAACAACTACGTATCGGAGCCCCCTCCTTGACCAAGTATATGTCAGCGGAGTTGTCATGGTCATGATGTTATGAATTGGTAAAATCCAGCCATTGTGCGAGCGTGCCTTGTTTGCCGGGACATTGTCCTTGGGGACAGGAACGATCGTGTTGATCGAACCACAGTAAAATGCGCCGGAAATCATGGATTCTGGGGACTACGGCCGATGGGAAACGCGGTCGAGTGCCCAGCGCGCGCCCCGCTGTCCCAAAGGTTTCTCGCGACTACAGTAACTTACTTGCCTGCCGACTGCAGAGGAGACATGATTTTTGACTTCAGGCTTTGAACCTCAGTCTTTGACCTCAGTCAAAGGGCGCGCAGAAATGCCGATGAAAGAGCCGAACCCGTCGTTGCCACTGACGAGGGCGCTGGCTCGATTCATCGACGTTGCCGATCTGATCAAGTTACGCATCGGTAAGGACGAAGCTTTGCGCGAATTATGTGCTGACTACCACTTGGCGCGGAAAACACTGACAAATCTGAAAAAGGAGCGGCCGAGACATTCATCTCGAATTGAAGAGTACACGATTCTCACCGCGGAGCTTGAAGACGAGATCATCACGCATCTTTTGGGTTCGGGGGAGCAAGAGCGCACATGATAGCCCTGGCAGACTATCGTGGTCGCCTGCCATGTTCTTCCTGCAGGCGACATTCAAAAGTGCCTTAAGATATGATGCGCGGCAAAGGAGCGGAGGAAGATATGAGTAGGAAGAAGAAGAAGAAGAAGAAGAAGACCAAGATTTCCGAGCCGGCCGAGGGGAAATCGGATGGAAAAAATCACGCGAAAGAACTCACCCGGTTGCAGGTCGAGCTTTCGCATTTTCAGGCCTGGATAAAGAAGTCCGGTGCCCGGATCGTGATCATCTTCGAGGGCCGTGACGCCGCCGGCAAAGGCGGCGTGATCAAGCGTATCACCGAGATGGTCCGCCCGCGGGTGTTCCGCGTTGCCCGCGCCGACCGATCGGGAGAAAACCCAGATCTACATGCAACGCTACATCCGGCACCTGGCCGCCGGAGGCGAGATGGTGCAGCTAAGGGGTCACCATGACAACGATCCGGAAATCACTGGCAGTTCTTTCGGCCTTGTTCCTTGCTACGCCTTTCTACCTGGCAAGCCAGGCAGCCGCGGGTGTTGGCGGCAGCGACCACTATGATGGCAACAACTGGAACAAGCGGTATAACGAAGGCTGGCTCGTCCGTTTCCAGGCTGCCAGGAAATTGCGTCCCCGTCACATATGGTGGGGTGGCCTATCGAAAATGCGGAAACTACTGGATGCGGCCGCGCTACCGGGGCTCGACAGTCGTCTATGTTCGGGTGGGACGCCCGTATTGAGGCCGGGGCCAGCCGCCGGCTTTTCGCCGATAGGTATTAGCGAGCTCGCGTAGATGCGCGGTTACGCGGAAGAGATGCCACGCCGCCTCTGCCAGACAAATACCGGGATGCCGAGCAGCAGCAGCACGAGTCCGTAGAGCACCGGTTGCGCGCCGCACCCGTACAGCGTGAACATTGCAAACACGAATGCAATCAGTTCGATCACTGTTACGCGCGGGACCCGTGCGCCGCCGCTGATGCGAGCAGATACGAGGCTACTTGCCAGCGCGCAGAAGGCATATGGGATCACCGCGGTCATCGTGCTCAACCCAACAATCAGTTTGTAGATGGCTGCAAAGCCTTCGGAGCCAGCGGCCTGAACCAACACGAGAACAGTGGCGAAAAGCGCCGATATGACAATTCCTGTTGCGGGGACACTTCGCGCCGAGAGCCTGCTAAAAACCGGAGGAAACAACCCGTCGCGTGCTGCCGCCATCGGCACCTGGCCCATCAGCAATGTCCATCCGTTAAGCGCGCCGATCGACGAGAGGACTATGGCGATTGAGATCGCAATCTCTCCCGATCGTCCCCACATAATCCGAGCTGCGTCAGAGAATGGCGAAAGCGAGCGAACCAGCTCCTCCCGCGGCAAGAGTCCCATGACCGCAATGGTGCCAAGAACGTAGAGTGTCGCGGCAATTGCGATCCCGAGGACGGTTGAAAAGGGAATGGTGCGCCCCGGATTGCGCACGTCACCGGCCGGAACGGTTGCCGATTCGAGGCCGAGATACGCGAACATGGTGAGGGGTGCGAGAGCGGCACTTGCCTGTATCAAAGGCAAGCCGCTGGGGTTGAAATCATGGAAATGCGATAGGTCGATGAAGAATAGACCCACAATAGCGATCGCGGCGAAGGGCAGCAACTTCGTGTAGGTGGTTACCTGAGCGAAAAGCCCGGCGGCACTGACACCGCGAAGATTGATGAGCACCACCGCCCAGATCGCACCAAGTGTCAGTAGCACAGCCGTGGCTCGACCGGAGAGGAATGGGAAAAGGTTCATCACCACACCGGCGAAAGCCACCGCAATAACAGGAAGGGACGCCCAAATCGAGATCCAATATCCCCAGGCAATTAGAAAGCCGGGGAAGTCGCCATACGCGAGTCGCGTGTAGGCATAGGGTCCGCCTGTAGCTGGTGCCAGCCGCGCGAGCTTGGCGAACGTCAAGCCAAGGCATATCGCGCCTGCACCCATAATTATCCAGACGAGAATGGCAAGATTCCCGTATGGCGCCACGGCAGCTGGTGAGAGGTAAAACCCGGACCCGACCATGTTTCCTACAACGATGGCCGTACACGCGGCGACCCCAAGGCTCTTGCCCTTCTCTTGAGCTGGCATCAGTCGCCTTCCCTCCAGCTATTGGTTTTGGCAGCGAAGCTGCTCGCCATGATGATGGCTGACAGCAAGCCGCAAAATTCCTGGCAACAGACCAGGAGCCGGGCGCCACCTGCCGCTCATTCTGCACCGGCCCCACTTCAATCATTTACGAGGGTCCAATCCTCGCCCGGGTTGAAGCGATCGATGTACTTGACTATCGCTTCAGTCGAAGGGCCGAGGTCTGTCTCGTAGACAATGCCCTGCTGGTTGACCACGAATGTGTTCACACCGGTCTCGCCGTATTTCACTGGCCAGGCGACCAATGCAAAGCCGGCGATCATGTTGCCGTTGATCACATAGTCGTAGGCGCCACCATCGATGTTGTCGCCCTGTCCTGTCAGGATGCGGAACCGGTAACCGAAATATCCCTCACCCTGTTTGGCTTTCTGCAAGGTAGCCTCGTCGGCGAAGTCCCCGGCGGGGCTGTCGCCATCGCCTTGTGCCGCAGGCCAATAGAGACCGTCGGTCTTGCCTTCGCTGCTGATCAGCTTTTGCGCATACTCGAGTACGCCGTCGCCGTCCCGGTCCTGTGCTGCATACTCACGCTGCGCATCGACGTAGTCGCCCATGGTCTCGATCGCTTGAAGCTCGTTCTCTCCAACGCGTCGATTGACGATCTCTTCGAGCCCCGCAAATGTGTCGAAAGCCCACTTGCCGTCCTCGCCCTTGACCAGAGGAAATGGAAGCGGCCATAGCTTGGCGCCGAGTTGCAGCAGCTTGCGGTCCGCCAAGTCCTGGACGACCAGTTGCTTGGCCGCCCCCTCGCGGATCTGAGCGAAGGTCGACATGGTGTTTTCATCCGCTTTCAGCTTTTGCGCATCGAGCCCGAGAAGCTTGGCGAGGGCATCGAAATCGTTCGCGACAAGAGCGGCCTTGAACGCGTCGACCGCAGCCTTCGGATCATTGAAAGTCGGCGGCTCATTGTCTGACGCGAACGAGGATATGTCGCCCTGGTCTTGTTTATCCTGCTGCTCTTGCGCAAGCGCCGCAACCGGCAACGAGACGGCCAGCGTCGTGACGATAGCCGCAGCGCCGAAGCATGAGCGTAAGCTTGTCAGAAAGCCAATCATGGTCGTGATCCCGTGTTGAAGTCAGCGTCGTCCACCGCGTCCGCCACCGCGTCCGCCACCGCGTCCGCCACCACCGGGGTGACGGCGTCCGCCACCACCTCTGGCACGGGCACCGCCCCCACGAGCGCCGCCGCCCATGGACTGCCGGCCACGGTTCGACTGTATCTGCGCGGCCTTTCCTCGGTTCACATTGCCGAGACCTGACGGCTTGTTGGGGCGACGGTCGACCTTGGCTCCGGCTTTCGCCTTACCTGACGGACGACTGACGTTACCAGGCTTGTTTGCTTTTGGCTTGCCGGCATTCGGGCGCTTGCCGGCATTCGGGCGCTGGCCGGCACTCGGGCGCTGGCCGGCATTCGGGCGCTGGCCGGCATTCGGGCGCTGGCCGGCATTCGGGCGCTGGCCGGCGTTCGGTCTATTGGCTCCAGCCAGGTCGCTTGCGTTCCTTCTTTGGCCATTCAGCGCACTCTTGCGCACATCCGCGGTCTTCGCCCTGGCGGTGGACAGGTTCCCAGCACGCTCATTTCTGACGTTGGTCGCCTTGTTTCGAATGGAGTTTCCTCGGTCGGCTCTGATGTTGTCCTTGATTTTCGTGCGATCAAACTTGGCCAACTGGTCCCTGTCGATGTTTATCTTGGACCGATCGACGTTCTTCCAGTCCACGTCGTTCCAATTGACCTTGCCATTGATGTTGTTGAAGCATTTGTTGCAGTCGATATCGATGTCGCCGCCCCAGCCGCCGCCGCCCCAAACGTCCCAGTTGTCCCAGTCGACAGCGGCTGCCCAAAGCACACCGGTCACCGCGGCAGCGAAGTAAGGCGCCGTCGGGTAATAGTAACTGGGATAGGGTTCCGGATAGTAGGAAACCGGCGCCGGCTGGTAGTCCGGCGCGTAGAGCATCTCAGGCTGGTACTGGGGCACATAGATTTTCTCGGCCGCCGCCGGCTGAATGACGACATTGTCGTTCTCCTGGACGACCGTGACCTTGTCGTCGGATTTTATGATGCCCTTGGCAACGGCTTCGTCGCGCAATTGCTGAATGGCGGCAAGGACGTCCTTCGACTGGTAGGTCAGGGCGTCGCTCAGGTCCTGTGTCCATTCCAGGTCGTCGTTCATCATCTTGACGATCTCGGGATAGTTGAGGAGGGAAATGACGCTGCCGTCCCAGGTGTCCTTGGGCTGCAGGCTGGCGTCCTTTGCCTTCTTGTCCAGGAAGCGCGAAGCCTCCACGATCTGGAGCGGATACAGCGAGGACTCTGAAATCACGGCGATCAACTGATCTGGGTAGAGTGCGATCCGCGCCACAAGGACTTCAAGCTCATCGTCCGACAACGGCTCTGGGGCCTGTGCTTCGGGAGCCGGAGCCCCGGTCGCCGATGCATCAGCAGCTGCCTTCTGGCTCTGCTGGCTCTGCGCCTGGACCGGCAGCGAGCTGCCGGCCAGCATCATGGCAATGAAGACCATTCGGCTGAAATTAAGACCCGCGACCTTCATATCCATTTCCCAAACTCCATTCGCCGGCGAGGGATGCTGATCAGAGTGCCGTGCTAATTCTCCAATGTCCCCCGCCAAACTCGCTGCCTAAACAGAAGTTCACTCCGGTATCGCGGCCTGGCGAAAGAAGGCCAACGCGCCTTCGTCCGGCGTTCCAAACCATTTCCGATACACCTCAGGAAAATTGTCGGACCTGTAGAACTGACTCAGGGCTCGATCCACAACAAGGCGAAAGTCATCGTCGTTTCTTGCGAGGGACAGGGCGATCGGCTCATACGTGAACAGCCTGTCAAGGACGATCACTTCACCGGCCGATGGGCCGTCAGCTGTGGCGTCCGCCAGGATTGGCCGGTCCCCAAAAAAGACATCCGAGCTGTGATCGAGTACCCGTGCGATACCAGCGGCA
>NZ_JBWKME010000065.1:0-19627 GCF_056431085.1 Mesorhizobium waitakense | reverse complement strand
TCCTTCACCGCCACCTTCGTGGGGCTCGGCGCCAAGCTGGAATTCTCGAATCGACAATTCGCGAAGAGGCACGTATTCGTGCGAGAGAAGGTTGGATCCCGGTTCCTCTCCCGCTACCACATTTCAGCAAATTCAATCAGTGGCTTAAGTGCCGGGCATGAGGGCGCGAGTAGCCGGGTCGTCACATGGAAGCCCGCCAGTGCGTTTCCTGAACAGGGTCCGGTCCGACACCGGTTAACCGGGCCGTCGAGTCCAGGCGCCCGTCAGTTAGGCTTCATTTAATCTTCTGCTACATCTTGGCGACCGCCTCTAACGCGCTCGCCACCGTGGCGTCGGGGTGCTTCTTGCAATAAGCAGCGATCTTCTCTGCATTGGCATCTGTCTTGTCAGTGTCGATTTTGGCGTTGCCAGCTTTGCCATGGACATAGCCGTTCACCCACATGGCAACGCGAGCAATCTTGGCGGGCCGCATAGCAATCACCTCCTTGCAGGTGAGCTTCGACATGTCCACTTCCTCCGCCATTGCGTGGCCGGTCAAACCGATAATCGCAACTGCGAGGGCAATCGGAAAATAGCGTTTCATGGTCAGAGTCTCCTCCCAAAAGCCCCGCCTTTGGCCGGCTACCAAGAAACAGTAGTATTCTGTTGGAAGTATGACATTCACGCCAAATGAAACGCGACGGCTTTGATGGACATCAACGCAGAGATTGACCGCGAGTTGGAGAACGCCAAGGCGCGCTGGGGCGGCACGTTCGAATTGCCTCGAAGGCAGCCGCGGCGATACTCTGAGGGACGAGGCCCCGCTCCGGATGCTGCGCTATTTCAACGAGCACGGCACTGTCTATTCGCACGTCATCGCATCCACCGACCTTGAAGACGAGCCGGCGTCTCAGATGCCCAACGCCCGCCCTTCGCATCGAGGTAGGGGCTAACACAAGGGCTCCGGTTTTCGTTGCTCTTCGGCGAATAGATCAGCCCGATGCCTCGCATACGCACTCGGAACACTTTCAAGCGCGGTTTCAGGTCGATCGTATCGACTGGTAGCCGGCCACCGCTGATCAACGAGTCGCGCAGGATGGTCCGTAGCACTTCTGACCGTGGCAGGTTCAGTTCGCCAGCAACCAAGCCGATCGATTCGGCCACATCCGGATCGAGGTCTATGCCTTCTACGTTTCGCAGCAGCAGAGCTGCCCGCCGGAGCAATATCTGCAGGTCGTATGGCCAAAACCTGAGCCCGCCATGCCGAGCGGCCGAACATGATCGCGCACGACGCTTTGCTATCTCGTCGAGCGCTGGTATCATCGAGGGCGTCAAATGCGGCTATGGTGTGAGTTTCGGCTATCCGCCGGCGGATATTATGATCGCTACCAGTAGCCAGGTGCATTGTCAGGGCAAACACCGATCCGTCTGGGTGACCGAACAGGAGTGAACAGTTGAGCCCCCTTCTGACGGAGATTCGCCAAAGCCCCATGCTGTGGTTGCTGGTCGCTGTGCCGGTGGTGTTCGCCGCCGCGAAGTTCACTCCCGAAGCCCACACGGCGCTCTTTGTCTTGTCGGTGCTTGCCATCGTGCCGCTGGCGGGGTTGCTGAGTCACGCTACCGAATCCGTTGCCGCCGAGACAGGTGATGCCGCCGGTGGGCTACTCAATGCCACCTTGGGAAATCTGACCGAGCTGGTCATCGCACTGGCCGCCCTGCGCGCCGGAGAGTACACGTTGGTAAAGGCATCCATTGCCGGCGCGATCGTCACCAACACGCTGTTCATGCTGGGGGCCTCGTTTCTGCTCGGCGGACTCAGATACCATTTCCAGGAATTCAATAGAGCCAGCGCGCGTCTTCAGTCGGGTCTGCTTTTCCTGGCAACAATCGCCCTCCTCATGCCTTCGGCTGTCGCAGAAGTGGACTCGACCTCAACTGCAGCGGTCACCCAAAAGCTCAGCCTTGGCCTGGCCGTTCTGCTGATCGTCGGATATGGACTAGGCCTGTTGTTCACGCTCCGTACACATCGTGAGGTCTTTGCCGCGGCGGAGCATGCCGAAGCAGGTGAAGCACCGTGGCCGATTAGACTGGCTCTGGCCACGCTGGTCGGTGTCACAGTACTCGTGGCCCTGGTCAGCGAGATCTTCGTCGAGTCAGTTCAAAAGGCAGCCGAAGCTTTGGGGATGACCCCTGCTTTTGTCGGCTTTATCGTCGTCGCACTGGTTGGTGGCGCCGCCGAAATGGCCTCGGCGTTTTCCGGCGCGCGCAAGAACCGGCTCGACTTGAGCGTGGGGATCGCGCTGGGAAGCGCTTCCCAGATCGCTTTGTTCGTTGCACCCGTGCTGGTGCTGCTGAGTTACCTGGTCGGCCCGTCGCCGATGGACCTGCAGTTCTGGCCGGGTGCCGTGGTGATGGTGCTAATCGCGACCCTAACCGCGATGTTCGTCACGAACAGCGGACGGTCGGCATGGTTCGTCGGCGTCCTCGTGTTGATGGTATACATGATCTTCGCCATGACGCTGTACATCCTGCCGCCGGCTATACCGTGAAGTCAACGTGACCATCGGCGGCGTTCCTGACCGTGAACAGCAGAAAGGTCGGAGATCATGTCGGCAAAGACACGCGACAAGCCGCAAGCAAGGCAAATGAGGCGTCTGTTCTTCATGGCGCTCGTCCAGCAACTTCGTGTCGTCTGGCCCATCCTGTCGGGGATTCTCCTGGTCATGGTTGGGTCCGGGCTTATGATCTGGCGCATAGAGAGTTGGCGGATCGACGAGGCCCTCTACTTCACCTTCGTGACAGGGCTCACTATCGGCTATGGCGACTTTACGCCCAAACATGTTTCGGCGCGGTTGCTGTCATTGGTGATCGGTTTCGCCGGGATTGTGCTGACTGGGCTCGTTGCGGCTGTCAGCGTGCAGGCTCTGAGGGTGACGGACCGCGATAGCTCAGGATCGGATTAGCCCAGCCATACCTCAAAACCATGCCCTTGAGGTGGCGCGAGGCTCAGGCTGCGTGCTTCTCATAAGACAATAACGTGCCCTCTTTGCGCACTTATGTATGGCTCATGTGTTGACTTTGGGCGGCCGGCGGCCAGTTAGTGTGGGTGCCAAGTCTGTTGAGCCCTATCGGAAGATGCTGGGTTACCTCTTACCTCTCGGCTACCGCCCGATCCTGTCGCTTCTTCGCGGCACTGGATTCCTGCTTGCAGCGACAGGGTTGCATGGCTTGCTCTTGCCGTTGCGTGGGCAGGCGGAGGGCTTTTCGACAGCGTCGCTTGGCCTGCTCGGAACTGCCTGGGCGGGCGGCTTCGTCGCCGGCTGCATCTTCGCACCTAGGCTTGTCCGTCGGATCGGGCACGTCCGTGCGTTCGGCACCTTTGCAGCGGCTGGTGCAATCATCGCGCTGCTGACGGGTTTGATAATCGAGCAGTATGTGTGGATCGCTCTGCGCGCCTTCACAGGCTTCGCCATGGCCGGCGCCTATATGGTCATCGAGAGTTGGTTGAACGAGAAGGCGACCAATGACAACCGCGGCCGCGTCTTCGGCCTCTATATGATCGTGTCCTATGTCTCGATCATGGCCGGCCAGATGATTGTCGCCATAGGCGACGTCGGGGACGCGTCATTGTTCATGGTCGCGGGGATCTTCTTCTGCCTCGCGTTGATCCCGACGGCAGTATCATCGGCAGTGACACCGCAACCGCTTGAGGATGTCACTCTCGATCTGAAAGGTCTTTATGCTACTTCCCCGATCGCCCTGGTCGGCTGCCTCATGACAGGTATTGCCAACGGAGCCTGGGGGACGCTCGGAGCCGTCTATGGTGCCCGCATCGGAATTGGCAACGCGGGTATTGCACTGATGGCAAGCGTAGTTGTGCTCGCCGGTGCCGCTCTCCAGTTTCCCGCGGGTCGGCTGTCCGACATCACCGACCGCCGCTTTGTGCTGGCCGGCGCGGCGGTCGGAGCGGCCGCATTCGGACTTCTCATCTTCGTACTCCAGCCACGATCGGCGGCACTCGTGATTGTCACCACCGCAGCCTACGGGGGCCTGGCCTACACCCTCTATTCGGTCGCAGTGGCGCATGCAAACGACCACGCCCGCCCGGATGAGTTCGTCAAGGTGTCGAGCGGTCTGCTGTTATTCTATGGGTTCGGCACAATTGTCGGGCCGGTGCTGGGAGCCGCGGTGATGACCAAGATGCGACCGGAGAGCCTGTTCCTCGCAACGGCCCTCCCTCACGCAGTGCTCGCCGCATATGCTCTCCTGCGTATCAGCCGTCGCGCTCCGGTATCGCAGGCTGCAAAGAGGGCGTTCAGGACACTGCCGGCCGAACGGGCTGTCACGCCCGAGTCGCTGCGGCTCGATCCACGCACCGTCCCGGCCGCAGAGTGAACAAGCGGAAGAAGCTAGGTTTTCCGAGTCGAATATGTCCCCTCTAGGAGCACTACTCGGCTCGCGGCCGCATACGCATGCGCGGCAGCATAGTTCGGGTCGAGCAGACGCACTGAGCCCGTTTCGCGGACTACGATCAGACTGGTTGTCCGCCTCCTTCAGGCACCAGATGTGGTGGCGGCCTTGCTTGCGTACGGCACCCTCGACCTCCTGTCATCGGGCGATGACAACACGGCGTAGGCGATCAGTGGGGCGATGCTGGCATAGATGCCGGTCTCGGGGGGCAGTCCGGCGATAGCGGGATAGGCGCGACCGCCAGCCCGCGCGAGCGCGAGATTGTTGGCTGGACTCTTGCGGCTCCTCGGTTGCCGGTGTTTACGAGCCTCTCAGGCTATCGATTGGGCTGGTTGACGTGTCGGCCGGACTCGCAGTGGCAGCCGTGGGGCCTCCTTGTCGTTTCCGAGCAAGTGAGATTGGTGGCCGGTAAGATGCTGGCAATCGGCGCCATCGGCATCGGGCCAGTTCGGCGCGCTGGTCGCGAAGGTGCAGTGGATGTGCCACCAGCGAGCGGGTAAGGACAGGAGGAAGAACTCATCGCCGGGACGACGACGAACTCCGAGCCGGAAGGATGTCGTTCGAATGCCGCGGATCCGTGCCCTCGTCACACGGTTCAGTGGCGTGTGACCTCCGTCGAAAGCCCGGCTTCTCGCAATGCTGCCAAGACCTTGTCGGCCAGGTCGGGATTGGCGTTGACGCCGGCCAAGTCGGCCAGAATGCCGCCGCCGCGACAAGGAGCGAGTTCAACAATCCTCTGGACAGCCCGGGCGGCCTCTTCCTTCCGCCCGAGGCGAACGAGGGAGATCGCTCGGGCCACAAAGCCATGCGTCACGTCCGGCATGTCCACATCACGCGCTTCGGCCAGCGCCTCTTCGTAGCGTCCGTTCACGAAATGATAGAGGGACAATCCCACGCAGTTGGCGCCGAGCCGCGACAGTTGTTGTGCGGAGGCCTTCTCGAGCAGTGGAACTCCTTTGCCCCATTCACCCAGCAAGGACCAGATCAGACCCAGATCGGTCATGATGTCTGTCGCGTTGGGGTTGAAGGCGAGGGCCATCTGCATGGCCTTCAGGCTGGCGGGCACGTCCTGAGCAAACCAATAAGCCAGTCCCCGAGCATGATGGCCGCGGCTGGAATCGGGAGCCAGCTGGACCGCCCTATCCGCAAGCTCTATGGCCTGCCGGCGCAGTCCAGAGGGGGACTCCGTGGGTGCGAACCCAAACCGATGCCCATCGGTGTACAGTTGAGACAGGCAGGCGAACGCCTCGGCATAATCCGGGTTGGTGATTGCGGTTCGTTCGAGACACTGACGCGCACCTGAAAAGAGGTCCCTCCGGTAGGTCCGCTTGTACTCGTAAAACCTGATGACGCACTCGACAGGACTTAGGGACCGCGGTTCCTTCGCTTGGGCAGCGGCATTGGCTATGCTGCTGATGACGCCGTAGGGTTGTGCCAACGCGCGCACGAGCGAATTCGCCACCTCGTCGCGGATGCTCAGCACATTCCCGCATTGGAGGTCTCGTTCGAAGCTCTGCCCCCAGAGCACCCGCCCGGTCCGCGCTTGAACTAGAACGGCTTTCACGTTGAGAGAGCCGGCGAAGAGTGCGGTGCTGCCGGTCAGGACAAACTCCCCATTCGCATTGCGGCGTTGCTCACCGGCTGCCGCCGATGCGTAATGCGCGTCCGAAGGCCGTTCAAAGACGGCGATTTCGGGGAAACGAGCTAGACCGATTGTGACCTGTTCGGCAAATCCGCGATTGAAATGCAGGAACATAGATTGATCGCCTTCGGCATCAAATGGCGCCACAAGGATCGTCGACGCGCGCTCCGTTCCAGCCGGTTCGCTGGGGGCATTCGCCTGTGCGTCACTAGCTGACGGTGACCAGAGGGCAGCAGTCTGAAACTCGGGCACATAGCCGCCTTTAGGCATGGCAATCCTGATCGAGCTGTTGTCGCCGCAGATGAGATAGAAGCGCTCAAGCGATCTGCGCAACCGGCGGGCTTCCATCCGTACCACCGGATCAAGCTGGGGATCGAAGTTGACGTCGCGGCCAAACACTTCGGTCGCGATGTTGTATGCCTTGATGCGCCCTCCCCTGCCTGCCAGCGCTTCTTCGACCACATATGCAAGGAACCGCCGATTGCGCTCTGACGCGTCGAACCGAACGGAATCCACCACGCGGTCCAACTCGCGGTGGATTTCATCGGAGCGCGATGTTGCAGGATCAGCAGTCGCTGCGCCGTCATAGCGGTCCAACGCAGCGGCGGGAGCAGGGGTAGTCAGGCAGCGCATCTCGTCCGCGTCAATCATTTCGACCCTCCACGAAGGCAGAGACCTGCTCATCGACTCTCGACCGTTGACATTCGCGTGAATAGGAGCAAGCTCTAAACTTAGAGCGGGCAGATTGGAATTGTACCAGCGATCAGTGGCCGTCAAGACATTGTCCCTAGGGACAAGTTACAACCAGATAACGCACCGCCGAAAAGAAAGAATGCTTTTCACGTTAATACAAAGCGATTCTGCCTAAGATACGTCAAGTGGCAATTTTGGCATGGGCACCTTTCGATGAAGCCCTGAGCGACCAAGTTCATGCTGAGAACGCGAGCTGGGCGCTGGCTGTGGGTTGTCGCTCTTGACTGAGAAGGTTCGCGGCGCGGCGTTCTACATCACGCTGCTCGCGAATGCCGGTGCGATGTGAATCCGATGGGCAGCCTAGTTCATATTGTAGACGACGATAGCCTGTTCCGTCATGCAACCGCGCGGCTGCTGCGTCTGCACGGCTACGAGGTTGCCGAATACCCCAGCGCAGACCAGTTTCTGGCGCAGGTTTGCGCCGGGGCGGAAGTTGGCTGCATTCTCCTCGATGTCAGCCTGCCCGGCTTGAGCGGGCCTGCCCTGCAGCGGCGACTGGTCGAGATTGGTTCGCCGTTCCCGATCGTCTTCCTCACGGGTCACGGCGACATTCCGACCACGGTCACGGCGATCAAGTCCGGCGCCGAGGACTTTCTGACCAAGCCGGTGGCGGGTCAGGCCTTGCTCGAAAGCATCGGACGCGCGATCGCGCGGCACGATACAGAGTCCAAGCACCAGCAACGGATGCGAGATGCGCACGCACTGCTGGAAACGTTGACACCGCGCGAGCGCCAGGTGTTCGACTTCATCGTGAGGGGGCGCCTGAACAAGCAAACGGCTTACGCTCTCGGTATTACCGAACGGACGATAAAAGCACATCGGCACAGGATATTCGAAAAACTGGGCGCCCGGACGATTACCGACCTCGTCTCGCTCGCCGAACGCTTGGGAATTCTGTCAGAGCAGGCCGACGCCGACCTGAGCTCGTCCGCGAAGTCGCCTGCCTGACGTTTTTGCATTTGCTGTAAGATTTGCGTCCAACATGTCCGATTGGACAATAGCAGCGATCGCGTTCGCCTTGCTATTCTGGATCGAGATCAACCCCCGACAACCGAGTTGAGCAGCTACTCTGGATGTCCAATCTGGATGAATAGGGTCCATGCGCATACTGGTCGTCGATGACGATCCCGGTTTTCTCAAGGGAATCGCGAGGCTGCTGAGAGCAAAGGGCTTCGAGGTTACCGGGTATTCCTCCGCCGAGGAATTTCAAGCGTATGCAGACCTGCGCGATGCGGCCTGCCTCATCCTAGACATCCATCTTAGCGGCATCTCGGGAATAGAACTCGCGCTTCAGCAGCGCAGATCAGGTTCCGATGTCCCGGTCATCTTTATCACCGGCAATGGGCTTAAGGCGACCCAAGACGCCGCCATGGCTGCAGGCTGCGCAGCCTATCTCGAGAAGCCGTGTCCGGCAAAAACATTGATGGACGCCGTGTCTGCCGCCCTGCAACCCCGCTGAGCCACGCTTGCCTCCCTGACAACATGCAGGCCGAAGAATGCCCGTCGTGAAAGTGCAAGGCACGGCACCTTAGCTTAGAGCCTTGTTCTGAGTCGCATGGCTGCTGCGGAGCGACTGTCCGCCGATCAGTGATGATACGGCACTGTCAGTGGCCGCCCGAGAAGACCAATGTCTTGACAGGCAAAAGCAGGGCCTGGATCCTAAGTACGATCGCGTGGATCACGCCGACAGTGTCCACGAGATGAAGGAACAATCGCTTCGGGGTGCTGAGATCCTGGCTATCCAGGATGTCGTGATTGCTGGTGTAGGCGTTCGCGATGCAACTGCTGCCCGGAGGAACATCGTCGAACGTCCCCGCAAATAGTGGTTCGAGATAGACCGTGACGGTTCCGGGGGTCGTCGCCTGTTGAGCATCTATCAGCTGGTCTGAGGCGCGAACCTGTCCTGATGCAATCAGACCCTGCACATCCGTTACGAGCATCGGAATGATGGTCATCGGCTTGGACACGCAGGTCGCCTCCGCCAGCATACCCGGCTTCATCACCTGAGGTTCAAGCTGGTTGAATCCAGCTATCAATCCCCATCGCCACGCGTCGGACGGGATCAGCACACCGGCGGGACGCATGAGGGGATTGACCACGTCTCCTTTGCGAAGGGTGAATTGTTCAAGGGTCCCCGCCACCCCGGCGCGCACGGTGGTCTTGTCCAACTCGACTTGCGCCTGACGGAGCGTGGCCTCCGCACTTGCTTTCTGCGCGGCAGAACCGTCGAGATTTGGGTCGCGATCATATCCTTATTCGCTACTGCCTCAGATACGGCCGCCGCCCTTCCGTTGACGATGTTCTGAAGTTTCTCGATTTCGCGCCGCGCCACCGTCGAGGCATTGCGCTCCATAAGCTCCGTCTTTGTCGCGAACTCGTCCACCGCCTGCTGGTAGGCGCTTTGCGCCTCCTCGATCTGCGCGCCCGAGACTACCAACTGGACCTTCGCCAATTCGACGGCGGCGTCAGTTTCGGACGCGCGCCGACGCGCCGTCTCCAGGGCCGCTTCCTGCTCGGAGCTGTCGAGCTTGAAGATCGGCTGACCGGCTTTGACAGTGTCCCGGACCTTCACGAGGACCTCGTCAACGCGCCCGGCACCTTCCGGAAGAACCGGAACGGTTCGATAGAACGAGATGGCGCTCGTAGTAGACGGGTGGAAATAGAGGATCAGCGTAAACAGACCGATCGTCAGCATCAGGCAAGCGGTTATGCCGTATCGGAGTTCGAACCATACTGAATAGAGAGTGATCTCCCGGCCGAGCTTCTTGCCCTGCACGTAGCGCCGAACCAGAAAGTCGGGAAGGATGGTGACCAGCGAGCAAAGCAGTAACTCAATCATGGCGAAGTCCTTTCGCTAGACGACACGCGACCGCCAATCCGGGCCACTCTCAGTCGGCGCCTGCTCCGCTTCGGCAGGGGCGCCCGGGATACCCGGCTGCGCGCTCCCTCCCCTGGGAGGCGGAGAACTACTTCCGATCGGCTGCAATTCCGGCCGGGCTGCCAGGAGACCTGCTGGTCGAATAGTTGTCTCGACGGATTCGAATTGTTGCGAGAGCTGCGACGGCGCATCGGGTCCGGTCGCCACGCCACCTCCCGCCAGCCAATTTCGCAAGAGACTCAGCCATCGCGATGAGCGGCGTAGCAATATCCGGGATGCGAACAAGCGCGAGCAACAACGCGGCAACCCAGAAGACGTTGTTGTGGGTAAACAACGCCAGCAGGGCGAGCACACCTACGAGCTGAAACTGGACCTTGTTCGAGTTGTCATGTGCGAGATGTTCGGGGCAGTGCGTGAAGTCGGAAGTAGAGGCTGCCGAGCACGACAAACATGATGATGATAAAAATCAGAGAACCGTTGTAGAAGTAGTCCGTCTCCCCTGGCGCGGTTATGAATGAAGGCAAGTGATGAGGCGCCCCAGGATGTATGGCATCCGACATCGCCGCTACTCCTTGTTAACCGTCGGCCGTTCTTCGTCACCCAGCAAGCGGCGGATGATCTCGTCTTCGAGTTCGGACACCAGGGTCGTGTATTCGGAAATCTCTGCCGGCCGCCTTGGCTTCGCTTTCTTCAGTCTGGTGAGCGTCGCGCGAGCCAGCCGGTAGTCTTCACACATATCCTGCAAGACCTCGTCCGAGATGCTGCGGGTCTTGATCAACTCCGCCACATCAACGAACCGGACCATCGCGGCCGTCAGCGGCATTGACCTGTTGCTCGGGTCTTTCATTGGTACTTCGCAGACACTCGCATTAGTTTGCCCCTTCGCCTGCAGGATGCACAGCGGCGACAAGTAAGTTACAGTAGCCGGCGCAACGGCCGTGAGGCAGTTGCGCCTTCCATTTCGAAACTCCTGGCGGCTCACCGGAAATACCGCTGCCCGAGCCGCCGGATCACGCGGTTGATGGCACAATCCAACCGCCCATTTTCGCGAGGGCAGCGGCAGAGATCATCTTCTGTTCGGCAACCGTGCCTCCGTGACGGCGCGTCACATCGTTGAACCGCGACTCCCAACGGTTCTCCAACAGAACGACGACTTCGGAATGCCCAGGACGCAGTCGCTCCGCGCGCCGGCGAAGGTCGTCAGCAGACAGACCAAAGTCACCGGCACCAGCCGCTCGCGCCGCCGCCTTTGCGCTCGTCCGGATTTCTGCCGTGTCGCCGCGCGCCTGGGCTGCAAGCGCTGCGATCAAGGCATTGACCTCGACGACGTCCTCGCCGTCCTCCAGGCGCCCACCTTGCATTCCCGATATCCTGCCCTCGCTGTCCTTTCTCGTAATCGCGAATGCATCCGGGCGAACCAACCCGCCCTCGAACAGCTGTTTCAGTTCAGCGAGGAAATCGAACGGCAGCAGATATCGCGGGAAATGGATGCTTATCAGATCTAAGGAACCTAGCTGGCTCAAATCGAGCTTTGACAAGTCGAATTGATCGGTGCCTGGGCGTATAGCCGACTCGTTTCCCTTTATGAATATTGCGACGCGATGCATTTCGGCAGACCTGGCATGCGCGATGCCTCCCATGATCTGATGCCAATGCTCGTCGAATGCCGATCTGGGCACGAAGCCCTTGCCCATCCGTATGTACGGGTCCTGGAAGTAGACGTAGTCGGCGTCGACCGAGAGAACCACAATGTAGTGCCCGCAATCCCACTCGTCGGCCGCCGATTCCGGCGTGTCCTTCTCGCTCCTCCAGACCTGCCCCAACGCGATCACCGGATGACCGGCGGACGTGAACCGCTCCAGATCGTCGAGACTAGAGTTCTCTTTCATCTCGGCATCGAAACCCAGCGCGCGAGCGCCACGAACCAGATCTTGAGGAAAGGTGCCGACCTCGGGGTTAGTGCCGAGGAGCCTCATCAGAGCCTCCTCTTCCATCTCCTGGCCCCAATAGCTGAACACCGACTGCAAGGCCGATGCGCCGCAGGAGTACTCGGTCATCTGTCGGGTCTGTTTCAAAAGGCGGAAATGCGACATGACCCGTTCCCATGTGGGGTGGGCTGCGGCCGTCGCCGGATTATGCGGGCGCTGTAGCCGAGCGCTGAAAGAGCCTGCAGTTTGCTCCGCTATATTGATTGCGGTGTCACCCGCCACGATCAATAAGCAGAAGGTAAGTTACGGTAGCACAAGGCACAGCTGCTGGCCGTCGTTCGGCGGCTCAGATGTTGTCCTCCTCGGTCGAGGTTCTCCGCTCGCTGCCGGCATTTCCCGTCAGGCCCCATTTCCATCCACTGATCTCCGGTATGTCGTCGCCGTGCTTGTCAATGTACTGCTTGTGCTCGATCAGCTTCTCTCGTGAATTGCCTGCCTGAAGTAGGCAGCGCGCGCTCAAGCAATCGATTAATCACGTCCTCCACCAGACGGAAGCGGTCGAGGTAGTTCAATACCACCATGTCGAACGGAGTACTCGTGGTGCCCTCTTCCTTGTAGCCGCGGACGTGCAGGTTGTTGACGAAGACGCTTTCTTGCTACATCGCCGCGTTATCGGCGTATCACTGCCTCGCCACGACAGGCGTCGGATCTTCCTGCATCCAGGCGTTCAGCAGGGTATAGGCTACGGCTAGGACGGTAGGGCCTATGAAGATGCCGAGGATGCCGAACGCAATCAGCCCGCCAACCACCCCGGCAAGGATCAGAAGCAAGGGCAAGTCGGCCCCTCTCCGGATCAGGATCGGTCGAATGAACTGGTCGATCGTCATGGCGACAATTGCGAAGAGCAGCAGAACGGTCGCGCCGAGGGTGCTGCCTGAATAGTACATCCAGATTACTGCCGGGATAAGCACCAAGCCTGGACCGAGTTGTATCAGGCAGAGCACGAACATCAGCGCTGTGAGCAGCACCGCGAATGGCAGGCCGACCAGCCGCAGGCCGATGCCGGCTATGATGCTCTGTGCCAAGGCCGTCACAACGACCCCCAGCGCCACACTGCGAATCGCCTGACCCGCCAAATAAATGGCCTTCTCTCCACGATCGCCGGCCAATCGTCGGCCGAAGAGTATCATCGCAGCCGCCGCCTGTTCCCCCTTGGCGTACATTACCGCCGCGATGGCGGCAGTCAGCAGGAATTGCAGGAGCATGCTGCCGAGGCCTCCGGCAGCCGATGCGATCCACTGTGTCAGCGCGCCAGCATAGGGAGTAAGCTTGGGTGCCAGTTCATCCAGGCCAGCCGAAGACAACCTGCCCCATGCCTGGGCGGCCCGAGCCCCAACCACGGGAATTCCGGCCAGCCAATCCGGGGGGGGCGGTACCCGCAGGGACAGCAGCGTGCGCGCCATGTCGCCGATTACATCTATGTTGGTGACGACTGTGCTCACCGCCGCCCAAAGCGGCACGATAAGAACCAGCAGCACCGCCAAGGTCATCACTAATACCGCAATGCCACGGCGGTTGCCGGCGTAGCGCTGCACGCGAAGCAACAATGGCCAGGTCGCGAGAACCAGCGTCGTAGCCCAAAGGAGTGCCGGCAGGAACGGCCGCATGATCCAGATGCTGGTAACAAGCAGACCGCCGATGAACAGCACGGTCAACGTGATCCGCCCAAGGTCCTGGTGCCGGGAGGTCACCGGTGGAACGCTGGGCAGCGGCGTAGGGTTGTCCGATTCCAGGAGAGGACCACCGATCGGCATGACTGGAGCCTCTATCAGGCCATCGTGATGGCGCGTCGCCGCTGCCAGACGAACACCGGAATACCGAGCAGCAACAGGACCAAGCCATAGAGGACCGGCTCCGCTCCGCAACCATAGAGCGTGAACATGGCGAATACGAACGCCACAAGTTCGACGGCGCTCACGCGCGGGATACGCGCGCCGCCGCTGACACGTGCCGAGACAAGGCTGCCTGCCAAGGCGCAGAAGGCGTAAGGGATGACCGCTGCCATCGTGCTCAAGCCAACGACCAGTGTGTAGAACGCCGAGAAGCCTCCTGACCCGGCAGCCTGAACGAGAACGAGCAGGGTCGCCAACACAGCCGAGACCACGATTCCGATCGCCGGGACATTTCGCGTCGACAGGCTGCCGAAAAGCGGTGGGAACAGCCCGTCGCGCGCCGCCGCCATCGGCACCTGCCCCATCAGCAAGGTCCAGCCATTCAGCGCACCGATCGACGACAGGATCACCGCGATCGCAATCGAGATCGCGCCTGCGCGCCCCCACATCACACGAGCTGCGTCGGAGAACGGAGCGAGCGAATGGACGAGTTCCTGCCGCGGCAAGACGCCCATGACCACGATCGTTCCGAACACATAGAGGGTCGCTGCGATTGTGATCCCCAGCACCGTTGAGCGGGGAATCGTGCGCTCCGGGTCGCGGACATCGCCGGCAGGGACAGTGGCCGACTCGAGCCCCAGGAAAGCGAACATTGTCAGCGGCGCAAGCGCCGCGCCTGCTTGCAGGATTGGCAGGCCGCTCGGATTGAACTCGCTGAAGTGCGAGGTGTCGACGTAGAGCAGGCCCACCACCGCGACGGCTCCGAACGGCACCAGCTTGGCGTAGGTTGTGACCTGCGATATGAGGCCGGCGGCGCCTACCCCTCGCAGGTTGACGAACACGACAACCCAGATCGCGCCCAAGGTAAGGGCGACGACCATCCCACGACCCCGCAGCATGGGGAACAGGTCGACCACAGCCCCAGCAAGGGCGACGGCGATTACCGGCAGCGAAGCCCAGATCGATATCCAGTAGCCCCACGCGATGAGAAAGCCGGGAAAGTCGCCATAGGCCAGGCGGGTATAGGCGTAAGGTCCGCCCGTCGCCGGAGCCAAACGCGCCAGTCTGGCGAAGGTCAGCCCCAGACAGATTGCCCCTGCGCCCATTACAATCCAGGTCAGGATCGCAAGGTTGCCATAGGGGGCGACGGCAGCGGGCGACAGGTAGAAACCCGACCCGACCATGTTACCGACCACAATCGCCGTGCACGCCGCTATCCCGAGGCTTTTGCGGCTTTCCGAATGCGGTGGCAGGCCCTGTTCGGGTGCGGAAACGACTCGCCCGGTGGCGGTTTCGCTTTTGGTCGGATCCAAGCCTTGCATTACCAAGAATTCCAATCTGTTGGGCGGGAGATGCCTAGTGGTAGCTAAGGCCCGTGAAGCCCCCGCCGATAATTGTGCCCTTCTCGCCCTGCACGATCGCCTCGATGTCGGCAAGTGCGCCGATGGCTGCCATGTGACCCGTCGCCCTCGCAAATTGACAGGCAGCATCGACCTTCGGACCCATCGAGCCGGCGGGGAACGTGTGCTCCGAAATTGCTTCTGGACTGGCCCTGTGGATCGCCTTGGCCTGCGGCGTGCCCCACCCCAGGAATACCGCCTCCGCGTCGGTCGCCATCACGAGCAGGTCGGCATCAAGCTCGCGGGCAAGGAGCTCCGTACAGAGGTCCTTGTCGATGACCGCCTCGACGCCAACGAGCTTGCGGTCGGAATCGGGCGCGTACATCGTAGGAATGCCGCCACCGCCGGCGCAAATGACGACCGTACCTTGATCCAGCAGCCAGCGTATCGGCCGCATCTCGAAGATGCGCTTCGGTTGCGGCGATGGAACGACGCGGCGCCACATTGTGCCGTCGAGCTTGAACGTCCATCCCTTTTCGGCCTTGATCTGTTGCGCTTGCGCCTCGTCGTAGACAGGGCCGACAAACTTGGTTGGATTCTTGAACCCTGGGTCGTTACCGTCGACCTCGACCATGGTCAGCAGTGTGGCGAATGGTACCTCGAACGGCAGCAGATTGCCGAGCTCCTGTTCGATCATGTAGCCGATCATGCCTTCCGTCTCAGCACCTAAGACATCCAGCGGATAGGCCTCGTCCGCCTTGTAGGCTGCCCCTTGCAGTGCGAGCAGGCCAACCTGCGGACCATTGCCATGGCTGATGACCAGCTGGTGTGCGGAGGCAACCGGCGCCATAGCTATAGCCGCGGTACGGATGTTCCTGCGCTGGACTTCCGCCGTCATCGGTTCGCCGCGTTTCAAAAGCGCGTTGCCGCCAAGCGCGATCACGACCCGCATTCGGTCAGTCCCCCAAAGTCGCGACGAGAAGTGCCTTGATCGTGTGCATTCGGTTCTCCGCTTGCTCGAACGCGACGTTGGCTTCCGACTCGAACACGTCGTTGGTAACCTCGAGTCCGTCAGCCATGCCGTAGTTCTCGGCGATTTGCTTGCCGAGGACGGTTTCCGTGTCGTGGAACGCTGGGAGGCAGTGCATGAACTTCACCTGCGGGTTGCCGCTGGCTTTCATCATGGCAGAGTTCACTTGGTAGGGCTTGAGCAGCTTGATACGCTCGCCCCAGACCTCCTTGGACTCGCCCATCGAGACCCAAACGTCCGTATGGATGAAATGCACGTCCTTCACCGCGGCCTTGACGTCCGCAGTGATCGTCAATCTCGCGCCGGATTTCTCAGCCAGCTTCTTGGCGATGCTCGTGTATTCATCGGACGGCCAGAGTTCCTTGGGACCGCAGATACGCACATCCATTCCCATCAGGCATCCGACAATCATGAGCGAATGCCCCATGTTGGAGCGGGTGTCTCCGACGTAAGCGT
Source organism: Mesorhizobium waitakense (assembly GCF_056431085.1). Lineage (NCBI taxonomy): Bacteria > Pseudomonadati > Pseudomonadota > Alphaproteobacteria > Hyphomicrobiales > Phyllobacteriaceae > Mesorhizobium > Mesorhizobium waitakense. The sequence goes on along the minus strand of NZ_JBWKME010000065.1, from coordinate 3,259 downwards.
ATTTGATGTCGGTGATCGGCCTGTCGCCATTCTCGCGCATGGTCATGACGTCGGCGAGCATCTGGGTCGGGTGGTATTCGTCGGTCAGCCCGTTGTAGACCGGAACTCCGGCATATCTTGCGAGGTCCTCCACCCCCTTTTGCGCCGATCCCCGATACTCGATCGCGTCGAACATGCGTCCCAACACGCGCGCTGTGTCCTTGAAGGACTCCTTGTGCCCGATCTGGGAGCCGGCCGGATCGAGATAGGTGACGTTGGCGCCCTGATCGTAGCAGGCGACCTCGAAAGAGCAGCGCGTGCGCGTCGAGGTCTTCTCGAAGATCAGGCAAATCTCCTTGCCTCGAAGATGCATCTGCTCGGTGCGGGCATATTTGGCGCGCTTCAGGTCGCGGGCGAGGTCGAGCAGATGCTGAAACTCGCGCGGCGTATAGTCCTGTACCGTCAACAGCGACCGGTTGCGGAGGTTGAAGCTCATGCGTTCTCTCCCTTGAGAAGTGGTGACCGGTTCAGTCGACAGGGTCACGCCAGACAGGACAGGTCATGCAGTGCCCGCCGCCACGGCCTCGTCCAAGCTCGGCGCCCCGGATGGTGATGACTTCCACGCCGGCCTTTCTCAGAAGCGTGTTGGTGTAGGTGTTGCGGTCGTAGGCAACGACCACCCCAGGCTCGAGGGCGACGACATTATTGCCATCGTCCCATTGCTCGCGTTCGGCCTCAAATGCGTTGCCGCCGGTCGGCACGGAGCGGAGCCGTTTCAAGCCAAGTGCCTCTTGTACGACCGCGAGAAGCGGCTGCTCGTCGCGACGGACTTCGAAATGCCCTTCGTCGTCCAGGGGGTGTATGCTGAAGCACCTGACCTGATTGACGACTTCCTCGAAGATCGTGACCAGATCGCGGTCGCAGAACGTGAACACGGTGTCGAGATGCATCGCTGCCCGGCTCTTGGGCATGAGGCACCCGACGACGCGCGTGGCGGCCTTGTTGCGAAAGAGCTCGAGAGCCAACTGGCCCACGGCCTCATGGGTCGTCCGTTCGCCCAGGCCGACGAGGACGACGCCGTTACCGATCGGCATGACGTCTCCGCCCTCGATCGACGCGCTGGCGAACGACTCGTCGGAGTCGCCCCACCAGATCTTGAAGTCAGCCTCTCGGAACGACGGATGGAATTTGTAGATCGCACGCTGAAGCAGCGTTTCCGGCTTGCGCGCGGGCCAGTACATGGGGTTGCAGGTGACGCCGTTATAAATCCAGCACGACGGGTCGCGCTGGAACAAGGTGTTGGGTATCGGCGGCAGGATGAATTCAACTCCTCCGAAGGCCTCGACCATCATCGCCTTGCCGATCCCGCCAGGCAGGTCGGAGATCGTAATCCCGCCGATGAGGTGGTTGCCAAGTCGCGTCGCCTCAAGCTCGTCCAGCCAAGGCCGCATAAACGAAGCGTTCTGGAGGCCGACCGAATTCGGCGTGATCAGCCTGTCGAGCACGAACCGACGCCCGTCGGCCTGCTCCAGGGTCTCGGCAAGGAGGTCATGCAATTCAAGGACTTCGATCCCCCGCTGCTGCATTTTGAGCACGAAGTCGAAATGATCCTTCTGGGCCTCGTGGACCCAGAGCACGTCATCGAAAAGCAGATCATGGCAGTTCCCCGGCGTCAGGCGTTGATGAGCGAGAGAAGGTTTGCAGACCATGACCGTCCGCAGCTTGCCTACCTCCGAATGCACCCCAACTGTCCTCATGCCCCTCGTCCTTCAAGGCACCGGCGTGGCCCAGCCCGCGATCACGTATGAAGTCCTGCGCCGCGAGACGGCACACGCCACCAGATACTCGTTCTCCCGAACGGCTCGACTGCCCCTGTGTCTGACATCGGACCAGGGAGAACTGGCGCTTGAAGCATTGATTGTCGTCGGCGACGTCGCAATCAAGGATCAGGGAGTAAGTTACCGTAGCGTTCCCTGCCCCTTGCCGGGAGCTCCGGCACCACGTGAGCAGGGGCGACTGATCGCACGCGGGCGATTGGCCACAGATTGCGCTCTGCAGCTGCGCTGCAAGCTATGAAATGCGCAGGTGTCTTACTTCTCGGACATCCAGTTCTTCACGTCCGACCAGTTGGTGTCGAACGAAAGGGTGAAGACCACCCTGGAATCGCAACCATCCGAAAATCCGCTGCGAACGACGCATTCGTCGTCGGAGAGATTTGTGCCCCAGTAGCGAAGATCGGCCGTCAGTGACTTCCAGCTGTACGAAAGGCCAGCGGTCCATGCGAATTGCTCGAATGCATCGGGATCCTCAAAGAACTGGTAGCCGACCCCGCCGTATGCCGAGAAGTCGTGAGGCAGAGGTACTCTCACGCCACCGGCGACGAATGTCGCCGTGTTGCCACTTTGATTGAAGTCAGGCGCAAAGAATACGCGCGCTCCAATCGTGAACAAGTCGTTGACGTTATAGTCCGCTTTGGCAAATATCTCGCCGTAGTCAGGACTTACGTGTTCAGGCGCGTAGAAATAATGCACGTATCCCACGTCGAGCGATAGCGGCCCGAACTCCGGTCTGATACCTGCCGCTACATCGATCTCAGCGCCCGCGAAACCTTCGCCGTAGTCCACGTTGGACGACCAGACATTGACATATGCACTTCCGACAGTCGGGAGTTCGACACTTGGTTCAACGTAGCCCTGTATTGCCGGTCTACTGTTGGAATTGGTGATGCCGTGCGACACGTAGTCGGTCGTAAAGGCAGCCCCAAAAGAGACGTTGAATGGAATCTGCGGAGTTGCAACGATATCCTGGGGCATCGGCGCCGGCGGCGTCTCAGGCCCAAGCTCCTCGTCATGAGCGTAGGCTCGCCCTGCAATCAGGATGGCGGCTGCTTTGACTGCGCTATCTCATTTTTTGGCTGGCGACGTGCCGATTTGCTAGGGTTCCCCGCCACACACTGGCTCCCAAAAGAGAAGTTCACTCCGGTATCGCGGCCTGGCGAAAGAAGGCCAACGCGCCTTCGTCCGGCGTTCCAAACCATTTCCGATACACCTCAGGAAAATTGTCGGACCTGTAGAACTGGCTCAGGGCTCGATCCACAACAAGGCGAAAGTCATCGTCGTTCCTTGGAAGGAGTAAGGCGATCGGTTCATAGGTGAACAGTTTGTCAAGGACGACCACATTACCGGCAGACGGACCCTCAGCTGCGGCGTCCGCCAGGATTGGCCGGTCACCAAAAAAGACATCCGAGCTGTGATCGAGTACCCGTGCGATACCAGCGGCA
>NZ_JBWKME010000064.1:0-94009 GCF_056431085.1 Mesorhizobium waitakense | reverse complement strand
ATGTTGAATCAGAACCGCGATGATTTGGGAATCCTACGACTCCTATAAAGCTCATCCCGCTCTAGCGGCGTTTTCTGCGCTTCCGGTGCTCACGGACCCGGAATATTCCAGATGATCTGATGGGCTAACCCTGTTCCTGCATCCGCCGAGCGATTGCCCGCTGCAGGTTCGGGGCAGCAGTGACCAGCGCCTTGGCCGCCTCGGATTGCGGGTGATCCAGCACCTCGTTCGTCTTGCCGCGCTCGACGATCTTGCCGTCATGCATGACCAGCACCTCGTCCGTGATGGCACGGGCGACGGACAGGTCGTGTGTGATGAAGAGATAGGCGATGCCGAGTTTTTGGTTGAGCTCGGCGAACAAATCCAGGATCTGGGCGCGGATCGAGACATCGAGCGCCGAGACCGGCTCGTCGGCGACGACCAGCTTGGGGCGGGTGATGATGGCGCGGGCGATCGAAAGGCGCTGGCGCTGGCCGCCGGAAAACTCATGCGGATATTTGTCCATGTCGCGCTGGTCGAGGCCGACTTCATGCAGCGCATGCGCCACCATTTCGTGGCGCTCGGCGCGCGTCGGCTTCTTGTCCAGAACATGCAGGGGTTCGGCGACCAGTTTTTCAACCTTCTGGCGCGGGTCGAAGGAGCCGTAAGGATCCTGGAAGACAACCTGCATGTCACGCCGGGCCGGCTTCAGTTCCGCTTCGCTCTTGCCGGTGATGGACTCGCCGCGAAACCGGATCGTGCCCGAGCTTGGTCGGTCGAGCGCCAGGATCATGCGGGCGAGCGTTGACTTGCCACAGCCGGAGCGACCAACCAGCGCCACCGATTGGCCTGGCGCCATCGACAGGGATACATCGTCCACGGCACGGATATCAGGCGCACGCCTGAACAGCGAGGTGCGCCGGCCAGGATAGTCGCGCGTCACGCCCTCGACCTGAAGCAAGAGTTGGCTCGATCCGACGCCATGCGGCCTCGCCCGCGCCGGCACATGCATCGAGGCCCGCGCCAGTTGGCGCGTGTAGGGGTGGAGCTGTTCGGACAGCGTGCGCGCCGTGTCGCCGGCCTCCATCACCTCGCCGTGGCGCAGGATGGTGATGCGGTCGGCCATCTCGGTCACCACCGCAAGATCGTGCGAGATCAACAGCAGGCCCATGCGGCTCTCCGCGACGAGGTCGCGCAGGAGGTCGAGGATCTGGGCCTGCAGAACAACGTCGAGCGCCGTCGTCGGCTCATCGGCAATCAGCAGCTTCGGTTTCAACGCACAGGCGATGGCGATGACGACGCGCTGGCGCTGGCCGCCGGACAGTTCGTGTGGATAGCGCGAGAGAGGGAATTTTGCCGAGGGCAGGCCGACGCGGTCGAGCATTTTTCGCGCACGCTCCTCGGCCTCGGCGCGGCTTGCCCTGGTGTGCCAGCGTATGCCCTCGGCGACCTGTTCGCCGATCGTCTTGACCGGATTGAGCGCCGTCATCGGCTCCTGGAACACCATGCCGATGTCGTCACCGCGCAGCGCGCACATCTGGTCCTCGGTTGCCGCGAGGATGTCGATGCCTTCGAACGAGACGCGCCCGGTGACGCGCCCGGCATGAGGCAGAAGCCGCATCACCGTCAGCGCCGTCATCGACTTGCCCGAACCGGATTCACCGACCAGTCCCATGACCTCGCCGGGCGCAACGGAAAGCTCCATGCCTTTGAGGATCGGCGTGTCGCCTATGGTCAGCGACAGGTTCTCGACCTCGAGCAGGCTCATCGCTGCCGCCGCGATTTCGGGTCGAGGATGTCGGCGATGCCATCGCCCAGAAGGTTGAGCCCAAGCACGGTGACGACGATCGCCATGCCGGGAAAGATTGCCATCCACGGCGCCACCACCATGCGGGTCTGCGCGTCGAACAGCATGCGGCCCCAGCTCGGCATCGGCGGTTGGGCGCCCAGGCCCAGATAGGAAAGCCCGGCTTCGGCCAGGATGCCCAACGCGAACTGGATGGTGCCTTGCACCAGAAGCAGCGTGGCAATGTTGGGCAGCACATGTTCGATGCTGATCTGCGTGCTGCTCTTGCCGGCGGCACGCGCGGCAAGGATGAACTCGCGCGGCCAGATCGCCAGCGCGCCGGCCCGTGCGACACGGGCAAACACCGGAATGTTGAAGATGCCGATGGCGATGATGGCGTTGACGGCGCCCGGTCCGAAGATGGCGGTGATCATGATGGCCGACAGCAAGGCGGGGAAGGCGAAGACGAGATCGTTCAGCCGCATCAGCGCCTCGTCGACGAGGCCGCCGCGCGCCGCGGCAAAGGCGCCGAGCGGCACGCCGACACCCATGCCGATGCCGACCGCGACCAACGCCACGGCAATCGAATTGCGGGCGCCGACCATGACCATCGACAGGATGTCGCGGCCGAAATGGTCGGTGCCGAACCAGTGCGCCAGCGAGGGGGCTTGCGTCTTGTCTGATATCACCAGTTTCGTCACGTCATAAGGTGTCCAGACGTAGGAGATGATCGCCATCGTCAGGATCAGCAAGGTGATGACGAAGCCGGCAACGAAGGCGGTGTTCCTGAACGCCTTGGCCAGGATGCTGCCGAACGTCTCCTCGGGGATGTCGATGTGCAGCGTCATTGCCTGCTCCTCAGGCGCGGATCGACGACTGCATAAGAAAGATCGACAAGGAGGTTGACGGCAATGACGGCGGCGACCAGCAGCATGACGACGCTTTCGACGACGATCAGGTCGCGCTGGGTGATCGCCTGGAACACCAGCCGGCCGAGGCCGGGCAGATAAAAGACATTCTCGATGATGATGGTGCCGGCAAGCAGGAAGGCGAACTGCAGGCCAAGAATGGTCAGCACCGGGATCATGGCGTTGCGCAGCGCGTGCCGCCACAGCACTGCGCGATAGGGCAGGCCCTTGGCGCGGGCGGTACGGATATAGTCCTCGTTCAGCACCTCGATCAGCGCCGAGCGGGTGACGCGCGCCAAGATCGCGGCCTGCGGCAAGGCAAGCGCCACTGCCGGCAGCAGCAGCGATTTCATCGCCGGCCAGGGGCCGGCGCCCCAGCCGGGAAAGCCGCCGGCCGGGACCAGCCGCAGCCAGACGGCGAAGACATAGATCAGCATCAGCGCGAACCAGAAATTGGGGACAGCGACGCCAAGCTGAGCGGCGCCCATCGCCACCGTGTCGCCGGCCCGTCCGCGCCGGCTGGCCGAAAACAGGCCGACCGGAATGGCGATGATGGTGGAGAGCGCCAGCGCAATCAGCGCCAGCGGCAGGGAGACAGCCAGCCGCTCGCGCACGAGATCGATGACCGGCACCGAATAGGTGTAGGAGCGGCCGAAATCGAGGCTGAGCAGCCCGCCGGCCCAATGCAGATAGCGCCAAGGCAGCGGTGCGTTGAGCCCCATCTGATTGCGCAACAGTTCGACCTGGTCGGCGCTGGCGTTCATGCCCAGCATCAGCCGCGCCGGGTCGCCGGGCAGGATCTCCAACACGGCGAACACCACCATGGAGGCCAGCACCAGCGTGGCGACGGCGATAGCGAGGCGCTTGAGGAGATAGGGCGTCATGGGGCCGCGGCGTTGCCGAGGGCAGACAACAAGTGACGATAGCGTTCTGCGACGCCCCCCTCTGTCCTGCCGGACATCTCCCCCTCAAGGGGGGAGATCGGCAATTTCAGCGCAGGCGCTACAACGGCTTCATTGATGAATGGCGAAAGCGGTGACAAGAGCGAAATCTCCCCCCTTGAGGGCGGCAAGGCAGAGGGGGGCGCGAAGGAGCGCAAGCGGCGCCTTTTGGCCAACAGCCTTACTCGCTCCACTTCACCTTGGTCAGGTCATTGGCCTGGATCGGCGCGTTTTCCCACAGCCCTTGAAGCTTGGCATCCCAGACGCCGACCTTGGGCAGTTCGAAGAGGAAGCCGACCACGGCATCATCGGCCAGGATCTTCTGCGCCTGTCCGAGCAATTCCTTGCGCTTGGCCTCGTCGGAGGTGAGGTTCAGATCGGCAATCACCTTGTCGAAGGCCGGATTGTCGTAGTTGAAGTAATAATCCTTGCGCGAATAGATATCGATATCGTTGGGCTCGGTGTGCGAGACGATGGTCAGGTCGTAATCCTTCTTGGTGAACACCTGATCCAGCCATTGCGCCCATTCGACCGGGATGATCTCGAGATCGATACCGACGTCGCGAAGTTCCGAGGCGATGATCTCGCCGCCTAGCCGCGCGTAAGAGGGCGGCGGCAATTTCAGCGTCGCCTTGAAGCCGTTCTCCAGTCCCGCCTCCTTCAGCAGTTCCTTGGCCTTGGCGACATCATGCGGATAACGGCCGGTGAGGTCGACATAGTCCTTGTTGGCCGGCGACATGTGCGAGCCGATCGGCTGACCGAGGCCGGCCGAGGCGCCGTCGATGATCGCCTTGCGGTCGAGCGCATAGGAGATCGCTTGTCTCACCTGCAACTTGTCGAAAGGTGGCTTCTTGTTGTTGATCGACAGGAGGGTTTCGCCCTCGGTCGCGCCGATCACCACCTTGAAGCGCGGGTCGTCCTTGACCTGGGCGACGCTGTCGGCATCGAAGAACGGGAAACCCTGGATGTCGCCAGACAGCAGCGCCGGTACGTAGGCCGCCGCATCCGGCACGATGCGGAACTCGGCCTTGTCGAGAGACACCGGCGTGCCCCAGTAATTGTCCGACTTGACCAGCGTGATCGACGATCCCTTGGCCCAGCTCTGGAATTTGAACGGGCCGGTGCCGATCGGCTTCTCCTTGTTGGTGTCGGCCGATTCAGGCGCCACGATCACCGCGTCGCCCCAGCCCATATTGTAGAGGAAGGACCCTTGCGGGTTCTTCAATGTCACCTTGACCGTCGCCGGGTCGACGACATCGACCTTGTCGATCGCTGCGAACAGACCCTTCTGCGCATTGACCGAATTGTCGGCGCGGGCGCGGTCGAGCGAGAACTTAACGTCACTGGCGTCGAAATCGGTGCCGTCGTGGAATTTGACGCCGGTGTGCAGCTTGAAGGTGTAGACCTTGCCGTCATCGGAAATGGTCCAGCTTTCGGCCAGGTCCGGCAGCACCTCGCCATTCGGCCCGATACGGGTCAGGCCCTCGAACACATTGGCGTAGAGAACCTCGTCGATGGCCGCGGCAGCACCGGCGGTCGGATCGAGGTGCGGCGGTTCGAGCGGGATGCCGATGACGAGATCGGTTCGCGCGGCGAATGCCGACGTGCCAGTGGCCAGCGACAGCACCGCTGCGGCCAGGATGGTTTTCCACAATCTCATCGTGCAACTCCCCATGCGTTTTCAGACACGTGCTCAAACCCGGGCGATAGAAGCGTGATTTGGCCACGGAGTAAATTGCGTTTCGCCTGCCCGGCAGGATGGCTGGGAATGTTTTTGCCGTGACAGCCCTGTCGGCTGGTCGAAGCTTGTTTGCGATGCGACTATCCCGTGGCTGTGCCGCGCAGCAGCACGTTGAGCCCGATCGCCATCACCTTGGCCGCTTCCACCATGTCCGATATCCCGACCCATTCGTCCGGCCGGTGGGCGAGGTCGAGAATGCCCGGACCGTAGGCGATGCAATCATAGATATGGCCGATGCGGGCAATGTGCTTCTGGTCGTAGGTGCCGGGCGAGATCACATAGTCCGGTTCGCGGTCGAAGATCGCCATGATGCCTTGCGCCACCGCCTTGACCACGGGCGCGTCGCGCTCCGTCATCAGCGGCAGCACTTCCATCAAGTCGCGGATCTCATAGTCGAATTTTTTCCGCTCGCGCTTCAGCCGGTCGAGAATGCCGGTCACTTCACCTTTGACCGTGTCGAGGTCCTCCTCGAGCAGGAAGCGGCGGTCGATGGTCAGCCGGCAGGAATCGGGCACGTTGGGCGAAGGCAGGCCGGGCCGGAAATCCTCGGTCTGGCCACCGTGGATGGAGTTGATGTTCATGGTCGAGCGCTTGGCGCCTTCGGGCACGACCGGCATGCGCGTCGTCTTGCGGTCGAGCGCGGGGAACAGTTCATCCTCGAACGCCTGCAGCACGGCGCCCATATGGCGCACCGCATTGTCGCCGAGAAACGGCATCGAGCCGTGCGCGATCTCGCCCTTGGTCTCGATCTCCGCCCACCAGACGCCGCGATGACCAAGGCAGATGCGGTCCTTGTTCAGTGGCTCGGGGATGATGACGTGGTCGACCCTGGGTTTCGAGAAATAGCCGAGCCTGGCCAGATGGGCGACGCCGCCGAAGCCGCCGGATTCCTCGTCGACAGTGCCCGATATTTCGATGGCGCCTGGAAAGTCGGGAAACACCTCCATGAAGGCTTCCGCTGCAATGACCGAGGCGGCAAGGCCACCCTTCATGTCGCAGGCACCACGGCCGTAGACCTTGCCGTCGCGGACCACGCCGGCAAAGGGATCGACGCTCCATCCGTCGCCGGCTTCGACAACGTCGATATGCGAGTTGAAGTGGACGCAGGCGCCCGGCGACCGTCCGTCGAACCGTGCAACGACATTGACACGCGGGTAGCGATCGGTGTCGCCGGGTGTGCCCTCGGCACGGATGAATTCGGTCCCGAAACCACTCTTCTTCAGTCGCGCACTGAGATATTCGGCGCATGGCCGGTAGGCCTCGCCGGGTGGGTTGATGGTCGGAAATCGGATCAGGTCGGCGGTCAGCGCGACGACATCGTCGCGCCGGTCATCGATAGCCTTGAGGAGTCGCTCGTTCATGCGACGAGTTGAGCAGCGATATCAGCGGTTTTGCAAGCCCGACGGTGAACAGACCGGTGCGGCGTGTCGTTGCGGCAACTATCGCGCGAGATCGTTCAAATTCGCTGCTTTGGATTGGCGAATTGGTCAAGGAGTGTGTGCTATCGCATCACTTGCCATTAAAAAGATGAAAAACAACGTGATGGCAGGCAAGTAAGGGGCAATCAAAGGGGTTTGATCGCATGAAAAAGACTGTTCTCATGGCAGCCGTGTTTGTCGCGATGCTGTTCGGTGCCGCGGGGCAAGGCTGGGCGGCCAGCCTCGTTGCAAACATAGATGTGTCGTCGCAGACGATGACGGTCAGATACGGCTTTTCGGTTTACCGGTGGAGCGTGTCCACCGCGCGATCCGGCTATTTCACGCCGCGCGGCACCTATCGGCCGCAACGCACGGCTCGGATGTGGTATTCGCGCAAATACCATATGTCGCCAATGCCTTATTCCGTGTTCTTTCATGGCGGCTATGCCATCCATGGAACCGGCGCCGTCAGGCAACTCGGCAGGCCGGCATCGCATGGCTGCGTGCGGCTGCACACGGCCAACGCCGCGACCTTCTATTCGATGGTGCGGGAAGTGGGTTTCGGCAACACGCGGATTGTCGTGACGAACTAGGGCCGTCGGTCGGGCATCGTCCGGATCGCGGCGCAGTCTGGTCTTGTGTTAGCCGGTTCAACGTATCGCTGAACTGGTCTAACTGTTTGTTGGCACTTTTTTGTGAATTGCTTTGGCTGTCGACGCCAGTGGCAAGTCGGAACGCATAACAATCCTGGCATGATCACTGCCGACAGCCGGCGCGTCTTTCTACGCGGCGCCAATTTTCATTACCATGTGGAAAGCATTGGTATGAGACGTTCCGCCGGTGGTGGCAGCACCTGGGCGACCGGCTTCTATATGAGATGTCTCTTACTTTTTGCAGGCCGGTCAATCGGTAACCAGAAGTCTCGCCACCGCGCACCGATTGTCGGAATTGACAGATGCTCTCCCAGCCAGAAATGGACGATCGTGTTTCCAGTCGGCCCGCCGGGGTGGTTATTCTTGGTGGGGCGCACGGGACGCTGGCGCTGGCCAGGAGCCTTGGCGCGCAGAAAGTGCCGGTCTGGCTGATAAGCGCCGACACGCCTTTGCCCCGCTTTTCGCGTTACGCTCATCGGCAGATGACGTGGCCCGGCCCCGAGGATGACGGCGCCGTTGCCTTCCTGCTCGACCTGGCTGCGACCCAGGGATTGGGCGGCTTTCTTCTGGTTCCCGGCGGCGACCCTGAAGTTCGCCTGGTGTCACAAGCCATCGAGCAACTGTCCGATATATTCGACGTGGTGCTGCCACCATGGCAGCAGCTGAAATGGGTTTGTGAGAAGCCGCTCCTGTATCGCCGTGCCCGCGAACTGGCGCTCGCCATTCCGCTGACCTACGAGTTTGCTTCGGTTGAGCAGGCAGGGGCGGCCGAGCTTCGCTTCCCCGTCATCCTGAAGCCGAACATGGGAGGGCGCAGCCGTTTCGCCCGTGCAAAGGCCATTCTCGCCAACGACCAGGCGTCGTTCCTGACAGCCTACGAATGGGCCGCCGAAGAGATCGGTTTTGAGAATGTCGTCGTTCAGGAAATGATACCGGGAGGAGGAGAAAACCAGTTTTCCTACGCGGCGCTGTGGAACCGGGGCGCGCCGGTGGCCGAGTTCACTGCCCGCCGCAGCCGGCAATATCCGGTCGAGTTCGGCTATACCAGCACGTTCGTGGAGGTGGTCGACGAGCCGCAACTGATCGACGCCGCGCGCCGGCTTCTTGGATCGATCGGCCACCACGGACTTGTGGAGGTCGAATTCAAGCGCGACCCCCGCGATGGCTCGTTGAAGATACTCGATGTCAATCCGCGGCCCTGGACATGGTTTGGGCTTGCCGATGCCGCGGGCGTCGATCTCGGCGCCATGCTTTGGGCAATCAGATCGGGCCGCGAGGTCGGGGCGGTCTCGGCGCGGCCGAATACATCCTGGATGTACCTGGTTCGGGATATAGTGGCCGTCAGCAAGTTGATCTCAAGTGGCCGGCTGACAAGGCGGGCCTATTTGCGCTCGTTCGGTTCGGTGCGGGCATGGGCGACATTCACGGCAAGCGACCCGATGCCAGGCCTGATCGACATACCCTTGACCATGTGGAGAGTGTTGACGAGGCGAATACTTCGCAGGCGGTGAAACCATTAACCGACAATGCCAGGTCATCTGTCGGACAGGCGGTAGGATGCGGTTCATTTCCGCATTCTTAACCTGGGAATCTTTAGGACGACGGGGTGTCCGACCGGGGTTTCAGTCGGGACCAGGCGTCGAGAAAACGGAACCACGAGACCAGTGACATGACCGCTCCCATGCCCAGGACCGATTGCGAGGTGGCTGTGATCGGTGCCGGACCGTTTGGACTGGCCGTTGCTTCCGCCCTCAAGGCAGCGGGCATTGAAACGCTTGCCTTCGGTGGCGCGATGTCTTTCTGGCGCGACCACATGCCAAGAGGCATGAGGCTGCGCTCACCCTGGCACGCGACCTATATCGGCCACACGAAAGGTTCGCTCTCGCTTGATTCCTACGCAGCGGTCCTTGGAATCTCGCCGCGCGAACCGCTGCTGCTGGAAAACTTCGTCGACTATGGACTGTGGATACAGGCCCAGACGGTTCCTGATCTGGATACGCGCATGGTTGGCCGTATCGAGACGGCGAGGGGAGGATTTCGCCTCGCCCTTGCCGATGGTGATGCCGTCCAAGCGCGGCGTGTCGTCGTTGCCACTGGGCTGATGAATCAGCAGATGATCCCCGCCGTCTTCAATGGAATGCCCGCCGAACTGGTCAGCCATGCCAGCGAACATGCCGGCTACGAGGCCTTCCGCGGCAAGCGGGTCGCGGTCATCGGGCGCGGGCAGAGCGCCTGCGAATCCGCGGTGCTGCTCAAGCGTAGCGGGGCGGATGTCGAACTTGTCTGCCGTGGCGACATCCATTGGCTCGGGTATCGAACGCTGTCGGGAAACAAAAGCTGGAGTTTGCGCGACTTCGCTTCGGAGCGTCTTGCGTCTCCCTCCAGGGTCGGCCCCTTCCCACTGTCCTGGCTGGTCGAAGTTCCAGGCTTCGTGCACCGGTTTCCGGAGGCAACCAGAGACGGGCTCAACATCCGCAGTCTTGGGGCCGGCGCGTCAGGCTGGCTGAAGCCGGACTTCGATGGAATAAAGGTCAATGCTGGCAGCAGGATTGTCGGTGCTGCCGCCAAGGACCACGCCATCGAACTGCGGTTCGAGAAGGATGTCGCCACCTTCGATCACGTGCTGCTGGGAACTGGCTACCGGATCGATATCGCCAGGCTCGGGCTGTTCGCGCCCGATGTGCTTGCCGCGATTGCACGCCGGGAAGGGGCTCCGGTGCTCTCCGCAGGGTTCGAGTCGAGCATTCCAGGCTTGCATTTCGTCGGTGCGAGCGCCGTCGGCAGTTTTGGCCCGCTGATGCGGTTCACTGCCGGCACGCCATACGCCGCGCGCAACGTCACGCGTTTCGTCAAGGCCAGAAGCAAGAGCTACGCTCCGGCGCGAAACTGAAAGACCGCGTAGTCGATGGTTCGGATCGCATCGAGGAAGCCGAGCATCGGCGGCACGGGAAGTTCCATGAAAATGCCGGCCGCCCGGATTGCCGGCCTTGCCCAATCGATGGCGCGGTGGCTTGAGCTTCCGTAGACGATGAAACAGTTTCTCGGGCGCCGTTCGAGCGACGACACGAGATTTTTCAGCACGATGTCGAAAACGTCTTTGGAAAAAGGATTGTAGAAATAGACCACCAGGGGCGCATCGGGAAATTCGTAGGTCGCCGCGTCCGCCTCGACGACACTGAGCGCGCGGCATTTCTGCGACGGATTCCTGAAGCGCCTTATGTTGCTCCTGGCGATTTCGACCAGCTCGCGAGCGAACTCCACCCCGATGATCTCTGCAAACGGATAGCGCGACGCCAGCAACAGCGTCCGCGATTTTCCAGAGCCGATGTCGATGAATGTGCGGCCCTGGAGGTCCTGGGGCAGCGACTTCATGATGAAATCAAAGGTTTTCGGCGAGGTGCATACCGCTTCGTTGCCCTTGCTGCGATGCGGGCCGACGACATCGAGCGCAGCGAGCTGGATCGAACCGGCCGTATCGACATCGTGCCGGCGATCCCATTTTCGCGCGAGGCGGTCGGCGACGATATAGCGGACGTTCCGCAGGACAAAGCCAACGCTCGCGCCGATCCCATGCTGACGAACGAGCCTGACCGGCTCCAGCAAGCCTCGCTGGCGGATAAAGGACCAGGCCCTGCCAAAACGGCCAAACGAGCGGTCTTCGAGCCTATCCCGGTCGGCGCGACGCGTTTCGAGACTAACCATGCAACGGTCCCAGCCGATGAACATCCCTGGGATATCTGCGCCCCGGCCGTTTAAGATCCCCTGACCAACAACGCTACGAATGTCAGGACCGGTGGCCAATCAACGGGCTTAGGCGCCAGCGACTGGCGCTCCCGCCTGCGGGGGCCGCTTTCTGCGCCGGCCGCCGATCTCCCACCTTTTGTGGAACCACATCCACTGACCAGGGTCTTCGCGCACCCAGCGCTCGACCACGTCGTTGAGAAGCTGGGTGGTGGCACGGACGTCGACGATGCCGTCAGCGGTCCGCGGCAAGGTCAGCTTGTCCTCGATCTCGAGCCGGAAGCGGTTGCCCGGAAGCCTGACGCAGCGCGCCGGATAGACGTCGCAGTCGTAGTGACGGGCAAGGGTTCCCAGGACGCGATTGCTCTGGCAGGGGCGGCCGAAGAACGTCGTCTCCAGGCCGTTGGTGAATTTCTGGTCGACCAAGACACCGATGTTGCCGCCATTCTCCAAGACCCCGGCCAACGCAAACGAGGCGCCGGCCATCGATGGCAGCAGTGATCCCATCGTCGAGCGGCGCGTCGAGAGGATGTAGTCGGCGAGATAGGGATTGTTGGGCGGGCGAAACAGCGCCGTGATGTTCATGCCGAAGGTTGCGGCGGCCACCGGCAGCAATTCGAAATTGCCGAGATGGCCGGTGAAGACGATGTGCGGCTGCTTTTCGGCCGCGATCTCGATGAAGTGTTCTATCCCCTTGACCTCGACGCGTCCCGGACTGGTGGCGGCTGGATCGTAGTCGAACAGGGCGTCGAGAAAGATGTATTCGGCGGCCAGGCGGGCCATGTTGCCCCACATGTCGGAGGCGATGGCCTGGATCTCGGCTTCGCTCTTTTCCGGATAGGCCCTGCGCAGATTGTCGACGGCGACCTGATGGCGCCCGACCCGAGGGCCGACACGGCGTGCGACGCGGTCGGCGAAATTCAGCGCGCTGTCGGCCGGCAGCAGGCGCAGCGCCGAGATGACCATCATCGCCGCACGCGCCACCAGCCAGTAGTTGAACTGGCGCAACTGCCTGCCATAGCGAAATTTGAGATCCCGGCGAAACTTCTTGAGCACTGAGGTGAAGCTCTAGTCGACGCGCAGGATGATCTTGCCGAACACGTCGCGGCCTTCCATGCGCTTCAGCGCGGCATCGATATCGTCGAAGCCGACTTCGGTGTCGATGACCGGTGCGACCTGTCCCGTCGCCATTTTCTGCATGGCGTTGGCCATGTTCTCCATGCGGCAGCCGAAGGAGCCGAGCAGTTTCAACTGCTGCTGGAACAGCTGCATCAGGTTGATCTGCGTCGAGACGCCCGAGGTCGAGCCGCAGGTCACCAGGCGACCGCCGCGCTTCAGGCACAGCATCGAGGCGGCAAAAGTGTCGGCGCCGACATGTTCGAAAACGACGTCGACGCCCTTCTTCTTGGTCAGCTTGCGCACGACGCCTTCGAAACGGTCGTCGCGATAGTTGATGACATGGTCGGCGCCGAGCGCCCTGGCCTTGTCGATCTTGTCGTTCGAGCCGACTGTGGTGATGATCGTGCAGCCCATCCGCTTCGCCAGCTGGATGGCCGCCGAGCCGATGCCGGAGCCACCGGCATGGACAAGGATGGTCTCGCCTGGCTGCAGCCGGGCATTGTCGAACAGCATGTGCTCGACGGTACCGAAAGTCACGGGCGCCACTGCGGCACCGACATCGGTTACGCCGGGCGGGGCGGGGACCAGAAGGCGTGCCGGCAGGTTGATCTTCTCCTGCGCGAAGCCGTCGAGATGGAAGCCGTGAACCCCCGAAACATGTTCGCAGAGATTGTCGCGGCCTTCGCGGCAGGCACGGCAAAGGCCGCAGGTGCGCGCGCCGTAGATCGAAACCAACTGCCCGGGCAGCAGGCTGGAAACGCCGGGACCGACCGCCTCGACCTCGCCGGAGGCTTCCGCGCCGACGACCAACGGCAGCTTGCGCTTGGCGAAGGCCATGCCGCGCCAGCCCCAGACGTCGATGTGGTTCAGCGCCACCGCCTTGATGCGCAGCGTGACTTCGCCGAGTGCCGGCGGCGGGGGAGGCGGCAGGTCCACCGTTTCAAGACGGCGGTCCTCGATAAGTTGCAGTGCGCGCATGGAGCCTGTCGGTTCTGTTTGGCGGAAAAAGGTCGCTTAGACCGGTTCCCGCGCCATGACAAGGCAAGTGTTCTGGCCGCCGAAGCCGAAGGAGTTCGACAGAACGGTGCGAACCTCGGCATTGCGCTTCTTGTTCGGCACCACGTCGAGCACGATCGCGGGGTCGGGATTGTCGTAGTTGATGGTCGGCGGAATGACGCTTTCGCGCATCGTCATCAGCGAAAACGCAGCCTCGACAGCGCCTGCCGCCGACAGTGTGTGGCCGATCATCGACTTGTTCGAAGAGACCGGCATCGAGCCGATCCGCTCGCCGAACACCGTCGACAGCGACAGATGCTCCATCTTGTCGTTTTCCGGCGTCGAGGTGCCGTGGGCGTTGACGTAGTCGATCTCGTCTTCGCTCAGGCCGGCATCGGCAAGGGCGGCACGAACCGCCGCGATTGCCGGCGAACCGTCGGGCTTGGAGCGGGTGCGATGGAAGTCGTCGGCCTTTTCGCCACAGCCGCGCAGGATGCCGAGAACGGTGGCGCCGCGCGCCAGCGCGGCTTCCAGCGATTCCAACACGAGCGCGCCGGAACCCTCGGCCAGCACGAAGCCGTTGCGATCCTTGGAGAAAGGTTTTGATGCCTTTTCCGGGAAGTCGTTGTGGGTGGAGAGTGCCGACAGCAGCGAGAAACGGATCAGCGCCTCGGCGGTCGCCGAACCGTCGGCGCCGATCGACAGCGCGCGGTCGCATTCGCCGCGGCGGATCGCCTCGACACCGAGCTGAATGGCGGTGGCGCCGGAGGCACAAGCGGTCGACAGCGTGATCGGCAGGCCGCGTGTGCCGAAACGGTCGGCGAGACGGTCGGCGATCGAACCGAACTGGGTGGTCTCGAAAATGTCTGTTTCCTTCAGCCCGCGGGCCACCCGCAGCAGCCTTTCGGCGCCGGCATCCTGTTTGTCGGAATTGTAGAGCGAGAAGCGGTCGTGCCAGTCGAGTTCGACCGGTGGCGAAGCTAGGAAAAGAGGACCATCGAAATCACCGGAATCGAGACCGGATTCGGCCACGGCTTCACGGGCGGCGGTTTCGGCCAGTTCGTAGGTGAGGGGGCTGGCGCCCTTCGAGCTGGACGCCAGGAAGTCGACGGTGCCGGAGATGCGGGTGTTGAGATGGTCGACCGGAAAGCGGGTGATCGGGTGGATGCCCGACTTGCCCGAGGTCAGCGCCGCCCAATTGTCGGTCTTGCCGACGCCAAGCGAGGTCACCACGCCGATGCCGGTGACGGCGACGATCGGCCTGCCCATGTGATCGTTCAGATTGGCCATCCGGGAGCCCTCGACCTCTTAGTATCGTTGCAGCATGGATCGCACGGCACCGCCTCAGGCGGCGTTGACCAGCGCCATGCCCTCGAATTGGTGATAGCCGATCGCCGTTGCAAGGACGGTTGCCGGAACGCCTTCGAATGGCGTCTCGGCAGCGGCGTCAAAAACAGGATAGGCGGCCTTGCGGTCGACGGCGAGTGCCGCCAGCGCCACGGCAAACGGAAACTGTGCTTCCTTCATATGTCCGGTCAGCGTCGAGAAGCCGCGCGAAGCGATCGCCGGATTGGCATCGAGCGCTGCCTTTTCAGCGGTGGTCGCGGCATGCGCGCCCGACGCGCCCGACATCGCCAGCAGCTTGCCGTTCGGCAACGCCGCCTGGCTGAGCAGCGCGGCGATCTCGGCGTCGAGTTCGCCCCGCCGCCGCCTGGCGCGGCCGGAGACGACCGGCCCGAGCTCGGCATAGATTTTCCGGCCTCGGCTTGTCGCGTGTTCGCGCTGCTCCAGCACCAGGAAGGCACCACCGGAGCCTGACACCACGCCGCCGCCTTCAGCACCCTGTCTTTGCCAGACCGGTTTCCACGGCCCGCGATGCAGGTAGCCGGCAAGCTCGTAGCCGAGCAGCATGTCGGAATGTTCGGTCTGGAAGGCACCGCCGACCAGGATGTGCGTCGACTGGCCGGAGCGGATGCGTGCGGCGGCCGTCTCGACGGCGGCGACGCCCGCACCTTCCTCGCCCATGAAGGTGCGCGACGAGCCAGTCACCTTGTGGACGATGGAGATGTTGCCGGCGAGCAGATTGGAAAGCTGGGCCAGGAACAGGGTCGGCCGCAGTTCGGTGGTCAGCTTCTCGTTAAGCAGCACGTCGCGGTCGTTTCGGTTTTCCGAAGCGGCGAGAATGGCGGCGTCGACCGCTTCGTCACGTTCGCCGCCTCCGGCGGCCACAACCATGTCCATGGTCGTGCAGAGTTCGTCATTGCCCTTGATGCCGGCATCGTCCAGCGCCAGGCCGGCAGCATAGGTGCCGAGCCTCTGCCAGGTCTCCATCTGACGCTGGTCGCCGCGCTTGGCGATCTGCAGGTTCCAGTCGATCTCGGGCAGCGGATGGACGGTGTAGGGCGCGAAGCGCGCCGCTTCCAGCACCGGCTGCAGGCCCGGCTGGGCAAGCTTCTGCCAGTGGGCATCCGGACCCTCTCCCAGCGAGGAGACAAGGCCGATGCCAGTGATGACGACGTCGCGGGGGCTGCTCATGGGCGGCTTTGTGGGTCAGGCGGCAGAGCGCGTCAAGATCGCGCGCTCAACTGACGTCAGGCGGTCTTGGCGGCGACCAGCGCGTCGATCTTGGCGCACAGGTTCTTCATGACGAAGTAATCGTCGGTCGAGGCCTTGCCGTCATTGACCTCCTGGGTCCACTTTTCCAGCGGCACCTTGATGCCGAATTCCTTGTCGATGGCAAAGACGATGTCGAGGAAATCGAGGCTGTCGATGCCGAGATCGTCGATCGTGTGGCTCTCGGGCGTGATGGTGTCGATATCGATCTCGCTGGTGTCGGCAATGATCTTGGCGACTTTGTCGAACGTGGTGGACAAGGGCTTTTCCTTCGGTTGCGGGCGGAATCTGTCCGCATGTGTTTGGGCGCTGTCTAATCGGTTTTTTCCGGCAGGAAAAGGCCTGATACGCCGGGCGCAGATGGGTAGGGTGCCTAGGAAACGCAAGAAGGGCCGCCGGTTGACCCGGCGGCCCTTCCCTTTACGCAAGGTGAACTCAGCTGTCGCGGAGCTTGACCAGGTCGTTGAGCAGCCCGCCCGTTCCGTTATGGACGGTCAGCCGCTCGACCTTGCCGGCGATGGTTTCCAGAGCCTCGAGCTCCTTCAGCCGCAGCATCACCGGGTTCTCCGCCATCACCTTGGCCGTGTTGAGCAGCGAACGCGTGGCGTTCGTCTCCTCGCGGCGACGGATGATGTTGGCCTCTGCCTGCTTTTCAGCCGACACCACCTGGTTGAGGATCTCGCGCATCTCGCCCGGCAGGATGACATCCTTCAGGGCGATATCGCTGACCTCGACGCCGATCTCGGCCATGTCGGCGCGGACCTTGGCCGCCGCTTCCTCGTCGACCGTCATCTTCTTCTCAAGGATCTGGTCGAGCGTCAGCGCGCCAAGCGTCTTGCGGAAGGCGTACTGCAGGGCGCGGTAGAGGGCTTCGGAGAAGTCCTTCACAGCGCTCACCGCCTTGACCGGATCGGCGACCCGGTATTCGGCGGCGATGTTGACCCGGATCGTGACCCGATCCTTGGTCAGCACTTCCTGCCCGGCGACGTCCAGCGACTGGCGCTTGAGATCGACGACCTTGATCTGCACCATGCGTCCGACATTCCAGAAGCCATGCACGCCCGCCGTCAGCGTCCGCACGAGGACGCCGTCGATGAACAGCAGCCCAGCCTGGCCGTCGACGACCGGATGGACGGACATCAATTCCGTCTTCCGGGCCTGGCCGAGCCGGCGCATGACCGCCGCATCGATGGCGAGATCGGCCGATGTGTCGATCAGCGTCACCTTCCACGGACCGGCATCCGTCCACAGCACGAGCTTGCGATCCGGCGCCAGCACGGCATGCAGGTTGCCGTCACGTTCGATGACGGCGACGTCCGTGCGCCCGGTGCGAACGACGGTGAAATGACGCGCGGCCACATCCGGGAGCTTGTCGAACAACGCCTTCTCGTATGCCGAAACGAATTCCGGGTTCTTCAGATCGTGCCGGGACACTTCAAGGCGTCCGCGCCGGTTGGCGAGCCAATGTTCGCCCGGCAGCAGGACAGCCTTGATCTCACCCTTATAGAGGGTGAGGGCACGTTCATTTTCCCTAACGAGGACGCGCTCGCGTCCAAGAACCTTGTCGAGAATGGTCATTGTCTTACTCCTTGTCGGGCATGGCCCCATGCGAGGCGTCAAGTCATGCGTCGATCATTCCTTTCGTTTCTCATTTCACGTCGTCTCATAGTCCGGGCACGAATGATCCGGGGACTGGTGGCATCAATCCGTGGCGGGCCTTCGGGAGCGGATCGCGGGGCAGCGAAACGGGCGCCGGAGGCCGAAGCCTCCCTTGCCGGCGACGCTGCGCCTTGACCATCACCGCGGGCCTGGCCACGAGCCGATGGCGTCAAACCTTTCGATACGCCCTCCGCCCGAAGGCTTCGGCCGTCCGTCAGGTCTTCAGCATTCCAGTCCCCGGACCGTTTTCAGATAACACCTGGCAGGGTGCTGGCTTATCAGGCCAATGGAGAAGGAATCGAACCTTCGACAGTCAGATTAACAATCTGATGCTCTAACCAAACTGAGCTATCCGTGGTGCAGACAGCAGGACTCGAACCCGCGACCTCCGGACCCAAATCCGGCGCTCTACCGCTGAGCTATATCCGCGATCCCAATCCCCAAAGCGGCGCCGTATACAGGGCGGCAAAGCCGTCTGCACGGGCGGAGACGAAAGCTCCAACCGCTGTTCTCGCTTCGGTTCTCGTGACCGGGAGCGCGCCTATAGCCCCTGCGACGGGTTGTCGCAAGCGGCATTGTCGTGGTCAATTTGCGGCTTCTTTCAGTGGTGGCATTTCGGCAACACAAACGGCAGTCGCCGGCGTGCGCTTGCGTGTACCAATGTACCATGGTACAAATGACCATGGATATAGAGCGCGTGCAGACAGGGGTTCGCCTGGAAAAGCGGCTGGTGAAGGTCCTCAAGGCCTTGGCTGAACATCGCGACATGAGCCTCGGCGATCTCATTGAGGGCATCGTGCTGCATGCTTTCGAAGGGCAGACGCCGTTTTCGCCGTCGACACTCGAAACAATCAGCCAATTGAAGCGCATCTATGGGCTGGAGCTTGGCGCTGCGGACAGCCACCGTCTGACTGAACGGAAGGGCGAAGGCGGATGACGAGCCATCTTG
The DNA here is from genome assembly GCF_056431085.1 of Mesorhizobium waitakense. Classification (NCBI taxonomy): domain Bacteria; kingdom Pseudomonadati; phylum Pseudomonadota; class Alphaproteobacteria; order Hyphomicrobiales; family Phyllobacteriaceae; genus Mesorhizobium; species Mesorhizobium waitakense. The sequence continues at coordinate 75,506 of NZ_JBWKME010000064.1, read as the reverse complement.
AGCGTTGCCACAGCATCGTCCTTTGCGGTCCGGTCGATCGCGTCTTTCCGCTGTTCACGCCGATCGGCGAGACCTTGTGGGTGGAGGGCTGGGATCCGGAGTTTCTGCATCCGCAAGGCGGCGAAACGCAGCAAGGCATGGTCTTCCGGACCGCCCACGGTGATGAGACGACGCTCTGGGCCTGCACTGACTGGGATCCTGTCGGGCATCGTGTCCGCTATGTCAGGGTCACGCCGGATTCACGTTTCGGATTTGTCGAGGTGGCTTGCCATCCGGCGGCTGACGGCGGCACCGAGGCATCGATCGCCTACACGTTCACCGCCCTGAACGCGTCAGGCAGGTGGTATCTGCAGGCGCTGACGGAGGACGCGTTCGCGCGCATGATCGAGACGTGGAAAGTCCGCATCGATGCGTGGCTGCTCACCGACGCGTCAGTCGGTCATCGCCACGACTAGAAGGTGACCCGGCCGAGCACGCGCAGGCCATCGCCCTGCGGCTCGACGACCACGGCTTCGCCTTCGCGCGGCGAGACGCCGGTCAGCGCGACGATGTCTTCCAGATGGGTGACCATGACCAGATTGTCGGAACCGGAATAGGCGTGGATTTCCTTCATGATCGCCGCCAGCTGCGCCGTCTTTTGCGTCTCATCGCCCTTCAGGAGATCGAGCGGCGCGAAGAGCTCCGGTTCGGCCTCGAAAGCAATGCGCGCGGTGTCGAGGCAACGGCAATAGCGGCTGGACAGCACACGCTCGATGGGTGCCGCGCGGGCGGCAAACAAGGCGCCGATCTTGCTCGCCTGCTGCTTGCCGCGCGCCGACAGGTTGATCTGGGTGGCACAGCTGTCGATGTCGAAATTGGCCGGATCAGTGGTGCCGGTGACCATGGCATGGCGAAGCAGCACGACATGGCCGCCATCGCGCAACAGCGCCCAGCCGGCGTCCGTTGCGTTAGCCGCGGCCGGGATGGCGAACAGAAGCAAAGCCAGCACAAATCGAATCATAGGCTATCCTTCTCCGGTTCCCGGCATGGGCTCCGGTGACTGGACATATAGGGACGGTAAAGCCAGCCGAAAGACAAGGCGCGGTCGGACAGAGCCTACTTCTTCGCCAGCTGTTTCTTCACCAGGTCGATCTTCTGGTCGGTCAACGGGATGGGCATGGTGTAGCCGGCTTCGGTAAAGCCCTGCTTGGCGTTCTCGAAGAATTCGATCGCCTTTCGATATTCGGCCTTGCCGCCGCCATAGCTGGCGCGGTTCCAGTGGATGTCGCCGAGATTGTTCTGTTCGAAGGCCCACTGCATCGGCTGGCTTTTGCGGGTGAACACCTTCAACGTTGCCGTGAAGGCGGCCTCGGCATCGCCGAGATATTTATCGGTCCGCTGGAGATTGCCGAGGTTGAGCAGGCTCATGCCGATGCCGTTATGGGCATTGGCCCAGTCGACGGGTGCGGCTTCGACGGTCAACACTTCAAGTGCCGCCCGCCGCGCGGCGATGGACTCAAGCAGGGTCTTCGGGTCGGCGTTGCTCATGCTCAGCCAGTGCAGCGTCGAGCCAAGGCCGGCCTGGGCCAGCGCCCATTGCCGCGGGTTCGTCTCGCGCTAGTATTCGCGCAACGCATCGCGGTAGGCGGCGATCGCCTCGCCATAGTGTTCCGGCTTGTCGGTCACGCCGCCAAGCAGCTGCAGCGTGTTGCCGAGATTGTAGTGGCTCATTGCCCAGTCGAGCGGGAATTTCCGTCTGACATAGACCTGTCGGGCGGCTTGGAACGCCGCTGCCGACTGTTCGAGCCTGGCCGTGTCGCGGGTGCGCTGGCCAAGCGTCTGGTAGATCGAACCGAGATTGTTCTGCGCCGACGCCCAGTCCATCGGAAAACGCTGCCGGGTAAACACCGTCAGCGCATCTTCATAGGCCGTCGCAGCCTCCTCGAGCGCGCTGGTGCCCAAGTCGAAGCGGGCGACACCGCTCAGCGCGTTGCCGAGGTTGAGCCGGCTGGTGGCCCAGGAGACCGGGAAGGTTTCATGGGTTCGCACCTCGAGCGCGGCGCGGAAGGCGTCAGCCGCCGCGTTGATCTTTGCCTTGTCGTTGAGCTGGATGCCAAGCGACACAAGCGTATTGCCGAGATTGTTCTCGACCATCGCCCATTCCACAGGCGCCTTTTCGCGCGTGTATTCCTCAAGCGCCAGTCGGTAGGCCGCCTCCGCTTGCGTCAGATGCTCGCCGGCGGCCTCGCGCTCGGAAAGCGCATAGAGCGCTAGGCCGAGATTGTTCTGCGAAGCTGCCCAGTCGAGCGGCACCTTGTCGCGCGGGCGCTTCTCAAGGGTGGCGCGCAGTGCCGCCACCGCTTCATTCAGGCGCTTCGGGTCGCTCTCGCGTTCGCCGATCTTCAAGAGCACATTGGCCAGGTTGTTCTGCGCGGCAGCCCAGTTTAGATCGTCCTTCTCGCGCTCGAACACGATGAGCGAATCGCGAAAGATCTGCGCGGCCTCTTCGAGGCGCGTGGTTTCGGTCTCGCGCTCGCCGATGGTCTGCAGCACCACCGCCATGTTGTTGCGGGTGATCGCCCAGTCGCGATTCTGCTCGCCATTGGGGATGAAGTTCAGGATGAGGCGATAGGCCTCGATGGAATGCTGCAGCGCATCGAGATCGCCGGAGGCATAGCCATAAGCATTCAACGCCTCGGCTTCCTGGTTCTTGTAGTTCCAGCGCAGCTTGTCGTCCCATTTTTCGACCAGCGAAAACGCCTTAGCGTAGTCGCCGGCAGCGGACTTGTAGTCGAAGACCAGCGCCGAGGCATCGGCGCGCCTGACGTAGATCGCGGCATCGGCGAGGCGCTTCTGCTTGACGAGATCTTCTGCTTCATCGACCGCAGCGCCTGTCTGCTCGACCCGGCCGACCGCGTCATCGAGGAATTTGCGCGCCGTCACGATGGCGCCCTGGGCGATGGCCTCGTCGGCGGAAGCGACGAGGCGTTTGATCTCAGGATCGTCGGTGCGCAACGCCGCGCGCTCGGACATCATCTTCTTCAGGCGCTCGGCCTGGGCGTCGAGCACCTTTCGCAGATCCGTCGGATCCTCGGGGATTTTTTCCGTGCCGAGCGCCTTCAGCACGCCATAGAGCGCGTCGAGCGGCACGCCTCCCTGCAGCGAGGCCAGTTCCACCTGTGCCCGTTTCGGGTCGGGCAGGTCTGAAATGGCCAGCAGCAGCTGCCGCCGCTCGCCGGTGATCAACCCGTCGTCGCCGGTCGGTTCGGGTGGTGCAATGCCGAAATAGAGCAGGCGGCGCAGGCTCTCATTGACCCAGGGGCGCTGCTTGGCCTTGGTGCCGAGATAGACCTCCTCGGTCACCATACGCATGACCGAGCCGAACTCGGTGCCTTTCATCGCCGCGAGGTGGCGGAGCAGGGCGGCCGCGTAAGGGCTGTTTTCGCCAGCAGCGCCATCGAGCGCCGGGCGACCGGGTTCGGCGGCGAAGCCGACCACGGTGCCCAGGCTCTCGTCTGTCGCCGGCGCGTTGCCGAGGGCCTTGGCGCCACGCACCGGTTCCAACCCGCCGGCGCCAATCGGCGAGGCGGAGGCGGTCGGGGCGCGCCGCACCACTGCGTCCGCCGGAAACGGATTTGTGCGGCATGCATCGAGTAGCACGATCGTCACCGGCACGGTCTTCTTCAACGCATCCATGACGGCGGAAATCGGCACCAGGGCCGCGTCGGCGTCTTTCAGGGACGATATGTCGGCATCGACCGGCACCAGATAGTTCTCGCCGCCGGCCTCGATGCCATGACCGGAATAGTAAATGAAGGCGACATCCGCGTCTTCGGCATCCTCGGTGAATCGCTCCAGGTCGCGCTTCAGCTTGGCGGCGTCGCGGTCGGTGACGTTGCGGGCGTCGAAGCCGAGATCGGTCAGCATTTTGGCCATGTCGCGGGCGTCGTTGGCCGGGTTGGGGAGGGCGGCGATGTGTTCGTATTTCGACTGGCCGATGATCAGCGCCACGCCCTTGAGGCTTTTCGTTTCGGCGGCCTGAAGCGTGGTGGCAAACAGGCAAAGCAGCGTTGCGACGAAAGCTGTCAGCCACGCCTGCTGTACAAGATTGCGTTTTGAAATCACGGCAAAGGCCATTTGTCGTTCGCGCCCGCCCTGATGAACCAAACCCTCTATAACGCTGCCAGGCGACCTTGATCAAATTCAGGCGCGATTGCGCCGCGACCGTGGCTCGCCTATCACGGGAAAAATGTCTCCGCTTACCGAAACCGTCCTCTTCGTCTTCAGCCTTGTCGCGCTCGGCTATCTCGCCGGGTTCACAGGCTATCTCAGACCGGCGAGCGGCGAGGGGATATCCGATTTCGCGGTCAGCGTGGCGATGCCGCTGCTGTTGTTCCAGACCATGGTGAACGCCGATTTCCACGGCGTCGCGCCATGGTCCCTGTGGGGCGCCTATTTCGCGGCGGTAGCGATCACCTGGGCCGCCGGTCATCTCGTCACCACGCGGATCTTCGGACGGGATGCACGTGCCGGGGTCGTCGGCGGCGTGTCGTCGGCCTACTCCAACGTCGTGCTGCTCGGTGCCCCCTTCATTCTCGGCATATTCGGCCCGAGCGGCTTCGAAGTGCTGTCGCTGCTCGTCTCCGTGCATCTGCCAATCATGATGATGGCATCGATCGTCCTGTTCGAGATGTTCGGCCGGAGTGGCAGCGAGCCTATGCACCCCTTGCGCATCGTCCGCAGTTTCCTGCGTCGGCTGTTCATCAATCCGTTGATCATCGGCATTCTGGCTGGACTGGCGTGGCGCCTCAGCGGCGTGCCGCTGCCCGACCTTGCCATGCGACTGGTCGATGCGCTGGCCGATACGGCCGGGCCGGTTGCGCTGTTTGCCATGGGGCTCAGCCTGCGCCGCTTCGGCATTTCGGGGAATGTCCGTCCGGCGCTGGCGCTTTCGGTGCTGAAGCTGTTCCTGATGCCGGCGCTGGTTCTCGCCTTCGTCTGGCTGCTCGGCCTGCCGCCCTTGACGGCGAAGGTGGCGGTCGTGATCGCGGCGCTGCCATCCGGCATCAATTCCTATCTCATCGCCGTGCAGTTCAACACCGGCCAGGCGCTGGCATCGAACCAGATGACCATCGCCACGGCCTGCGCCGCCGTGACGACTGCTTTCTGGCTGACGGTGGTGCTCCACGTTTTCTGACAGGTTATGCTGATATTCAGATAATGCCGGCCTGCGATCTTCATGCCATATGTCGGCCTGCTCTCGCCTCGGGCTGGCCCAACCCCTATATGCCATGTAGCGATTGCTTGCGGGCCTTGCCCTAGGTAAAGAGCAGTGGCTCCGGCGTGCCGGCTTCAGTTCCATGGCGCACGCTCACCGAAGACTTCACAGACCGGCCCGTCAGTGCGCCGAACGGAGGATAGACCATGCTTCAGAAAACCAGCCATTTCATGCGGCAGGCCAATCTCATCAACGGCGAATGGGTGCAGGCCGACAGCGGCCAGACGGTCGACGTCAACAACCCGGCCACCGGTCTCAAGATCGGCACTGTGCCGAAGTCGGGCAAGGCCGAGACCCGCCGTGCCATCGAGGCCGCCGAAGCTGCCTTTAAGTCGTGGCGCAAGACGACCGCGCTCGAGCGCTCGAAGCTGCTGCGCAAGCTGCACGACGCGATGATGGACAATCAGGACGTGTTGGCCGAATTGCTCACCATCGAGCAGGGCAAGTCCCTGTTCGAGTCCAAGGGCGAGATCGGCTCGGCCGCTTCCTACATCCTGTGGTTCGCCGAGGAAGGCCGCCGCACCTATGGCGACGTCGTGCCCTCGCCATGGGCGGACCGCCGCATCCTGGTCACCAAGGAACCGGTTGGCGTCATCGCCGCCATCACGCCGTGGAATTTCCCGTCCTCGATGCTTGCCCGCAAGCTCGGCCCGGCGCTTGCCGCCGGCTGCACCGCGGTCGTCAAGCCGGCCTCGCAGACCCCGTACTCGGGCCTGGCCTGGGGCGCGCTCGCCGAGGAAGTCGGTTTCCCCAAGGGCGTCATCAACATCCTGACCGGTTCGGCCAGCGAGATCGGCGACGAGATCTGCGCCAATCCGCTGGTGTCGAAGATCACCTTCACCGGATCGACCGAGGTCGGCAAGCTTCTCATCCAGAAGTCCTCGGTCACCGTCAAGAAGGTGTCGATGGAGCTTGGCGGCAACGCGCCGTTCATCGTCTTCGACGACGCCGATCTCGAGCGTGCCGTTGCCGGCGCGATCACCGCCAAATACCGTAATTCCGGCCAGACCTGCGTCTGCACCAACCGCTTCCTGGTTCAGGCCGGCGTCTATGACAAGTTCGTCGAAAAGCTCGCTGCCGCAAGCAACGGGTTGAAGGTCGGTTCCGGCCTCGAGGACGGCGTGCAGCAGGGACCGCTGATCGACGAAAAGGCTGTCGAGAAGGTCGAGGAGCTGATTGCCGATGCGACTGCCAAGGGCGGCAAGATTGTCGCCGGGGGCAAGCGTCATGCGCTCGGCGGGTCGTTCTTCCAGCCGACGGTCATCGCCAATGCGACGCCCAAGATGCGCTTCATGAAGGAAGAGATCTTTGGCCCGGTCGCACCGGTGTTCAAGTTCGAGACCGAAGAGGAAGCCATCGCGCTCGCCAACGACACCGAATTCGGCCTCGCCTGCTATTTCTACACCGGCGATCTCGGCCGCGCCTTCCGCGTCATGGAAGGTCTGAAATACGGTATGGTCGGCGTCAATGAAGGCCTCATCACCACGCCCGAGGCGCCGTTCGGCGGCGTCAAGGAATCCGGCCTCGGCAAGGAAGGCGGACATCAGGGCATCGAGGACTACCTCGACACCAAATATGTCTGCATCGGTGGCCTCGGCCTCTGATAGACTAGCTCTGTGCGGGCAGGTCTGTGACCTGCCCGCTTGAGTCGAGAAAACCAGCCGAAATTCTCTGAATCAACTGGCTTTTGCGGGCATGGCGAATGAAGGACGGTGAGGTTTTCGGCACGACGCAGGCAGGCGAGCCGGTGCGTCGCTTCGCGATCAGGGGTGGCGGTCTCACCGCCAACATCATCGGGCTCGGCGCAATCATCCAGGATTTGCGCCTCACCGGACACGATGCGCCGCTGGTGCTCGGCTACAACAATCTGGAGGCCTATGAGACCGACACTGCCTTCTTCGGCGCCGTCGTCGGCCGCTATGCCAATCGCATCCGGGACGGCCGCTTCACCATCGCCGGCCAGCGCTACCAGGCCGAACGCAATTTCCTCGACAAGCACACGCTGCATGGCGGCTCGCAAGGCTATTTCCACCGGCCGTGGACGGTTTCGCTGCATGGCAGGGATTTCGTCACGCTGACGCTGCATGATCCCGACGGCACGATGGGCTTTCCCGGCGCGCTCGACGTCACCTGCACCTACCGGCTGAAGATCCCCGGCACGCTCAGCGTCGAACTCACCGCGACCTGTGAGGAGCCGACGCTGTGCAACCTCACCCAGCATTCCTATTTCAACCTGGATGATGGTGGCGCCGGCGACATTCTCGACCACAGGATGATGCTGAATGCCGGCGCCTATCTGCCCGTCGATGGCGACATGATCCCGACCGGCGTGGTCAAGCCGGTCGACGGCACGCCCTTCGATTTCCGCCAGGCGCGGCCGCTACGCATGGAGACCGAGGGCGAACAGCTGCCCTATGACCAGAATTTCTGCCTCGCCCCGACGCGGGGGCCGCTCAAACAGGCGGCTTGGACGCAAGGGGCGAGTTCCGGTGTCGAGATGGAGGTGTGGACCACGGAGCCCGGCGTCCAGCTCTACACCGGCCAGTACGTGACGCCGCGCAAGGGGTTGGAAGGGCGAGACTACAAGGCCTTCTGCGGGTTCTGCCTGGAGCCGCAGGTCTGGCCGGATGCGCCGAACCGGCCGTATTTCCCGCAGGCGACGCTGTGGCCGGGTGCGATCTACCATCACGTCACCGAATACCGCTTCCGGCTGCCCTAAGGTCTGTTGATATTCAGGTCAGGCCGAGTCGAAAGCGGTTCGTAGAACCTCGAACGGGGCCAAGGCGCCGCGCACCTGTACTACGGCTGCGGCGACGCGGTGCGCGCGCAATACGGCATCCACCGGGGCGTGACCGGCGAGGCGAGCGGCCAGATAGGCGCCATTGAAGGAATCGCCCGCGCCGGTTGTGTCGACGGGGGCGGCGACATGGATCGCCGGCACGTCGTGCGATGTTCCGTTGTCGGCAATCAGTGCCGGCGCCTCGCCGTTCTTGACGACAACTTCGCTGACCACTTGCCCAAGCCGGGCGGCGGTCGCATGCGGCGTTGCATCGCCGAACAGCATCTGCTCATCGGGAAAGGTCGGCAAGGCGATGTCGGTGACGGCAAGCGCTTCGGCAATCGCTGCCTGCGCATCCTCGCGCCGGCGCCAGAGCCGCGGCCGGTAGTTGGGGTCGAAGGCGACAGTCGAGCCTGCGGCGCGCGCCCTGGCCACGGCCGCCAGCAGCGTAGCCCGCGCGGTATCGTCCAGAATTGCCAAAGTGATTCCGCTGAAGTAGACAAGCGCCTGATTTTCCAGGTTTTTCGACAATGTCGCCGGATCGGAGGCGAGCTGCCGGGCGGCGGCGTCGGCGCGCCAGTAGGTAAAGGAACGCTCGGCGCCGGTCAGCGTGATCGCGTAGAGACCGGGCCGCGCCCCGGCTATGACCGGGCTGGAACCGATGCCGATGCCGTTTTCAGCGAAGAAAGCGATCTGGCCTTGTGAGAAGGGATCGTCACCAAAGGCTGAGACATAGGTTGCTGGCCGCTCAGTGCTCAACGCGTGCAGTGCCCACAGCGTGTTGAACGTGTCGCCGGCAAAACCCATGCGCCAGTTCGGGCCGGTCTGGCCCGAGAGTTCGAGCATGCATTCGCCGATCGAGGCGACGCCGTTTCCCGCCATCTACAATCCTCCAGTGATCCCGGTGCTGTAGCTTTTTGCCACGGGCAGCGCCATGCTTGGCAAGCAGGGTTTTTTCCGCCACAGCGTTTTCCCACAGGCTGGCGGGATGCGATCCGTCCGGCAAAACGTTGTCTGCAGAAGAGGAACCGGTTTGGCATCGTTATGGCGTTATCTTCTGGCGGGTCTTGGTCTGGCTGCCTTGCTGGTCGGCATTCTCGCGGTCGTCTATCTGACGGCGCCGCGATCGGTGCAGCCTGCCGATCCGGATGTCTCGCGGACGAAGAACACCGACAACGGGCTTTTCGTGGCAAGTTTTTTGCCGGAGCGGGGCGTCGTGCGGCAAGGCGAACTGGAATCCTGGCTGCTGACCCTGAAGACAAAAGCCGGCACGCCGGTGGAGGGGGCCGCGATCGCGATTTCCGGCGGCATGCCGCAGCACAATCACGGCCTGCCGACCAGCCCGCAAGCGACCGACTATCTCGGCGACGGGCGCTATCGGATCGAAGGGGTGAAATTCACGATGAGTGGCTGGTGGCAACTGCACTTCGCCATCTCGGCTACGGCCGGCTCCGACACGGTGCTGTTCAACGTGGTGCTGTGAGCGACCGATGAGGCACTTTCCGCGTTTTCTGGCGCTGTTGGCGGCCATCGTCCTCGCCGGTTGCGGCAAGCCGGATTTCTCCGACGCCGAGAAGAAGACCGTCGCATCGCTGGCACTGTCAACGCTGACGTCGCTGAAGCCCGACTCCACCAACCGCTTTGCCGATGTGCCGGCGGCCGCCGCACTCGGCTCGACGCTGTTCTTCGATCAGGGGATGAGCCGCGACGGCACGGTCTCCTGCTCGACCTGCCACAAGATCGACCGCCAGTTCCAGGACGACCTGCCGCAAGCGGTCGGCGTCGGCCACACCAACCGGCGCACCATGCCGCTGGCGGGCGTGGCGCGCGATCCCTGGTTCTTCTGGGATGGCCGCCGCGACAGCCTGTGGGCGCAGGCGCTGACGCCGCTCGAAAATCCGCTGGAGCAGGCGGGAAACCGTACCGCCTATGCGCATTACATGAAGACGCGATTCGGCGAACGCTATGAGCGCATCTTTGGACCGCTGCCCGATTTTTCCGGCATGCCGTTGAATGCAAGCCCACTCGGAACCGATGCCGAGAAGGCCGCCTGGAACGCGATGAGTGATACGCAGCGCAACGCGATCAACGGCGTCTTTGCCAATATAGGCAAGGCGATCGCCGCCTTCGAACGGTCGATCGAGCCGGCGCCGACGCGCTTCGACCGCTTTGCGCTGGATCTCGCCACCGGCGCCGAGGCCAAAGGCGATGCCGCCTTTTCCCAAGAGGAAATCCTCGGGCTGAAACTGTTCATCGGCAAGGCCAATTGCGTGACATGTCACAATGGGCCGCGCTTCACCGACAACAGTTTTCACAACACTGGCGTGCCGCCTGTCGCGGATCTGCCGCCCGACCGCGGGCGCATCGATGCGGTACGCCAAGTCGAGGCCGACCCGTTCAACTGCCTGGGCGCCTACCGTGATGGCGACGCCAGTGCCTGCGGCGAACTGCGCTTCATGGTCAAGGATGGGCCGCAGCTGATCCGGGCCTACAAGACGCCGTCGCTGCGCGGTGCCGCCACGCGTCCACCCTATATGCATGCCGGGCAGTTTTCGTCGCTCGACGAGGTGGTCGCGCACTACGCAAAGGCTGCGCCCAGCGTTGAAGGGACATCCGAAATCCATCCGCTGGAACTGTCGGATCGCGAACGTGCGGCGCTGCTGGCCTTCCTGAAGACGCTGGCGGAGTGAGGCTCGGCTTACCAGCGATGAGGGCAGTTAGCCCGCTGTTCTCAAGTCACCCAAGCCAAAGATGCAGTTTCCCCTTTATTGACACGATGCAGATCGCTGATCAAGGTAGTTAAAAGGCGTAATGAGCGAAGCTAATGCTGCTAGGAGGACAACGATGCAGCCACTTGTCGTCGACGCGAAGCCTCAACCTGTTTCAATTGATCTCGCCAAGGCTGCAGTTCTCGTCGTGGACATGCAGAATGATTTTGGTTCGAAAGGCGGGATGTTCGACAGAGCCGGAATCGATATCTCCGGGATTCAGCGGGCTGTCGGTCCTACTGCGAGCGCAATAGCGGCGGCTCGCAAACTGAGACTGCCTGTCATCTATCTGAAGATGGGGTATCATTCCGACCTCTCGGATCTCGGGGCATTGGACGCCCCCAACCGTATCCGACATCTCCAGATCTTTGGGGTCGGTGAGAACATGATAGCGCCGGACGGCGGCGAGAGCCGGATTCTGATCCGCGAGACCTGGGGAACAGATATCGTCAACGACCTAAAGCCGGAGGCCGGGGATGTTGTCCTCTACAAAACCCGGTTCAGCGGTTTCTACGAGACCGAACTTGATGCCGTCCTAAAGGCCGCAGGCATCAGACACCTCATCGTGACGGGATGCACGACCAGCGTGTGTGTGGAGTCGACAATTCGCGATGCCTTTTTCAGGGACTATCACTGCATACTGCTCACGGATTGCACGAGCGAGCCTATCGCGTGGAACGCCTCAAGGAGCAATCATGATGCCTCGATCACCCTCGTGCAGATGCTCTTTGGATGGACATCGACGTCCGACTATTTGCTCAGCGCGATCGAGGAGCAAGTTCAGGGGCATTTTGAACTAGCTGAGTGAGGCCATTGAGCGCCTACCTGTCCTTGACCGTCTCCATCGCCACGAAAGTCGAGGTCTGGGCGACATGGGGCAGGGCCGAGATGCGTTCGCCCAGCACGCGGCGATAGGCGGCGATGTCTCGGGTGCGGACCTTCAGCAGATAGTCGAAGCTGGACGCCATCATGTGGCATTGCTCGATTTCCGGTACCGCCTGCACGGACCGGTTGAAGGCATCGAGTGCTGCGGATCGGGTGTCGGACAGTTTCACCTGGACGAAGGCGACATGACCTTCGCCCATGCGCTCGCGGTCAATGATCGCCTGGTAGCCCCTGATGTAGCCATCCTTCTCCAGCCGTTTGACCCGCGCCTGCACCGGTGTCTTCGACAAGCCGACCTTTGCCGCCAGTTCGGACATCGAAAGCCGGCCATCACTTGCCAGCGCTGACAGGATATTTCGGTCGATGCGGTCCAATTGGTCTTCTGTCATCGAAAACACAGTCCGTATGCCAAATCTAGGCCGTAACGTTAGATCGAATGACCTAAAATGTCGATTTCTTCGGACCGACTGAAATTCGCACTTGTGCTAGCTTGCGCCATTCGGTCCGGTGACCGCCGGCCCGATCCCCTTTGCTCGATCCACGGGACCGCCATGCCGCTAGATACCATCCGCCAGCAGATCCGCGCCAACTATCTGCCCGACGAAGACGAGGCGGTGCAGCGACTGGCCGTGGCCACGGGGCTTTCCGCGAAAGACCGCAAGGCGATCTCGGCCCGGGCCGCCGATCTGGTGCGGGCGGTGCGCGGCTCGTCGGACCCCCGGCTGATGGAAGTCTTCCTCTCGGCCTACGGCCTTTCCACCAAGGAAGGCGTGGCGCTGATGTGCCTGGCCGAGGCGCTGCTGCGCGTGCCCGACACCGAGACGATGGACGATCTCATCGCCGACAAGATCGCGCCGCACGACTGGTCGGCGCATTCGGGCGGTTCGAGCTCCATCTTCGTCAACGCCTCGACCTGGGCGCTGATGCTGACCGGCCGCGTCCTCGATGAAGGCGAGGGCGGCATCGAAGGCACGCTGCGCTCCATGGTGCGCCGGCTGGGCGAGCCGGTCATCCGCAAGGCGGTGGCGGCGGCCATGCGTGAGATGGGCGAGCAGTTCGTGCTCGGACGCACCATCACCGAGGCCGTCAAGCGCGGCCGGCCGATGACGCAGAAGGGCTATCTCTATTCCTTCGACATGCTGGGCGAAGCCGCACGCACCGAGGCCGACGCGTTGCGTTATCACAAGGCCTATGCCGACGCGATTTCCTCGCTCGATTCCGGTTCCAACGGCCCGGATATCCGCCAGAATCACGGCATCTCGGTCAAGCTCTCGGCGCTGCATCCGCGCTACGAGGTGGCGCAGAAGGACGAGATGCTGCCTGTCATGGCCGAGCGGCTGTTGTCGCTGGCGCTGGCCGCGCGGCATTCGCGCATGGGTCTCAACATCGATGCCGAGGAGGGCGATCGCCTCGATCTGTCGCTCGACGTCATCGAGCGGGTGCTGGCCGAGCCGGAGCTTGCCGGCTGGAACGGCTTTGGCGTCGTCGTCCAGGCCTATGGCCCGCGTGCCGCCTTTGCCATCGACTGGCTCTACGCGCTGGCCAAGAAATACGACCGCACCATCATGGTGCGGCTGGTCAAAGGCGCCTATTGGGACACCGAGATCAAGCGGGCGCAGACGCTCGGGCTTACCGGTTATCCCGTCTTCACCCGCAAGGCCAACACCGACGTTTCCTACATGGCTTGTGCCAAAAAGCTGCTGTCGATGACCGACCGCATCTATCCGCAATTCGCCACCCACAACGCCCACACCGTCGCCGCCATTTTGTCGATGGCCGGGGACCGCGATTCCTTCGAGTTCCAGCGTCTGCACGGCATGGGCGAGGCCCTGCACGAGACGGTGCGCAAGGCCGAAGGCACGCGCTGCCGCATCTATGCGCCGGTCGGGGCGCATTCCGATCTGCTTGCCTATCTGGTTCGGCGGTTGCTGGAGAACGGCGCCAATTCCTCCTTCGTGCATCAGCTGACCGACGAGGAGGTCGAGCCCGAGGACATCGCCCGCGATCCGCTCGAGACGGTCGAGAGCCAGGGCCCCGCCGCCAATCCGGCGATTGCCCGGCCTTCCCAGATATTCGGCGCTGGTCGCCGCAATTCGAAGGGTTTTGATATCACCGATACGGTGACGCTGGCGGCGATCGACAAAGCCAAGGCTGCGTTCGCCGGCCCCGATCGCTGGCATGCCAAGCCGATCACGCGGGCCGCCGGCTATGGCAAGCAACGGTCGATCGTCAATCCGGCCAAACCCGCGGAAGTCGTCGGCACAGTCAGCGAAGCCGCCGCCAAGCAGGTGGCGACCGCCGTGCGCATCGCGGTGGAGGCGCAGCCGGCCTGGGCAAAGCGTCCTGTCGCCGAGCGCGCCGCCATCCTCAATCGCGCCGCCGATCTCTATGAGGCCAACGCCGTCGAGTTCTTCGCGCTGGCCACCCGGGAAGCCGGCAAATCGCTGGCCGACGGTGTGGCCGAGGTGCGCGAGGCCGTCGACTTTCTCCGCTATTACGCGGCCGAGGCGGCCAATGCCGAACCGGGCACGCAGGCGCGCGGCGCCATCGTCTGCATTTCGCCGTGGAATTTTCCGCTCGCCATTTTCACCGGCCAGATCGCGGCGGCACTTGTCACCGGCAATTCGGTGATCGCCAAGCCGGCCGAGCAGACGCCGCTGATCGCGTTCCGCGCCGTCGAAATGCTACGCGAGGCCGGCGTTCCGGAAGACGTCATCCAGCTTCTGCCCGGCGACGGCCCCTCGGTCGGCGGGCCGCTGACCGCCGACCCGCGCATCGCCGGTGTCTGCTTCACCGGCTCGACCGAAGTGGCCAAGCTGATCGAAAAGCAACTGGCCGAGACCGCCGCGCCGGACGCCATGCTGATCGCCGAGACCGGCGGGTTGAATGCTATGATCGTCGATTCCACCGCGCTGCCCGAACAAGCGGTGCGCGACATCCTGGCTTCGGCCTTCCAGAGCGCCGGCCAGCGCTGTTCGGCGCTGCGCGTGCTCTATGTGCAGAAGGATGTCGAGAAGAAGATGCTTGAGATGCTGAAAGGCGCCATGGAGGCGCTCAGCATCGGCGATCCCTGGCGGATTTCGACCGACGTCGGGCCGGTCATCGACGACGAGGCGCAGACTTCGATCCGCGAGTACTGCACGAAGATGGGCCTGCAGGGCCGGCTAATCGCCAAGCTCGAGGCGCCGAAGGATGGGCGGTTCGTCGCGCCGCATGTCTTCCGGGTCAAGGGTATCGAGGACATGGAGCGCGAGGTGTTCGGGCCAGTGCTGCATGTCGCCACGTTCGACGCCGACGAGATCGACGCGGTCATCGCCGCCATCAACCGCAAGGGCTATGGCCTGACCTTCGGCCTGCACACGCGCATCGAGGGCCGCGTGCAGCATTTCGTCGACGGCATCCATGCCGGTAACATCTACGTCAACCGCAACCAGATCGGCGCCGTTGTCGGTTCGCAACCGTTCGGCGGCGAGGGGCTGTCAGGCACGGGGCCGAAGGCCGGCGGTCCGCACTATCTCCGTCGCTTCCGCAAGGGGCCGGAGGCCGGCACGCACATTGCCGAAGGCCACAAGGTCACGGCGACCGAACTTGCCGACAATCTGCTCGATCCGGGATTGGGCGGCTGGTCGACGCGGCCCGACCGGATTGCCATCCTGAGGAAGCATCTGCGCGGCAAGGGCGCGGCGGCCATTGGCGCCGCCGCCGGCATCGACTTTGGCCAGGTCGACCTGCCGGGGCCGACCGGCGAGGCCAACACGCTGTCGCTGTCGCCGCGTGGACGGGTGCTGTGCCTCGGTCCCGATCAAGACACGCTGCTTGCCCAGGCGATCCAGGCACTCGCCGCCGGCAACGCGGTGCTGGCCGTTGCACCGGGCGCACCGGCCGCGCTCTCGGCGCTGACCGGCAAGGGCCTGCCGCTGGCCGCCATCGACGGCCGTCCGGATCCGGTCGAAGCGTGCTCGCTGCACGTCGACGTCGTCGCCTTCTCGGGCACACCGGAGGCTGCGCGCATAGTGCGCAAGGTCATCGCTGACCGCTCAGGGCCAATCGTGCCGCTGGTCAGCGAGGTCCTCAACCCGGCGGCCTATGCGCATGAGCGCGCCGTCTGTGTCGACACCACCGCCGCGGGCGGCAATGCCAGCCTGCTGGCCGGCTCCTGACGGGCCGGCTGCTCACACCTCTTCGGGTGCGCAGCCGAACTTCAGCAGATTGCCGTGCGGGTCCCGGATATGGAATTCCTTCATGTTCCACGGCCGCACGGTGAACGGACTGAGTTGCCTCACACCGCGCGCTGAAAATTCGGCATACAGGGCCGGCACCTCGCCGCCCCTGACATAGCAGGACGAAACTTCAGGAAGTTTGCCGTCGTCGCTCTTCCAGAAATGGATTTCGATATCGCCCCGGCGCACGATCAGATAGTCGTCCATCTCCGGCCCGACGACACCGAAGCCAAGCTCGTCGCGATAGAAATCGCGCGTTGCCTCGATGTCGGGCGAGGGCAGGATCGGAATGCTGCGCGCAGGATCTTGGGCAGGCGTTGCCATCTCAGGCCCCTTCCACGACGGAAAAACCCTCGAATTGCGGATGGCCGAGATAGTGGACTTTTGTGGTGCCGACATTTCTGTGGGCGGCGCGGAAATTCTCGGACTTGGTCCAGGCGACGAAATCATCGTGGCTCGCCCACACGGTGTGCGAGGCAAACAGCGTGTACCCTTCGGCCTCGTTGACCGGGCCACGCAGCAGATGGAACTCCCGGAAACCTTTCATCTGCGCAAGGCTGGAATCGCGGTTCTTCCAGACGGCTTCGAAATCGGCTTCTGAGCCGGTCTGCACCTTGAAGCGGTTCATGGCGATGTACATGGAGGTTCCTTTCATTCGGGTGTTGATGGCTGACGGCGCGACAGTTTCAAAATGGGCCGATTTCGGCCTCGAACGCCAAACTCTTGCTCGCAGCCTGTGGTGGAATTGGAGGAAAAGGAGCTGCCTTGCGCACGATGCCGAGCGCGACCTTGTCGAAGTTCGGCGATCCAGAGCTTTGCACAATGCGCAGGTCATCGATGCCGCCGCGGCTGCCGATGACGAATGTCACAACGGCATTGTTGCGAGCAGCCAACTGTACCGAAGGCGGGACGCCGCGATTGACACGGCTGAGCTTTCGGAAGACGTCGCCGCGGTAATTGTCTTCCGCCGCGCTGCCTGCCTCCTTCTGTTTTTTGCCCTTGCTGGCCGCCTGCGCCAATCGGTCCTGGCCATTCGCCGTGCCACGCTTCTCATCCGCTTGGCTGGTGCTGGGCGGGGCGGCTGCCGGAGTTGGCCTGGCGCTGGGAATCGGTGGCTGCTCCGGGACGACGGCGGGCTCGGCCTGAACGGTCGGCTGTGCAGGGGTTTCAGTCTTTGCAACGATGCTCTTGTCATCGGCGCGCGGGGCTCTCGCCACCAGAATGTCCGGCGCGACCGAAGGCTGTTTGACAGGCGCTGACAAAGGCTCGACCGGCTGTTTGGCGGTTTCTTGAGCAGGTTGAGACGGCTCTGTTGGTGGCGTCGGCCTGGCCGCCTTTGAAGGCTCTGATTTGGTCGGCCGTGGATTCGGCACCAGCTTGACATTCACAGCCGCCGGATCCTGGTCCAGTGCGCTGCCGACCACCTTGTCTCCGGACTGATCGCTGCCTTCCGACCGGATGGCGTCCTGGGAATCGAATGTCCCCGAGGGCGAAATCAGAAAACCCGCCGCCACCGCCGCATGGAGCAGGCAGGAGACGATGATCGCCGCCGTCCATTTGCGGTTCCAGGCCGATGACCGCGGCGGCGCAAGTGGACCGGCTGGCACTACCGCCAGCTCGGCGCCCGCTTCGGGGAGAGGATTGATGTCACGCATGTCGCGGGACGAGACCTGCAGCGACCCGTGCGGACTTGTCAAATCAAGATCGCATGGTCCAAACGACAACGCATGCGGTCCGGCCGGAGGCCATGCCACGGCGTTTTGCAGGAATGCGGGATGAAGTCCCACCTCAGACGCCGAAAGCGATACCGGTCTTGGTGTCGGTCTCCAGGCCGCGCATGCAGGCGTTCGGTTCGACGCCTGCTCCGGCGCATTCCGTCGCGCTGTTGATCAGCACTCGGCTGACCTTGGCGCAGTCGGTGCCGGCCAGATCGAAGCGTGTCACGTTGGTCTTGCCTGCCGGCAATTCCTTGAAGTCGAGCACGGTCAGCCGGTCGACGACGCCCGCCTCGTTGAACAGGGCGATCTCGAACGCCGCCTTGGAGAGGTCGGCGCCGAGGTTGTTGCTGACCACGAAGGTCAGGCGGCAGCCTTTGTCGGAGGCTTGCGCGCCGTTGAGTTCGAGGGCCAGCGCGGGAACCGGCGCGGACTGCTCAGCCCACGCCGGAACCATCGCAAGCGACATCGCCAACGTCGAGGTCAGCAGACGAAGGGATGTCCTCAAGCTCGTCATTGCCGTCAGCCTCCAAATCGCATCGTTGCCGCCAGCTTCAGCGTTATGCCCGGTTCATAGACCGCGACCGTCGTGCTGCCGTTCAACGGGTTGGCGTATTTGACATCGAACAGATTGTCGGCGCGGAAATCGACCTTCAGATTGTCGGTCGCCTGATAGCTGGCGAAGGCGTTGACCAGCGTATAGTTCTTGGCCACCGCATTGCCCTTCGGCTTGCCATTGTACTGCATTTCGCCACCGACGGTCAGCTTGTCCTCGAGGAAGCGCAGGCCGAGCTGGGCCGTGACCTGAGAGGACGGGATGGTGGCAAGGTCTGCCCGGTCGCCTTCATAGGATATGGTGTGACCATTGATGATGGAGGCGGAAAGTCCGGCATAGCCCCATGCCGCATCGTAAACCCCCTCCATCTCGAAGCCGTTGATCTTGGCCTTGGCAAAATTTTGATACTGGAAGCAGATCGGGATGCCCGGGCCGAACGGGCAGCCGCTGGTCGGGTCGAACGGCGACAGCGTCACGCCGTCGATATAATCATCGACATTGTTGTTGAAATAGGCCGCCTTGATGCGAAGCGCGTCGCCGGCCTCCAGGATGTCATTTTGTTTGTAGTTGACGCCGAATTCCGTCGTCTTGCCGGTTTCAGGGCGCAAATTGGGGTTGGGCAGGAACGGGAAGGAAACGCCGGCCGGATGGTTGCCGCTGATCAGCGTCTCCGTCAGCGAGGGAGAACGGTAGCCTTCCGCATAGGTGCCATAGAATTGCAGGCCGGCAAGGCCAGCGCTTTCGAAAGGCGAGACGCCGACGGTGACGCGCGGCGACACTCTATCGCCTGAAGTCTCGTGGGTATCATCCTTGAGGCTGTAATTGTCGTAACGCAGCCCGGCGATGACTTCGAGCCAGTCCCAGGTGAGCTTGTCCTGGACATAGGCACCGGAAACGTTGCGCTTGCCGGAAGGCGTGTAGAAGCTGTCACCGCCGGCCGTTCCGCCGGTCTTGACGTTGTCGCCCGCCCAGTCACCGCCATAGGTCAGTTCGTGCGCGACGCCGGCGGTCTCGAATCTGGACGTGTTCCAGATGTCGATGCTTGTCGTGCCGACATCGAAGGTCGAGGTCGAACCTGTCGGCAGCACCACAGGCAGGCCGGTGACCGGATCGAAGCGTTTTAGCGGGACGAGGCTCGTCAGGTCGAGGTTGGTCTTATTGTAGGAGGTGTTGATGTGGAGATCGAGCCACCTCTTGTCTTCGTCGGTGACGTTGTAGCGGGCTGTGGAGGTGTTCGACTTCAGGTCGACATCATTCACCGGCGCGCCACCGCTGATCTCGTTCCAGCCATCGCTTGAGCCGACCCAGCCGAGCTTCAGCTCACTGTTGTCGGTCGGTCGGATGGTGGTCTTGAGCAGGCCGCTGAGCACGTCGAAGCCAGTGCCCTTGACGGTGTCGCCATCTCCATCCTTGTAGTCGTCATAGTTGCGGTAGACGATGTTGCCGAGCGCACCCCAGTTCTCGTTGAAGCGACAGGCGCCGGATGCGCTGGTGGTCCAGCCCTTGCCATTGCTCTCATAGCGCCCGGTGACGGAGCCAGCCCATGTCTCGTTCGGCTTGAGGAAACCCTCGGCATCGTTGGTGTCGAAGAAGACCACGCCGCCGATGGCGCCCGAGCCATAGGTATTGGCGACAGGACCGCGGATCACGTCGACGGATTTGACGAGCTCAGGATCGATGTAGAAGGTCGACTGCGTGCCGTGGTCGGAACGCTGGAAATTCTGGCGGGCGCCGTCGACGATAACCGCGACGCGACCGAAATCCTGCAGGCCACGGATGTTGATGCTGGTGCTGACACGCCTGGCGTCGGCCTGCGCCGCGATACCGGGCACACCGAGTAGCATCTCGTTCGGCGTCGTCGCCATGCGGCGGTCGAGCTGTTCCTGGTCGATATGGCTGACTGAGCCCAGCGATTCGATCGCCGTCTCGCCGGTGCGGCTCAGCACCAGGATCTTGTCGAGCAGCGTTGCGCCCGCCGGGGCGGGCTTTGCCTCTTCAGCCTTCGGTGATTGCGCCGCTTGCTGGGCGCTTGCCGGTGGCGCCAGCAAAGCGACTGCCGCGACGCTTGCCAGCAAGGCCGCCATTGCTCTTGTCGTGGATCGCCCGCCAAGACCCTCATCAGACGGGCCAGTGTCAAACCGGCCGCGCCATTCCCAATTCATCAACCCCATGCCCCAACTCCAAAGTCCAGGTTCGGTGCTGGCTGGCCTGGGGCTCGCTGGCGTTTTTTGATCGTGTCCGGCGTCTTAATGTTGACTCATTTACTCCGGTATTGCACTGACTAGTAAACATGATTATTAAAGTCAAGAAATGAATCGGCATTTATGCAACGCCTAGCCAGGCGCCCGGCACAGGAAAGGGATCGATCAAGATGAACACACACAATCCCAATGACTTTCGCTATCGCGTCCGCCGTTCCGACGACACCTCCACCCGTTTCGACCGGGTTCCGCTGGCGGTGCGAACGCTGTCCAGCAACACCCTGTTCCAGGGGGAGCACGAGATCGGCATCGAGCATCATGGCGCGCTCTACCGGCTGAAGATCACCCGCCAGGGCAAGCTCATTCTCAACAAGTAAGGCCCATTTTTAACAAGTAAGGCATGGCAGTAGGGACGAAACATGGACCAGCGCGTAAAACCCGCCCCGCATGAAATCCGGCGGGCACGGACAGAGAATCCGAAGACGCGCGAGCGTGATCTGGCTGCCCAGCTCGGCATTTCGGAGGCCGAGCTCATCGCCGCGCATTGCGGCGACGGGATTGTCCGCATCGAGCCGCGCGTCAACGATCTCCTGACCGGCCTCGAAGCAGTCGGCCAAGTCATGGCCTTGACCCGCAACGAAAGTGCGGTGCACGAGAAGATCGGCGTCTACGACAAGATCGTCACCGGCAACCACAATGCCATGGTACTCGGCGAAAACATCGATCTGCGCATCTTCCCGAAAGTCTGGGCGCACGGCTTTGCCGTGGAAAAGCGCGATGGCGACGACATCCGCCGCAGCCTGCAGTTCTTCGACGCGGCGGGCGAGGCGGTGCACAAGGTGCATCTGCGGCCTGCCTCCAGTCTCTATGCTTACCAGAAGCTGGTCGCCGCACTCGAATCGTCGAATCAGGAGCCGACGATCGACATTTCTGGACACATCCCCGACGACGAGGTCCATGGCGGGGAAACCACCGCCAATCTCGACGATCTGCGCGACCGCTGGAGCCGGCTGACCGACGTGCACCAGTTCTTCGGCATGCTGAAGACGCTGAAGCTCAGCCGCCGGCAGGCGGTGCGCATGGTCGGCCAGGACTATGCCTGGCTGCTCGACAATGACGCCGTCCGCCACATGTTCCATCATGCCGCCGAGGGCGAGATGCCGATCATGTGCTTTGTCGGCAATCGCGGCTGCATCCAGATCCATTCCGGTCCGGTCAAATCCATCAAGCCGATGGGGCCATGGATCAACGTACTGGACGAGACCTTCCACCTGCACCTGCGAACCGACCACATCCATGAGGTCTGGGCGGTGCGCAAGCCGACCAAGGACGGTCACGTCATCTCGCTCGAAGTCTATGATGCCAACGGCAAGATGATCATCCAGTTCTTCGGCAAACGCCACGAAGGCGAGAGCGAGCGCGACGACTGGCGATTCCTGGCGGAACACCTGCCGCGCATCCCAAGCCCGACCGCAGCCTGAGGACGATACCTATGGTTCCCTTTTCCAGACTGGCGCGTGTTCTCAGGCTGGCGCTTGGACCGGCAATCGGTCTCTCCCTGGCTTTTGTCGCCTTGCAGTCCGGCAACACCACCGAGGGCGCGACCGCCTTTGCCGATAGCTCGAAGATAGTTGCCATTGGCGGCTCCATCACCGAGATCGTCTATGCGCTCGGCGAGGAGAAGCATCTGGTGGCTCGCGATTCCACCAGCCGGTATCCGAAGGCCTCACGTGATCTGCCTGATGTCGGCTACATGCGCCAGCTGTCGCCGGAAGGCGTGCTGTCGGTCAACCCGACCGGCATCCTTGCGCTGCACGGCAGTGGTCCCAAGGAAGCCGTCGATGTGCTGAAGAAGACGAGCGTCCCGTTCATCGAAGTGCCCGAACACTATAGCCACGAAGGCATCCTGGAGAAGGTCCGCATCGTCGGCAAGGCACTCGGCGTCGACGCCAAGGCCGAGGTGCTGGCCAGGGAGCTTGATGCCAAGCTCACCGCAGCCGAAAAGCAGACGGCTTCGATCAAGCAGCGCAAGCGCATCCTGTTCGTGCTGTCGATACAGGGCGGCAAAATCCTGGCGGCCGGCAGCGAGACCGCCGCCGACGGCATGGTCAAGCTCGCCGGCGGGGTCAATGCGGTCGAAGGCTTTTCCGGCTACAAGCAAATCTCCGGCGAGGCGATCATCACCGCCAGGCCGGACGCGATCCTGATGATGAGCAATGCCGGGCCTCCGGTCTCGGACGACGAATTGTTCTCCAATCCGTCCATCGCCTCGACGCCGGCGGGTGCCGCACGCAAGCTGATCCGCATCGACGGCGCCTATCTGCTCGGCTTCGGGCCGCGCACGGCCGATGCTATCCACGATCTCGCCGTCTCGCTTTATGGCGGGCAGGTCACGGATTGAGCGGGCAGATCATGGTCGATCAATCAATCGCCGGCCCGGTGAAGGTGATGGCGGGGGCATCCGACGGCGATCGCTCGGATCGCGCCCGCATCATCATCCTTCTGCAGTGCCTGGGGCTCGTCATTGCCGTGCTTTTGTCGCTCACGTCGGGGGCGTCGGACGCATCAGCCGCCAACGTCATCAGCGACTGGCTGTTCGGCACCGTGCCCCGCGACGCCGCGTTGGGCGCCCGCGACAGGCTGATCGTCTACGACATCCGCCTGCCGCGCATCAGCCTCGGCATGCTGGTCGGCGCAGCACTCGCCGTCTCCGGCGCTGTCATGCAGGGGCTGTTCCGCAATCCGCTCGCCGATCCCGGCCTGATCGGCGTTTCGGCCGGGTCCAGCCTCGGCGCGGTTGCCGTCATCGTGCTCGGAGCCACGGTGCTGGCGCCGATGACGGCCTGGCTTGGCACGCTTGCGCTGCCGTTGGCGGCATTCTGTGGCGGGCTTGCCACGACATTGGTGCTCTACCAGGTTGCCACGCGACGGGGACAAACCTCGGTCGCCACCATGCTGCTCGCCGGCATCGCGCTGGCGGCGCTTGCCATGGCGCTGACCGGCATCCTGATCTTCATGGCCGATGACCGGCAGTTGCGCGACCTGACCTTCTGGCAACTCGGATCGCTCGGTGGCGCGACCTGGGCGAAGATCGCTTCGGTCGGACCGATCATCGTGCTGGCGCTGGCGGCGATGCCGTTCCTGGCGCGCGGCCTCAACGCACTGGCGCTGGGCGAGGCGACCGCCGGCCATCTCGGCATTCCGGTGCAGCGGCTGAAGTACACGGCCATCATCGGTGTCTCGGCGGCGGTCGGCGCATCCGTCGCCGTCAGCGGCGGCATCGGTTTCGTCGGCATCGTCGTGCCGCATCTGCTGCGGCTGCTGATCGGCCCCGACAATCGCTACCTGCTGCCGGCATCGGCGCTGCTCGGCGCCTCGCTGCTGCTGTTGGCCGACGCCGTCGCGCGCACCATCGTGGCGCCGGCCGAATTGCCGATCGGCATCGTCACCGCGATCGCCGGTGCGCCGTTCTTCCTGTGGATACTGCTGCGCAAGCGCGGCGTCGTTGATTTGTGATTTGGGAACCTGTGAGGCTCGGATGATCGAGGCAAGGGATGTTTCCGTGGCGATCGCCGGCAAGCGCATCGTTGCCGGTGTCGATTTCGCTGCACGCCCCGGCGAAGTGGCGGCAATCGTCGGCCCCAATGGGTCCGGCAAGACGACCTTCCTCAAGGCGCTGTCCGGCGAACTCGCCTACACCGGACATGTTGTCCTCAACGGCCGCGATCTCTTGGGGATGAAGCCGGTCGAGATCGCCATCCATCGGGCCGTGCTGCCGCAGGCGACGACGCTGTCGTTTCCGTTCACGGTGCGGGAGGTGGTCAAGCTTGGCCTTGTCGGCGGCCGCTCGGGCGTCTTAGCGGGCGAGGACGCGCGGTTGCCGGAACGGGCGCTGGCCCGGGTCGACCTCGACGGTTTTGCCGGGCGTTTCTACCAGGAGCTTTCAGGCGGCGAGCAGCAGCGTGTCCAGCTCGCGCGCGTGCTGTGCCAGGTCTGGGCGCCGGTGCTCGACGGCAAGCCGCGCTATTTGTTCCTCGATGAGCCGGTTTCCAGCCTGGATATCAAGCACCAGCTGATCATCATGAACATCGCCCGCGACTTCGCCAGAAGGGGCGGCGGCGTGGTCGCCATCCTGCACGACCTCAATCTGACGGCCATGTTTGCCGACCGGATTTTTGTCATGCATCGCGGCAGGCTTGCTGTCACCGGCTCGCCGCGGGCCGTGCTGAGCGACGACCTGATCGAAAAAGTGTTCGACTGCCGGCTCAGGGTCGGCGTGCTGCCTGCCGGCGACATGCCATTCGTATTGCCGCAGTCGACGGTCTATTGATATTCAGGTGAGGCCGGCCTGCGAATGGCGGGTTCCTGCGCTTCCGGTACTCACGTACCCGAAAGTGCCTCCGTTCCGGTTCTCGGAACCCGCCATTCTCGACTCGGCCTGACTTGAATCTCAACAGACCTACTCAGACGGGGAGACTTGCTCAGGCAGCGGGTGCGCGGCGCTCTACCAGCATGTCGATACCGAGCAGGTTGCGCACATTCGGCCGCGCCGCCACGAGATCGGCGATCGTGTAGCGCTCCAGCACCGCGAAGAACGCGTTCAGCGCCTCGCGCAATGCCGAGTTCAGCGCACAGCTGTCGACCAGCGGGCATTCGGCGGCATCGTTCTCGAAGCATTCGGCCATGGCGAAGCTCTCTTCGGTCACGCGCACGACATCGAACAGGCTGATGGACTCAGCGGCGCGGCCAAGCCTGACGCCGCCATTCCTGCCACGCACGGTTTCGACCAGGCCGTGCTCGACCAGCGGCTGCAGGATCTTGAACAGGAACAGCTCCGACACCGAATAGGCGGCCGCGATCTCGGGGATGCGGCTCAATCGGTCATTGTTGGCGGCGCAATACATCAGGATGCGCATGGCATAGTTGGTCTGGCGCGTAAGCCGCATTTTGTCCTCACAACGCGCTGGTGCGGTAGAACCACGCCAGATTTCAAAACTTTACTGATGCGGCTTTGACCCCGAAATTTCGGATTCGCCACATTGGCCTGGGCGGAATATGGCCTATACCTTGGAACAATTCCAGACTAGCCGGGGACAATAGATGAACATTCTCGTCAACTTTGTGTGTGCATCCGGGCAAGGTGCGAGCGAAACCGGCTGAAACGGGCATTTCGCCTGATGAAACACTAAATAGGCCCGAGATTGACGAGGAGCAGCTCATCCATGTCACAATCGGTCCAGTCGCTGGCGCCTGTCCGTTTCGATGCCGACGCGGAGGCCAAGCTTTCCGCCTTGCGGTGGACAAAGTTTATCGCGGCGGCGGCGCTAGCGCTTTGCGTGCTGGTGTTTGCGCTCGCCAAGTCGTTCGAGCACATCTATCCGTGGCTCGGCTTTGTTGCTGCCTTTGCCGAGGCTGCGACCATCGGCGGGCTGGCCGACTGGTACGCGGTGGTGGCTTTGTTCAGGCGGCCACTGGGATTGCCGATCCCGCACACCGCCATCATCCCCGAAAACCAGAACCGCATTGCCGACAATCTCGGCCGCTTCATCGAGGTCAATTTCCTGGCGCCCGAACCAGTGCGTGAAAAGCTTGCCGAGGTCGATTTCTCGGCGCTGGTCGCCGACTGGCTCGCCGATTCCGAACGTGCGGCCGGCCTGTCGCGCTTCGTCGTGCGGCTGGTACCGCAGACGCTTGCCGCCGTCGAGCAATCCGGCCTGCGTGGCTTCGTCACCAGCCGCATGCTCGAGCAGATCGAAAAGGTGCCGCTGGCGCCGCTGGCTGCCGAGCTGTTGTCGGCGCTCACCGGCGACCGTCGCCACCAGAAACTGCTCGACGAATTCACCAAGGTGATCGGCCGGTTCCTAAACGACGAGCAGGCGCTGGCGACGATGCGCGAGAAGATCCGCGAGGAGTTGCCGTCGCTGTTCAACCTGTTCCGCGCCGACGCCTACCTGCTGAAGAAGATCGTCGCCTCGGCCGGTTCGCTGCTCGACGAGGTGCGGGCCGATCCCGACCATCCAATGCGCGCCGAATTCGACCGTTTCGCTCAAGCCTTCATCGAAAGGCTCAGGACATCGAAGCAATATGCCAAGCGCGCCGAGAAGCTGAAACGCGATTTCCTGGCCCGGCCGGAGGTCAGGGGATTGGCCGGCGACATGTGGGCGAGCCTCAGCCAGTTCATCGAGCAGGACGCCAAGGCGCCCGAGTCGATCATTCGCACGCATCTCGCCAACATGTTCGTCGAGGTCGGCCGCCATCTTGCCGGCGATGCGCAGATCCGGGCCGACATGAACCAGGGGTTCGTGGTGGCGCTCGCTTCGTTCGTGGAGAGCCAGAAGAACGGCGTGTCGAAATTCATCGCCGACCAGGTCAAGCGCTGGGACCTGGCACAGCTGACGCGGCTGATCGAAATGAACATCGGCAGGGACCTGCAATACATCCGTTTCAACGGCATGATCATCGGTGGGCTTGCCGGCGTCGTGCTTTATGTCGCCGAGCGGCTGTTCCTCGTCGGCTGACGCGCATTCGGCCCTGGACCGATTCCACTGCGTCCGAATGGACACGCAGCACTTCGGTGCTATTCTCCCGTCCGGGAGCCCAATCGGCGGCGACAGGGGAGAAGACCATCATGGCCAAGCAACCGGAATCCGATTCCTTCATGGACATGTTCGGCAAGTTCGGCCGCGACCTGAAAGTGCCCAACGTCGATGTAGAGGCAATTCTTGCGCATCATCGCAAGAACCTCGAGGCGTTGGAAAAATCGGCCCGAGCCAGTGCCGCCGGCGCGACCTCGCTGTTGTCCAGGCAGCGCGAAATGCTGCAGGACACGCTGCGCGAAGTTACCGAGATGGCGCAAAGCTACCGGGCGCCGGGCAATCCGCAGGAACTGATGGCCAAACAGACGGAATTCGCCCGCAAATCCTTCGAGGCTGCGTTGAAGAACGCCGGCGAAGTGGCTGAACTGGTCAAGAAATCCGGAACCGAATCGGTCGAAATCTTGCGCACGCGCATCAAGGAGGCGATGGAGGAAATCCGCGCCGGCTACGACAGGAAGTAGCGGTCTCCGGCCAAGGTGGCATTGTTGCCGCCGGCAGCCACGAAAGCCCAAGAAATCCCGATTTGACCTGCCACTGCGCCGGGCTGCATGGGCCGATTGCAGCCGGAATCTGCGGAACGGATTCGTGCAGAACGAATTGACAGGAGCCGCCAGTTCGTGGTCCGGAGGCGTTGGAAGCGATCGGGAAACCAGGAATGAACGAAATACGGCCCAAGACGCCGCCGACCTACGAGCAGTTGAGGACGATGGCCGGGCAGGAGCTTGGCGTGTCTGAGTGGACGACGGTCGACCAGAATCGTATCAACCAGTTCGCCGAATGCACCGGCGACCATCAATGGATCCATGTCGACCCCGAGAGGGCGCGACGGCAAAGCCCGTTCCGCACGACGATCGCGCACGGCTACCTGACGCTGTCGATCATCGGCGCGCTGGCGCTCGGCATGGGCATCGTGCCGGAAAACACCCAAGCTGCCTTCAACTATGGCTTCGACAAGGTGCGTTTCCTGGCGCCGGTCAAGGTCGGCGCGCGCATCAGGCTGCGCATCACACTGCTGTCCATGGAGGACAGAGGCCCCGGCCAGTATCTGATGAAGGCGGCCAACACGGTCGAGATCGAAGGCGAGGAAAAGCCTGCCCTGACAGCCGAAACACTGGTCATGCTCTATGAGCGCCGCAAGCGGGCAGGGGCCTGAACGGCCGCCAATCAAATCGTGCCCTACGAAACGCTGGGTTGCGCGCGGCCGGTGGCGTGTGACGAGAGCAGCGCCAGGAACAGCGCGACCAGCGCCAGCGCCGTGGCCGTCTGAAAGGTGACCTGCATTCCCCGGGCGGCAGCCGCGGAACTCAGAATGTCTTGTTCCCCAGCCGATGCGACGGCGAAGACGGCGCCCATCAACGATGCGCCGGTGATGAGGCCGAGATTGCGCGAAAGATTGAGCAGGCCGGAGACGACGCCGCGCTCGCCAGCGCCGACACCGGTCATGATTGCTGCATTGTTGGACGTCTGGAACAGCGCGTAGCCGATGCAAGTGACGGTGATCGGCAAGACATAGCTGGCAATGCCGAGTTTCGTCATGGCGAGCGACAGCAGAAACGTGCCTGTGGCAAGGCTGGCCAAACCGGCAACCATCATCCTGTGGGCTCCGAAGCGATCGGTCAGGCGTCCGGCCAGCAGCGCCGACAAGGCCGAGACGAGCGGGCCGGTCGACAGCAGGAGGCCGACCCTCGCGGCATCGAGCCCGAGCCCGCGCGACAGGTAGAACGGGGCAACTACCAGGGTCGCCATCATCACAGTTGCGACGACGAGACTCATGGCCAGACTGGCGCTCAACTGGAGGTCACGAAAGCTGGCAAGCTTGATCAAGGGATTCTTCACTTTCGCCTGCGCGGCGGCAAACAGGACGACGCCGATGCCGGCAGCTATCAGCAGACCGAGGTTGAGTGCGCTGAAGTTGCCCCTGCCAAGCGTCATGGCCAGCGCATAGGCGGCCAGCGTCAGGGCCAGCAGGGCGGTGCCTACGGCGTCGAACTTGCCTCTATTAGCCTGCGCTGCCTTGCTGCGCGCCGGCAAGGCACGATAGGCGAGGGCGAAGGTCAGCACGCCCAGCGGCACGTTGACGAGGAAAATCGCCCGCCAGCCGAAGCCCGCGATCAGAAGGCCGCCGAGCGAAGGCCCAAGTGTCGTGCCGATCGCGGACATGGCGCCGAGCAGGCCCATGGCACTGCCGGTTTTGGCCTTGCTCACCGTTTCGGCGACAAAAGCCAGCGTCAGCGCCATCATCAGCGCCGCACCAAGTCCTTGCACGGCCCGCGCGGCGATCAGCAGCCAGAGCGTTGGCGCCAGGCCGCAGAGTATGGATGCCAGCGTGAACAGCGCGATGCCGCCAAGCAGCAACGGCCGGCGCCCGAACATGTCGGCCAGCCGTCCGGCGCTGACAATCAATGTCGTGATGGCGAGCAGATAGGCCAGAACAACCCACTGCACCGACTGGAACGGAGCGCCGAACGCCTGCATCAGCGAGGGCAGGCCGACGCTGGCAATGCTGGTTCCCAGCGACGACAGCAGGGTGGCGAGCGAAAGGCTCGCCAGCGCCCGGCGGGAGGATTGGACCTGGGGCGGCGCCGATACGCGCTCATTATTCTCTGCGATTGCCAAGGCGATCTCCCTTCCATCGGCTCCATAACCGGAGCTGTCGGAGATCTAGTCTTTTGACTGATATGGCGGAAGGCGCAGCATTTGCATGCTATTCGTGCACCAAACGCCATATCATGTGCTATGTTCCGCCGATGGCATCGCCCGATCTCAATTTGCTCGTCGCTCTCGACGTTCTGCTGACCGAAGGCAGTGTGGCGCGCGCCGCCAATCGTCTTGGTCTCAGCCCCTCGGCGATGAGCCGGACGCTGGCGCGGCTGCGCGAGGCGACGGGCGATCCGCTGCTGGTTCGCGCCGGCCGCGGTCTGGTTCCGACACCGCGTGCGCAGGAGTTGCGGCAGCAGGCCGGTCGCGTCGTCCAGGATGCGGAAGCACTCCTGCGCCCTGCCACGCTCCTCAACCTTTCAGATCTCGCCAGGACTTTCACCCTGCGCACCAATGAAAGCTTCGTCGAGGAGTTCGCGCCGCGTCTCGTCGCTCGCATCCAGGCCGATGCGCCTTACGTGCGACTGCGTTTCGCGCCGAAGTCCGACAAGGATGTCACGCCGCTGCGCGAGGCGGCGATTGACCTGGAAATCGGCGTCGCCGGTGAAACCGGACCCGAGATGCGCATTCAGGCTCTGTTTCGCGACCGCTTCATCGGCGCCGTGCGCGCTGGCCATCCCATGAGCGAGGGCGTCATGACGCCCGAGCGCTACGCGGCCGGCCGCCACATCAGTGTTTCGCGGCGTGGCCGCGAGAAAGGGCCGATCGATGAAGCCCTTGAGCGGCTCGGACTCCAGCGGACTGTCGTGTGCATGGTTTCCGGCTTTTCGGCCACGCTTGCCTTGGCGCGTGCATCGGACCTGATCGCCAGCGTTCCCGAGCGGCACACCGAAGGCGCGCGCGCCGGCATGCACAGCTTTCCGCTGCCGGTCGCCACCGTGGAGGTCACCATCTCCATGCTCTGGCATCCGCGTCTCGATGCCGATCCGGCACAGCGCTGGCTGCGCGACTGTGTGCGGGAGGTCTGTGCGGCTCGCTGACCACCTAGCAACATCAACGCGCCATCGCCGCCTCAACCACCTTGAAAATCCGCTCGTCCGCGCACTGGGCAACGTTGAAGCGCAGGAAGCGGCTGGCGGTCTGGGACAGGCTGAACGCATTTCCGGGCGCCAGCACGATGTTGTCGGCGAGAGCCCGGCGGGCGACTTCGGCCGCATCTACGCCATCCGGCAGGCTGCACCACAGGAACAGCCCGGCCGGCTGGTCGATCCAGGGCGTGATGCCGATTGCCTTCAAACGGGTGCTCGTCTCGCCCATGGCGCGCGAAAGCCGCGCCCGCAGCAGATCCATGTGCTTGCGGTAGCTGCCGTCCTTCAGCAGCGTCAGCACCAATTCGGCCGCAAGCCGCCCGCCGCCGAAGGTGGTGGCGATCTTGAGATCGGTCAGGCGCTCGATCCAGTCGCGGGGCGCCGCGATGAAGCCGCAGCGAACAGACGCCGACAGCGTCTTGGAGAAACTGCCGATCTGGACGACCCGGCTCAGGCCATCGAATGCCGCCAGCCTAGGGGCGGGCGCATGTTCGAAATCGGCAAAGATGTCGTCCTCGACGATGGTCAGGTCGGATTGATCGGCGAGCTTGAGCAGCCGGTGGGCCGTGACTGGCGACAGGATCGCGCCGGTCGGGTTGTGGATGGCCGAATTGGTGATGTAGAGCCGAGGCCGGTGCTCGGTCAACGCCTGCGCGAACAGCTCGATATCCGGCCCGGACGGTGTGTAGGGAACGCTGACGACCTTGGCGCGATGGGCGCGCAGCAGAGCGTGGAAATTGAAATAGCAGGGATCGTCGACCAGTACCGTGTCACCGGGCTCGATCAGAAACCGGCACAGGAGATCGATGGCCTGCGTGCCCGATTCCGTCAGCATGATCTGTTCGGGAGAGGCTTCGATGCCATGCTCGGCCATGCGCCGAGCCAGCAGGTTCCGCAGCGGCGGCAGGCCGAGCGGCGTGCCGTAGTCGGCGAGCGCGACATCCTCGGCGCGCGCCACGGTGCGCAGCGCGCGACGCAACCCTGCCTGGGGCATCCACGCGGCCGGCAGCCAGCCGCAGCCGGGTTTCAGACTGTCATCGCCTGCCTCCAGAGACTGGCGCGAGATCCAGAGCGGATCGACCGCGCGATCGAGCCGGGGACCGATCTCGGCCAGAGACAGCGGCGCCAGCGAGCCGGCGGCATAGAAGCCTGAGCCCGGCCGGGAACGGATAGCGCCTTCTGCGGCGAGCCGCTCATAGGCTTCGACCACGGTGGATTTGGAAACCTGCATGGATTTGGCGAAGGCGCGGATCGACGGCAATCGCGCCCCCGGAGTCAGGCTTCGCGCGGCAATCCGCTGGCGGACAGTCGCCATCACACTCTCGACCAAAGTGACCGTGTCCTCAGTCTCAAGCGCTGTTATCGTCATCTGTACTGCCTTGTTGACCATTACAGTTTTGCAAAATTGTACCCCATTGTCTCTGGCGACGCCATAGGTGCAGGCCCGATAGAGGGCGAAACATACGGAGCCTGTGATGGACAAGATGGCGAGCGGCTGGGTGAACGGATTCGTCGGCGTGCTGATTTTCAGCGGCTCGCTTCCGGCAACGCGCGTCGCTGTGATGGATTTCGATCCAACCTTCGTGACATCGGCCCGCGCGGCGATTGCCGGACTGCTTGGTCTCGCCCTGCTGCTGGTGTTCCGCCAAAAGCGCCCGGAGCGAGGGGATCTAATGTCGCTGGTCATCGTCGCGCTCGGCGTGGTGGTGGGTTTTCCCCTGCTGACGGCACTGGCGCTCAAGCACGTCACTTCGGCCCACTCCATCATCTTCGTCGGCCTGCTGCCGCTGGCGACGGCGATTTTCGGCGTGCTGCGCGGCGGTGAACGTCCTCGCCCGGCGTTCTGGCTGTTCTCGTGCGTGGGCAGCGCGCTGGTCGCGGGCTTTGCCCTGATGCAGGGCGTGACAGCCTCGCCGGTCGGCGATGGTCTGATGCTGGCCGCCATCGTCGTCTGCGGCCTGGGTTATGCCGAGGGTGCAGCGCTGTCGCGCAAGCTCGGCGGCTGGCAAGTGATCTGCTGGGCGCTGGTGCTGTCGCTGCCGATCATGCTGGTGCTGACTTTCGAGACGCTGCCGCCATCCTTTGCCAGTGTCGGCTCCAACGCCTGGATCGGGCTCGCCTATGTCTCGCTGTTCAGCATGCTGATAGGCTTCGTGTTCTGGTACCGCGGCCTTGCGCAAGGCGGCATCGCCGCCGTCGGACAGTTACAGCTTTTGCAGCCGTTCTTTGGCCTGGCACTGGCGGCGACGCTGCTGCATGAGCAGGTCAGTCCGCTAATGGTGGTCGTGACGCTCGGTGTGGTGCTGTGCGTGTTCGGCGCGAAGAAATTTGCCAGGTAGTTCCGGGGCGGCGGCTCCTTTCCCTAGAACTTCGTCACCACGCCGATGCCGATGCCCTCGAAGCCGCCCATCGCCATCAAGGCCGCGGGCGCCTCGTCGAGGCTGATCTTCTTGCCGACCAGAAGTTCGGGCTTGAGCTTGCCGTTGCGGATCATCTCCATCATCGCCTGGTAGCGATAGGCCTGCATGCCGTGGCTGCCGAGAATCTCGAGCTCGAAGGCAATCACCTTGTCCATAGGCACCTGCGGGCGGGCGTGCTCGCCCAGCATCAGGCCGACCTGCACATGGCGGCCGCGCCGGCGCAGGTTGGCGATCGAATTGAACGAAGTGGTCGGATGGCCGAGCGCGTCCATCGACATGTGCGCGCCGCCACTGGTGATCTGCTTGACCGCCTTGACGACATTCGGCGTTTTCGACGCGTTGATGGTGGCGACGGCGCCGATCTTCCTGGCGAAATCGAGCTTCTCGTCGGTGAGGTCGATGGCGATGACATTGGCGCCCATCGCGCTGGCGATCATGATCGCCGACAGGCCGACGCCGCCGCAGCCATGCACGGCCACCCATTCGCCCGGCGTCACCCGGCCCTGATCGACGATGGCGCGAAACGAGGTGACGAAGCGGCAGCCGAGGCTGGCGGCGGTGGCGAATTCCATTTCGTCGGGCAAGCGCACGAGATTGGTGTCGGCGTGTTCGATGGCGACATATTCGGCGAACGAGCCCCAGCCGGTGAAGCCGGGCTGCGTCTGATGTTCGCAGACCTGGTGGTTGCCCGAGGTGCATTCGAAGCAGTAGCCGCAGCCGACGGCGAACGGCACGGTCACGCGTTCGCCGGCCTTCCAGCGTGTGACATGCTTGCCGGCGGCCACCACGACACCGGCCAGCTCATGGCCCGGCACATGCGGCAATCGGATGCCGTCGTCATGACCCATCCAGCCATGCCAGTCGCTGCGGCACAGCCCGGTCGCTTCGACCTTGATGACGACGCCATCGGCAGCCGGTTTCGGATCGGGAACTGTCTGGATCGTCGGCGCTTCGCCGAATTTCTCGAAGACGACGGCTTTCATTGGCAACTCCCAACCTTCAAACGGCCTGTGGGAAACGATAGCCGATTCCCTGTGCGGTCAAGCGGAAATCGATTCCGCCAAGGCAGGCTGGCCCGGTCGCGCCGGTGCCGGCGCTACGCGTCGGCTGCCTTATTCGGCATCGATCTGGTTCTGGGGTGCCGCCTTCTGGAAGGCCGGCAGCGCCATGCAGGCGGCGTTGATGTGCGCGATCGTCGGGTAGGGGGTCATGTCGACGCCAAAGCGGGCATTGCTGGTGACCTGCGCGGCCAGGCAGATGTCGGCTAGGCCCGGCATGTCGCCATGGCAGAATGCTCCGGTCTCGGCCGAGGCAGCCAGGATCTTTTCCAGCGGCTGAAAGCCTTCGTTCACCCAATGGCGGAACCAGTTGGCGATGTCCTGGTCGCCGGCGCCGAACAAGGCGCGCAGCGAGGTCAGCACGCGCAGATTGTTCACCGGATGGATGTCGCAGGCGATCATCTGCCCCAGCATCCTGACCCGCGCCCGGCCAGGCGCATCCTTCGGCAGCAGCGGGGGTTCGGGACGGGTCTCGTCGAGGAATTCGATGATCGCCAGCGATTGCGTCAACAGCGTTCCATCGTCGAGGATCAGCGCCGGCACCAGACCCTGCGGATTGACCGCGAGATAGGCGGGCTCCAGATGCTCGCCATGGCGCAGGTGATGCGGGACATAGTCATAGCTCAGCCCCTTCATCTCCAGCGCAATCCGCACCCGATAGGAGGTGGAGGAGCGATAGTAGTTGTGCAGGACGAGGTCGCTCATGCGCTCACCTGGGCTGACCGATGGTGATTTCGATCGTACCGATGCCGTCGACGCCGCCGGTCATCGTGTCGCCGGCACGAACCGCGCCAACGCCGGCCGGCGTGCCGGTGAAGATCAGGTCGCCGGGTTCAAGTTCCACCGCCTCGCTGCAGATCGATACGATATCGGCGATCGGCCAGATCAACTCGGCGAGGTCGGCGTCCTGCCTGGCCTTGCCGTTGACGGCGAGCCAGATGCGGCCTTTTTGCGGGTGGCCGGATTTCGCCGCGGGGACCAGCGGGCCGCAAGGCGCGGAGCGGTCGAACGCCTTCGACCAGTCCCAGGGCCGCGCCGTCTTCTTGGCTTCATCCTGCAGATCGCGACGGGTGAGGTCGATGCCGACGCCATAACCCCAGACATGGTCCAGCGCCTGGCTGCGCGCAATGCGGAAGCCTGGCTTGCCGATCGCGGCGACCAGTTCGATCTCGTGGTGCAGATTTCCGGTCAAGGGCGGGTAGGGGATGGTGGTGCCGGAATCGACCACAGCATCGGCCGGCTTGGTGAAGAAGAAGGGCGGATCGCGCTCGTCATTGCCGAATTCGCGGGCATGCGCCGCGTAGTTGCGGCCGACGCAGAAGATGCGGCGCACCGCAAAACGCTCAGGCGAACCTGCAACGGCCACCGATGATGTCGCGGGCGAGGGTAGGACGAAGGCGGTCATGTGGGTCTCTGCTTGGTTGCCGGAACATTCGGCCGATTTGGGCGCCGGGGCAAGGCGAAGTGATCGAGAAAGCGCGGCCGCGCTTTCCGACGGAGATGGCGATGTACTATTTGGCAATAATCTGGCCATGGTCGCGAGGTTATTCTAATGCCCCCTGAACCGAAATGAACGCCATGACCGCAATCCACGATCGCGCCCGGTTCCTGATCATCGACGACCATCCGCTTTTTCGCGAGGCGCTGCACAGCGCGGTGCAGATGGCCTATCCGGAAGTCGACACGGTGGAGGCGCGTTCGATCACCGAGGCGCTCGACCTCCTGGCCGGCGCCAAGCCGTTCGATCTGGCGCTTCTCGACCTCAGCATGCCCGACGTGCACGGCTTCGATGGGTTGCTGCAACTCAGGACGCGTTATCCGCGCCTGCCGGTGGTCATCGTCTCGGGCTATGAGGAGCCGAAGATCATTTCCGAGGCGCTGTCCTATGGTGCCGCCGGCTTCATCCCGAAATCGGCGCGCAAGAGCGACCTCGCCGCCGCCATACGCTCGGTGATGGAAGGCGCGATCTACGTCCCGGAAACCTATGAAGGCCGCACGCCCGACGCCGAAAGCGTCGACCGCGCCGACATGGTGCAGCGCCTGTCGACGCTGACGCCGCAGCAATTGCGGGTGCTGCAGATGCTGCGCCAGGGCCTGCTCAACAAGCAGATCGCCTACGAGCTGCAGGTCGGCGAAACCACGGTCAAGGCGCACGTCTCCGAAATCCTGCGCAAGCTCAACGTCTACAGCCGCACGCAAGCGGTGATCGAGGTGTCGAAGCTGGACAATGCGGAGCTGTTTCGCGATCAGGCTGGGTTTTGAGATCTGAGTGAAAAGTGCATTGTCACCGTGGTTCCATTCAACGCGCTGTTCGGGAAATCTAAAACGACATAGACGAAATTATCCCCTTCGCTTCGAGTAACTCTTTGTTTATTAGGTCGGAATCATCACTTATGCCGACATACGTCGTAAATACGACATCCCTGCCGTTTGACAAATACCATGCATATAGTAATTTTTCAGCTGTTGTGCTTGCAACTCCGGTGCACATTGTATGACTGGAGTCATGCGTGAAAATTCCATCGATATCTATCGAATTATTTTGACAGAATTCAATCGTGAACGATTTAAGGTCGGATAAATTTACTTTTGGATTGTTCCCGCCATGATATTTTGCGATAGAAAACTGAACGGCGCTGGCGCCGGATGCTTTAGATATAGTAGGTGGCGCTCCTCTAGGGAGGTCGTCGGTGATGTCTTCCCATCCGTCAGGCGCATCGAA
Organism: Mesorhizobium waitakense; assembly: GCF_056431085.1. Classification (NCBI taxonomy): domain Bacteria; kingdom Pseudomonadati; phylum Pseudomonadota; class Alphaproteobacteria; order Hyphomicrobiales; family Phyllobacteriaceae; genus Mesorhizobium; species Mesorhizobium waitakense. Next base: position 38,643 of record NZ_JBWKME010000064.1, on the reverse strand, counting down.
GGTGATACCGTAGAATTGTACTATCATTGTGTTTCCGTTGGATCCGATGAATTTCCGGAGCGTTCAGACTTCCCAGGATCGTTCTGAAATGAATTACGGAATTACGGTGACAGTGCACTATTTTCCTTTCACGGTCTGTCTCGTTTTCCCGCGACCGGGCGGACGTTACAAAAAGTGCACTGTCACCGTAATTCAGCACTGTCACCGCAATTCCACTGCGCCGCAATTTCTCAGTGAGGCGTCTCGAGGTTGGCCAAAAAACTCGATATCGCCTCCTTCAAAGAATTGTGACCTGCAGTGCGTTCTTGAATAGAGGTCTCTAAGAATAATTCTTTTTTGTTCGATCTGAGATAAAATTCTTCCTTTGGAGTGTCGCCTATATAATAATAATCGGCACTTTGTACGTAAAAAAGACAACTATCCAAGTCCTCAAAGCAGTTAAAAACACGCAACGTTTTTCCATCATTTATCCTATCCCAAATTTCAACATTTTTGTGCATCTTATCCTGCCAATCAATCAATAGGAATTACGGTGACAGTGCACGGAATTACGGTGACAGTGCACCATTTTTCTACTCGCCGTCTGCCTCAGCGTGGGCGAGTTCAAGCCAGCAAATGCGCCAGCAGCGCCCTCAATTGCGCCGGCTTCAGCGGCTTGCGCATCAGTTCGATGCCGCCCGCGCGGGCGGCTTTCGCCACCGTTTCCGAACTGTCGGCGGTGACGATCAGCGCCGGCACGGCTCGGCCAAGATGGTCGCGGACCTCGGCGATGGTGGCTGTGCCGAGATCGCCGCCGTCGAGATGCTGGTCGGCAATGACGATGTCGGGCACCCAGTCGGTATCGCCCAGCATGTCGAGGGCGTCGTCGGTCGAGGTCGCGGCTCGCACCAGGCATTGCCAGCGCTCGAGCAGGAAGGTCATGGCCTGCAGCACCTCGACATCGTTCTCGATCAGCAGCACCTTGGTGCCGAACAGGCCGTAGCCGCGCGGCCGGTCCATATCGGCGCTGTTGGCGATGGTGTCGGCCGGGGCGCCGATGCCGACCGGAACGTCGATGTGGAAGATCGTGCCGCGCCCGACCTTGGATGAAAATGTCACGGGATGGCCGAGCGCGCTGGCCATGCGGCGCACGATGGCAAGCCCCAGCCCGAGACCGCCGCCGTCCAGCTCCGCATTGGCCGGCGAGGTGCCGCGATGGAATTCCTCGAACACCGCCTCGCGCTGGTCTTCGGGAATGCCGCAGCCGGTATCGGCGACGTCGATGCGGATGGTATCGCCGCGATGCCTAGTGCCGACCAGCACGCCGCCCGAGCGTGTGTAGCCCAGCGCATTGGAGAGAATGTTCTGCAGGATGCGGCGCAACAGCGTCCGGTCGGAGCGGACCACGGCGTTGACCGGCCGAAACTTCAGCGACAGTCCCTTCAGTTCCGCCACCGGCAGGAAATCCGAGCGCAGCGACGAGAACAGCGCCTCCAGGCTGACGTCGCCGATGTCGGGTTGCACCACGCCGGCATCGAGCTTGGAGATGTCGAGCAGCGTTCGCAGCAGGTCCTCCATCGTCTCCAGCGAGCGCTCGACCTGCCGCACGAGCTTCTTGCCCTCGTCGCTGGTCTGCACTTCGGCCAGCGCCGACACCGAGAGGTGGGCCGCGTTCAGTGGCTGCAGCACGTCGTGGCTGGCGGCGGCGAGGAAGCGGGTCTTGGACAGGTTCGCCAGTTCGGCGTTTTCCTTTGCAGCGCTGAGGTCGATGTTCGACTGCTCCAGTCGTCGCAAGGTCGAATGCAGCTCCTCGGTGCGCGTGCGCACCCGATTTTCCAGCGAAATCGCGGTCTGGAACAGCGAGAAGGCATTGCCCTGCTGGTCCATCGACCGCTCGACACGGCTGACCAGTGCGGCGTTGATCTTCTTCAGCTTCTCGAGATCGTTGATGTCCCTGAGCGGCATCTTATTCCGCCGCTTGTCGTTCGCCAAAGGCGATGCCGGTGAAGGTCTGGTTCAAATGCATCGACCGGTACTGTTCGCCATAGGTGCCGAAGCCGATGACATTGTTGACCCGGTAGAGCTCCGAGATATCGCGAAATACCTGGCGGTTGCGCGCATCCAGCCGGCGCAGCACGCAGTCAAAGCCGAGGATCATGTCGATGCCGCCAAGCCGCTCCTCGACATCCCTGAGCGCCGCGCGCGTCGATTCGACCATATCCTTGGGTTGGGCGATCGACAGCACGACCCCGTCGTCTATGGCGCAGAAGAACGACAGCGAGCCATCGGGATGCATCTTCTGGATCGACCTGCAGTAATATTCGCCGCCCACCTTCACCACCACCGGATGCGAGGCGAAACTCAGCGGGGTCAGCGTCTGCGCGACGATGCCGACGGACGCGGCATATTCCTCCGCCGCATTGGTGGCGTTGAACTCGCGCACGATGCGGTGATCGGGATCGGCCGCCGTCACCACCAGCTTCTCGTCGGTGGGAACGAAATTGTCGGTCTTGAAGACGTGGAAAGGGATTTCGGTGGCGATCAGCACGATGATGGCGCTGTCGGAGGTGACGTTGCCGTTTGAGATCAGGCGCGTCGTCTCGAACTTCAGGTCGTCGCCGGCTGAGCCGCCAAGCAGCGGGATGTCGTCGAGGCCCCAATGGATGGCCGAACTTACGGCTTCCTCGGCATAGGAGAGCCCGTCGATGAAGCACAGCGCGAAGGTGCCTTTGGTGCGGTCGCAACCCAGGCGCGCGCGCAACGACCGCCGCAAGGCCTCGACCTCGCTGGTGATCCTGTCCATGCCCGACGAGGACAGATCGTCGACCATCACGCTGACGGCGGTGAACGCGGCGGACGGAAGCAGCATGGCGAGCACGTGGCCATCCTCGAGGCCTTGCGGCGTGATCTCGCCGGCGGTCGAGCAGCCCGCGTGATGAAGCGCCGGCGCGTGGCTCATGAGCGCCCGGGAAAGGGTGTCGGCCTCGACCAGGCTCTGGGAAAAAAACAGCAGCGCGAAGCCGGCGTCGATTGCCGCGGCCTCCAACGCGATCGCCTTGGCGAATGCGTCCATGTCGGGCTCATCCGTGGTGAGCGCCGACAGGCCGCATGCATAGCGCGTCCGTGAACTGGCCAGCGGTGTTCTCCGCATTTCCTCCGACGCTGTTTTATGCGCGGCTGTTTTTACAGGCTTCTGGCACGCGGGCGTCTGACAACATTGTTGCCCTCAAACCCTGTTTTGGCAATGGGCGACCGGGGCCGCAGGTTTGGGCTCGGCCATGACCGAAAGTACAAGGTAACGAGTTTGCGACGTGCTGTTTTTTGTCGATTGTGCAGTGTACGAATAACGCATGGCCGAAGCGCCAACACCGCGTCGGCAGCGTGATGACCAAGGTTGATACCCAGGGAGGAAGCATGTCGGACGTTTCGTTGATGGTGAACGGAAAACGGGTCAGCGGCGCTGCCGAGGACCGAACGCTTCTGGTTCACTTCCTGCGCGAAAATCTCGGCCTTACCGGAACGCATGTCGGTTGCGACACCTCGCAATGCGGCGCCTGCGTCGTCCATGTCGACGGCAGGGCGGTCAAATCCTGCTCGATGCTCGCGGTACAGGCCTCCGGCTCGACCGTGGTGACGATCGAGGGCCTGGCCAATGGCGCCGATCTGCATCCGGTGCAGGCCGCCTTCAAGGAACATCACGGGCTGCAGTGCGGTTTCTGCACGCCGGGCATGATCATGACGGCGACAGACATGATCAACCGCCACCCCGAAGGCCTCGACGAAGCGACGGTGCGCACCGAACTCGAGGGCAACATCTGCCGCTGCACCGGCTACCACAACATCGTGAAGGCGATCCTTGCCGCATCGAAGACGATGTCCAAGGGGTCGAAGGGCAAAGCCAGGCAAGCGGCGTGAGAAGGAAGTGGGTAGCGAATAGGGAGTAGCGAATAGTCAGCAGTCCGACCAAACGCCAACTCACTACAATTCACTACTCGCTATTCACCACTCACTATTCGCTATTTCAGCATTTCGGGAGGAATTTCTGATGGGCATTGAAGGTGTTGGCGCTCGGGTCGCGCGCAAGGAAGACAAACGATTCATCACCGGCGCCGGCCGCTATGTCGACGACATGGTGGTTCCCGGCATGAAGCATGCGGCCTTCGTGCGCAGCCCGCACGCGCATGCGCAGATCAAGAAGATCGACGTCAAAAAGGCTCAAGCCATGCCCGGCGTCATCGGCGTGCTGACCGGCAAGGAGCTCAAGGCCGACGGCATCGGCAACCTCATCTGCGGCTGGATGATCCACTCCAAGGATGGTTCGCCGATGAAGATGGGGGCGTGGTCGCCACTTGCTTTCGACCGGGTCCGCTATGTCGGCGATGCCGTCGTCATCGTCGTGGCCGAGACCAAAGGGCAGGCGCGTGATGCCGCCGAGGCGGTCGAGATCACCTACAAGGAACTGAAGGCCGTCGTCGATGCCTCGAAGGCGATGGACAAGGGCGCGCCGCAGATCCACCCCGAGGCCGACAACAATCTGATCTTCGACTGGGACATCGGCAATGCCGACGAGACGGCCGCGACGTTCAGGAAGGCGGCCCATGTCGTCAAGATGGATATCATCAACAATCGTCTCGTGCCGAACGCCATGGAGCCGCGCGCGGCTCTTGGCCACTACGACAAGGCAGAGGACCACTACACCTGCTGGACGACCTCACAAAACCCGCATGTGGCGCGGCTGGTGATGAGCGCCTTCTACAATGTCGCCCCGGAAAACAAGCTGCGCGTCATAGCCCCCGATGTCGGCGGCGGCTTCGGCTCGAAGATCTACATCTATCCCGAGGAGATCGTCTGCCTGTGGGCGTCGAAGAAGACCGGGGTGCCGGTTAAATGGGTGGCCGACCGCACCGAGAGTTTTCTGACCGACGCACATGGCCGCGACCATCACACCCATGCTGAAATGGCCTTCGACAGCGATCACAAGATCCTCGGCCTGAAGGTCGAGACCAAGGCCAATCTCGGCGCCTATATGTCGCTGTTCTCGTCGGCGACGCCGACCTACCTCTACGCGACGCTGCTGTCGGGCCAGTACAACATCCCCGCCATCCACGCCAATGTGAAGGCGATCTACACCAACACCGCACCCGTTGATGCCTATCGCGGGGCAGGGCGGCCGGAAGCAACCTTCGTCATGGAACGCATGATGGAGACCGCCGCGCGCCAGTTCGGCGTCTCACCCGCCGAGTTACGCCGCAAGAACTTCATCACCTCGTTCCCGCACCAGACGCCGGTCATCATGTGCTACGACGCCGGCGACTATGCCGCTTCGCTCGACGCGGCGATGCAGGCGTCGGACTATGCGGGCTTTGCCAAGCGCAAGGCTGCCGCCGCCAAGAAGGGGCTGCTGCGCGGCATCGGCATGAGCTGCTACATCGAGGCTTGCGGCATCGCGCCGTCGGCAGCCGTGGGTTCGCTGGGCGCCGGCGTCGGTCTGTGGGAATCAGCGGAAGTGCGGGTCAATGCCGTCGGCACGATCGAGGTGCTGACCGGCTCGCACAGCCATGGCCAGGGCCATGAGACGACCTTCGCGCAACTCGTCAACGAGCGCTTCGGCGTGCCGCTCGATTCGGTCTCGATCGTCCATGGCGATACCGACAAGGTGCAGATGGGCATGGGCACGTATGGCTCGCGCTCGGGTGCTGTCGGCATGTCGGCCATCGTCAAGGCGCTCGACAAGGTCGAGGCCAAGGCCAAGAAGATCGCCGCCCACCTGCTCGAGGCGGACGAGGGCGACATCATCATCGAGAACGGCGCGCTGAAGGTCGCAGGCACCGACAAGAACGTGCCATGGTTCCAGATGGCGCTCGCCGCCTACACCGCCCACAATCTGCCGGGCGGCATGGAGCCCGGACTGAAGGAAACGGCGTTTTATGATCCGTCGAACTTCACCTTCCCGGCGGGCTGCTACATCTGCGAGGTCGAGGTCGATCCGGAAACCGGCATGACCGAGATCATCCAGTTTGTCGCCGCCGATGATTTCGGCAACATCATCAATCCGATGATCGTCGAGGGCCAGGTGCATGGCGGACTGGCGCAAGGTATCGGTCAGGCGCTGCTCGAAGGCGCCCACTATGACAATGGCGGCCAACTGCTGACCGCGAGCTACATGGACTACACCATGCCGCGCGCCGGCGACCTGCCGTCGTTCAAGGTCTCGACCTCGAACACGTCATGCCCGGGCAATCCGCTCGGCATCAAGGGCTGCGGCGAGGCCGGCGCCATCGGCTCGCCGCCGGCGGTGATCAACGCCATCACCGACGCCATCGGCAGCAATGATCTTGCCATGCCGGCATCGCCGTCCACCGTGTGGGCAGCGATCCGCGCGAAGACGAAACACTGAGGAGGAACGAGCATGTATTCGGTCAACTATCACCGCGCCGCCTCGGTCGCCGATGCCGCCAAGCTAGTCAAGGCGGGCGATGCCAAGCTGCTTTCGGGCGGCATGACGCTGATCCCGGCGATGAAGACACGGCTCGCCGCGCCCTCCGACCTTGTCGACCTGTCGAAGATCAAGGAGTTGCAGGGGATCAAGGTGTCGGGCAAGACGGTGACCATCGGCGCCGCGACCACGCATTACGACGTTGCCAATGACGAGAAGCTGAAGAAGGCCTGCCCGGCGCTTGCCCATCTGGCGTCGCTGATCGGCGATCCGGCGGTGCGCCACCGTGGAACGATCGGCGGCTCGATCGCCAACAACGATCCGGCGGCCGACTATCCGGCGGCGCTGCTGGCGCTGGGCGCCACCATCGTCACCAACAAGCGCCAGATCGCCGCCGCCAAATTCTTCAAGGGCCTGTTCGAGACGTCGCTGAAGGAAGGCGAGATCGTTACCGCCGTCACCTTCACGGCGCCGGCTAAGGCGGCCTATGAAAAATTCCGCAACCCGGCATCGCGCTATGCGATCGTTGGTGTGTTCGTGGCCAAGGGCAAGGATGGCGTCAGCGTCGCCGTCACCGGCGCCGGTGATGACGGCGTTTTCCGTTCGAAGGAGATCGAGGCGGCGCTGGCCAAGAATTTCGCGGCCTCGGCGCTCGAAGGCGTGAAGGTGCCGGCGAAGAATTTGATGACCGACATCCACGCCTCGGCCGACTACCGCGCCAATCTGATCGCGGTGATGGCCAAGCGCGCTGTGGCTGCCGCCACCGCCTGACACCATCAGCCGCGCACAAGGAAAGGGGCCTCTGCGGCCCCTTTTCGCGTGCGGTGACTTGCAACTGTCCTGTTCCGATGGAATCGCCGACGCGCGCCAACCGTTTGCTTGAAGCAATTCCCGTCCATACTTCGCCAGGAACTGCGTCAGCGACAATCTCGCACTTGCACAAAGCGATATTGCACTGCACTATGCCGGTGACCAAACGCGAGCCGGGTTGTTAGTGTCGATCACGGCCTGCGACCCTTTCAGCATCTTTCAATGCGAAGGGAGCCGGCATGACCGACATCTCCGCGACGCATGTCGTTGCGTCCCGACCCGTCGCCGACAGAGCGGCCAGAACAAGACTAGCCTATCTCGATGGCTGGCGCGGCCTGTCGATCGCCCTGGTGCTGATCGGCCATTTCTTTCCTGTTCCCGGGATCAATCTGGGCGTGCTGGGCGTCGAATTCTTCTTCGTGCTCAGCGGCCGGCTGATGAGCGAGATCCTGTTCATCGAGCGCTACCCGCTGAAGAAATTCTTCAAGCGGCGTTTTTCCCGCATCTATCCTGCACTTCTGGTCTTCGTGGTCGTCGCCATGATTGCGCTCTCCGGCACATTCATCGCCTTCAAATGGAAGGCGGCGCTGACAGCGCTGACATTCACCTACAATTATGCCGGCATTCTCGTCACGCGGGCGGGCGCGCTCGACCATATCTGGTCGCTCTGCATCGAGGAGCACGCCTATATCATCCTGGCGCTGATCAGCGTCGTCGTCTTAAGCCGCTCTCGCGTCGTCGTGCTGCTCCTGGCGCTGGCCTTGCTTGCCATGGCCAACGGCGCGGTTTCGTACTGGGTGTTCGGGATGGACTACGAAACCACCTACTGGCGCACCGATGTGCATATCGCGTCGATCCTGCTGTCGGCCTCAATCTGCCTGCTCAAGGCGGATGGCCGACTGCTGGCGATCTTCAGAGGCAGGCACGTAGCACTGGCGGCATCGATCTTCGCCGTTCTTCTGTTCCTCGATCCAGTGCCGACGCCGATCCACTATCTCTTCGCGGTGCCGCTGCTGGCGCTGGCAGTCAACGCACTCGATTTCAGCCCGCGCTATCTGACCGGATTGCTGTCCTCCTGGCCGATGGCGACGCTCGGGCTGTGGTCGTACTCGCTCTATCTGTGGCAGCAGCCGTTCTACAAATTCGTCTATGAGCAAGGCAGCGCGCCGATCCCGATGCTGGCCGGGGTCTTTGTCTGCGCGCTCTGCAGCTACTACATCATCGAGCGGCCGGCACGCGAATGGCTCAACCGCAACTGGTAATGCCGCAGCGCTGTCGGCGCTAAGCCGACCGGCGCTTCTTGTCCGTCAGATACCGCTTGAGGCCGGCTTCGCCGCGCGGCGTCGTCCAGCGATGGTTCCAGGCGAAGGCCTGCCGCAGCAGCGGTGCGAGGAATTTGAGGATCGGCCGCAGCACCGTGACCTGCCAGGTCAATTGCACATGGGTGCCGGTGCCGGACGGCGACAATTGTAACGCGCAAGATCAGATGGCATTGGCAGGGGTTTGCCGGGAAAAGGCGGGAAATACCGGGATAGGGCGAGAGGAAGCCCGGAAAATAAGGGGTTGAGCGATATCGGGCGGGGCCAGAAAGCGGGAAAGCCAGAAATCCGCCGCGCAACTTCACTTGGCACCAAAACGGCGGCCCCGAGCCGACCCGCGCAAGATCAAATGGCAGCAAATCAGGCGGACAAACCGGCGACCAGCCGGTCGGCGTGGTGTCGGAATGGAAAAGTCAATCGGGTCCGACGAAGCTGGCCACAAGCCCCTCGGGGATGTAGCCGGCCAGAACGCATAGCCGCAGGCCGAGCTTTGTGCCGTTCAAGCTTTGCGACGCCTGATCGCCCTTGCCGGTCTTGAACAGTTCCATGTCGTGGTACAGGCGCAGGCAATGCTCCGGGTCGGCCTCGGCGCCGGCGCGGGCCGGCCCAGCGGCGACAGCCAGGACAAAGGCCGCCAGGGCCAGCGCCGGCCTCATATCGCGCCGCCGACCCAGCGGACCCGGCCGCCGATGATCAGTTCCGGCTGCTCGACGAGCGGCACTTCCTCGGTCTGGTAGCGCGGGTTGTCACTTCTGAGCAAAAGCATCCCGGAATGCAGCAATTGCAGGCGTTTGAGCCTCACCAGGCCGGCATAGACCAGGACGTAGATCGCCTCGTCGATGAACTCGCGGATCGAGATGTCGACGATCATCAGGTCGCCGTCGTTGATCGTCTCGCGCATCGAATCGCCCTGGGCGACCATCAGGCGGGCGAATTTCGGGCTGACCCCTATCCGGCGCAGCCATTCCTCGCGAAAGGCAAAGATGTCCGGCTCGCTCTCTGCATAGAAATCGACGCTGCCGGCGCCGGCGCTCGGGCGAATGTCGAGCTTGGGCACAGACACAAAGCCTTCGGGCGTTCCTCCGGTCACCATGAAGCTCTGCCCTGGGCTGCTGACGGCTCGCATCTCACCTCGATCCATTGCAAGCCAATCTAACGAGACGCCTGCAGCCTTTGCGATCTCGATGAGGTTATCCAGGCCAGGCATTGATCCTTTCAGATACTGCCGAAAGGACGAATCGCTCAGACCGGCTCTTTTCGCAAAAGCGTGAGGGGATTCGTCACCCATCGCGAGAGCCAGGCGCTCCTGGAAGGTCGTTCGCGTCATAGCGTGAACTTTTGCCGGCAGCAAAAGTTCCTCAAGCCCTTCTGGCATCCCAATATTCCCGTTACGGCACAACGACTTAGCTGTTTTTCACGTAATTCCGTGTGCCTGTGAACTTTTGCGTGGGGTGAATTCACGTTTTTACGTTGATCGACTTGCGTAATTATGCGACATTGGTGACCACTAGCGTTGTTTAAACATTTAACCATCCGGACCTCTGCAAAGGGCCGGACGATCGTGGAGCCGCCATGAACACGCCCCAGGTGTGGGACCGTCACGCCATCAACGCCGAGATCCGGCGCCGTGGCATGACCCTGACCGGAATAGCTCTGGACGCGGGCCTCTATGCCAGCGCCTGCAGGCAAGGGATCATCGGCATGAGCCGCCCAGGCGCGCAGGCCATCGCCGACGCGCTCCATATCCCCTTCCGCACGCTCTTTCCGAACAGCTACTCCCGTGGCCGTCATGACGAGGGGAAGATTAGCAGGTCGGTTGATGAGTCCGGAAGTGCAAAAGTTGCACTCATTTTAGACGCCGCACCCGGCGCGCCCTGATGGCCGCTGTCTAGCGCGAAGCAATTCGCAGACAGCCGAGAGCCAACGGGGGACCTGCCGACGTGACACCGACCAAGATCAAGATTGTTGATATCAGGGTTCCCCGGAACCGGCGCCGCACCGATCCCGCATGGGTGGCGACATTGATGGCGGACATGCGGGCCGGCAACGGCCATATGGTTCCCATCGAAGTCGTGCCCGAGACATCCGAAGGCAATCAATACCGCCTCATTCTTGGCGGGCACCGGCTCGAAGCCGTCGCCGGCCTCGGCCACACCGAGATCGATGCCTTCATTCGTGACCCGAAAGAGGTTGCGACCGAAGCGCAGATGCGCAAGCGCGAGATCGCCGAAAACCTGATCCGCCGCCAGCTCTCGGTTCTCGACCGTTCGAAGGACATCGCCGACTGGCGAGACATCTACGACGCCGAGCACGGCACCGGAAAAACCGGCCGCAGGAAGGCCCGCGAGATCGTCGAGGATGACGAATTGAGTGCAAAGTTTGCACTCAATTTCTCGGAAGCCGCGCAGACGGTCCTCGGCATTTCGCGCCGCAGTGTCTTCCATGCGCTGAAGATCGCCACCATTCCGCTGCCGGTCAGGGACAGCATCGCGCTGCATCCGATCGCCGACAGCCAGACGGACCTGCTGCTGCTCGCCGCCGAAACGCCGGAACGCCAGACCGCGATAGCTCGCTTGCTGACAACAGCGACGCCTGCAGCGCCCGAGACCGTGGCCGAAGCCATCGCCATGCTCGACAGGACGCCAAAGCCCGCAGCCGAACCGAAATGGCAGAAGGTCTCGACCGCGTTCTCCAGCCTGAAGGAGAGCGACCAGGACCGCTTCTTCGCCCTGCACGAAGCAGCGATCCAGCGCTGGCTGAAAGGGCGGCGCTGATGGTCCGCCGCGATCAACTCACCGCAGACCTGTTCGATTGGGAACCGCCGAAAGTCGCCGTCGGCTTCACGCCGGACGTTGCAGGCCGTGGCGATCTCGACAACCAGATTTCAAGGGTGGTGAGCCGCGCGCTGCGCGACTGCCGCGACGACGGAAACGGTTCGCGTGCCGACGTCGCCAAGCGGATGTCAGCCTATCTCGGCCGCACCATCTCGGAAGGCATCCTCAACAAGTGGTCGTCCGAAAGCAGCGACGAGCACCGCATTCCGCTCGACGCCTTCATCGCCCTGATCGAGGCGACCCAGGCGGATGGACTGCTGGGCTTTGTGCCCGAGAAATTCGGCTTCGCGGTGGTGCCCGCGAAGTACGCCGACATCATCGAAATAAGCCTGATCGAAGACCACGAGCGCGAGATCGCCGCCCGCAAGGCCGCGTTGCTCGCCCGCTCAAGAACAAAGCGGTGAAAGGCCACCTGATGAGCATCCTCGCCTGCAGTTTCCTCGGTGCCGCCTCCTACGCGGCCTTCCTCTACGCGGTGCACCTGTTCTTCACGCGCCAGCAGCGCAGCCGCATCGCGGCCGGCGCCGTCTTCCGCCAGCGCATGCGCAAGCACGTCCTGAAGGGGTGGATCTGGTCATGACGACCCCGCATCCCTGCGCCGTTCCCGGCTGCCCGATCGACGCCACCGGTATCTTTTGTCCCGGCCACTATTTCGCGGTGCCGCCGAAGCAGGCGCGGTGGCTGGTTGGCTGGCAGATCAGGATGATGCGCTGTGAAGACCCCGAGACCAAACAGCACATGCGCGAGCAGCTGCACGGCTACGTCCAGCAGGCCGTTCGAAACATCGAAAAATCCGAGGCGGCATCCGCCCCCAAGCCGCCCCGGATCGCGCCCGCCGCCCAACAAGCCCCCCTTGCGTGGCGGCGGGCGCTCCCAAGCAAGGGAGCCTTCTCTGATGGCTGACGGCACCAAAATCGAATGGACCGACGCGACCTGGAACCCGATCACCGGATGCCAGGTCAAATCGCCGGGCTGCAAGTTCTGCTACGCCATGAAGCTCGCCGGCACGCGGCTGAAGCATCATCCCAGCCGCGAAGGCCTGACGGTGGACAGCAAGAATGGGCCGGTCTGGAATGGCCAGGTCCGGCTCAATCGGGAATGGCTCGCGCAGCCGACCAAGTGGACCAAACCGCGCATGATCTTCGTCTGCGCGCACGGCGACCTCTTTTACGAAGAGGTCCCTGACGAATGGATCGATTGGGTGTTCGTAGCCATGGCGCTGTCGCCTCAGCACACCTTCCAGGTGCTGACGAAACGGCCCGATCGGATGCTGCGTTATCTCAACGCCAGCACGCGCCTGTTTCAGCCGCACGAGCCGCTGAAGCATGTATGGTTGGGCACGTCGGCGGAAGACCAACAGCGAGCTGACGAACGGCGCGCGCCCATGGCGGCCCTCGCCGAACTCGGCTGGACGACCTGGGTCAGCTACGAGCCGGCACTCGGCCCGGTAGACTGGACTGGTTGGGAGTTCATCAAGTGGATGGTCTCCGGCGGCGAGAGCGGTCGGGACGCCCGTCCCAACCATCCTGATTGGCACCGGGCCACACGCGATTTCTGCGCAGCCCACGACACCCCCTACCTCTTCAAGCAGTGGGGCTGCTGCATAGACATCGACCAGATCGCCGAAAGGATCGCGGCAGCGACCGGCGCCAAGGAAGCGTGGATCATCCGCGATGGTGCGGTGTGGCAGCCGTCGACCCCGCTCAATTTCAGCGACGCTGCCTGGCTTGCCGGCTTCCTTGGCCATTCATTCGAGCACCAGAGCGACGGCCGAACAATTCTGAGGATGAAAAAGGGCGAGGCCGGCCGTCTGCTCGATGGCCGCACCCATGACGGCTTTCCGCAGGTGCAGCCATGATCCTCGATTTCACCAACGAGATCGACGAGGCGCTGGCGGCCATGGGTGTTACCGGCCTGACGTCGACGCAGACCATGGCGCTGGCTGTGGTCTTCGCCAAGGTGCTCGACAAAGGCATGGGCATGGAGCGCCGGCGCGTGCTCGACATCGTCGCCCGCAAGGCAATGAACGCGGCCGAGCTTCGCGCCGATATCAATAGGTCGGTGCGATGAAAGACTGGCTGACCGCGCGCGAGATCGCAGCCGAGCAGCTGCCCGACCTGCCGGAAGACGTCAGCGGCGTCTGGCGTGTTGCCCAGCGCGAAGGCTGGGACGGCTCGGCTCAGGCGCGCAAGCGGCCGGGCCGAGGCGGCGCCACCGAGTATCACCTATCGCTCCTGCCGGCCCTTGCCCAGGTCGTCTACCGGCAGAAGCACATGGTCATCGAACGGCTGGCAAAACCCGCAGTGCCGTCCCCCGACACCAGCCTGTCGGCGCGCGCCCTGCAGGAGCGCGACGCGCGCCTGGCCGTCGTCGCCGCCTTCGAGAAATTCAGCCGCGGCCTTCAGCTCGGCTACACCACGCGGGTCCAGGTCTTCACCGACAAGTTCAACGCCGGCTCGCTGCAGATCGAGCCCTGGGTGCGCGAGATCGTGCCCAGCCTGTCGAAGCGCTCGCTCGCCCGCTGGCAGTCGCAAAAACGCGACGGCAGGGTCAATTCGCTTGGCCACGACCCGGCCCAGGCGCGCAGGGGCACCGGCGTGCTGGAAACTGCCAATGGCGGCGCCGTCAGCGCCTTCATGTTGGCGCTCCTGGCGTACCAGCCGCATCTGTCCGGCGAAGCCGTCCAGACCCAATGCCGCAGCGAGTTCGGCGATACGTTGAAGGTGGTTTCAAAGGGCGTTGAAACCGTCGTTCCAATGCCGCCGGTGCGGACATTCCAGCATGCGCTGAAGGGGCTGAAGGCAAGCCACAAGGTCGAGCTGATCAAGCTCACCAATCCTGACCAGTACCGCTCGCATCTCGCGCCTGCAGGCGTCGGTATGCTCCGCCACATCACCGAGCCCAACCAGCTCTGGCAGATTGACGCCTCTCCGGTCGACGCGCTCTGCACGGACGGACGGCATTCTGTATATGCCTGCATTGACATCGCCACGCGCCGGACGGTCTGGATGCTATCGCGGACGCCCCGCGCCTCGGCTGTCGCGCTGTTGATCCGCAAGGCCATCCTCGAATGGGGCGTGCCCGAGATCATCAAGACCGACAACGGTTCCGATTTCGTCGCCAATGATACCCAGCGCCTGTTCACTTCGCTCGACATCGAACCGGAGCTATCCGACGCCTATTCGCCGCAGCAAAAAGGGCATGTCGAGCGGGTCATCAAGACCCTGCAGCATGACCTCGGCCCACTCCTGCCTGGCTTCGTCGGCCACTCGGTCGCAGACCGGAAGGCGATCGAAAACCGCAAGTCGTTTTCTCAGCGGCTGGGCGAGAGCGAGGCCGAAACATTCGGCGTCAAGCTGACCGGTCCGCAGCTGCAAAAGCATATCGACGATTGGGCCACCACGATCTACCAGCACCATCCACATGCCGGGCTAAAGGGAGCCACACCCTTCGCCGCCGCGCTCGCCTCAACGAAACCAGTGCGCAAGGTCGACGAGCGCGCGCTCGATCTCTTGCTCATGCCGGTCGCCGGCACCGATGGCCAGCGCATCGTGACGAAGCTCGGCATCAGGATCGACCACTACCACTACCTGACGCCGACGATCTTGCCGGGGGCGGCCGTCTTCGTCCGCCAGGATCCGAACGATGCCGGCCGCGCCTATGTCTTCGCCCAGGACGGCGCCGAATTCCTTGGCGAGGCGACGTGTCCAGAGCTCTCTGGCATCCATCCGGCGACGCTCGTGCGCGCCGCCAAGGAAATCCGCGCCGAACTGCTCGACGAGCGCACCCGCGACATGAAGACCACCATGAAGCGGCTGGCCAAGGGACCGTCGTTGATCGAACGCGCGCTGGAGGTAAAGCGCCGCGACGTGCCGAACGTCATCCTGCTGCCGCGCCGTGAGGAAGCGCACTCGACAGCGCAGATCGACGCCGCGATCGCCGCCAGGGCCGAGCTGATTAACCCCACGAAGCCGCTCGACCCGGCAGCCGCTGCGGCGCACCGGCGCCTGATCGACGAGATGCGCGCCGAAGAGGCGGCGGACCTCGCCGCCAGCGTCGAAGCCATCATCGAAAAGCGGATGGCGGAAGTCGAGGCCGAGCGAACCGCGCACCTCCCGCAGGACGGAAATGTCGTCGCGCTGCCCGAGACGCCCAAGGAGCGCTACCGCCGCGCCGTCTTCGTGCATAGCCGCATCAATGCCGAGGAGCCGGTCGAGGTCGCCGATGCCCTCTGGCTTGGCGGCTACGAGCTGTCGGCCGAGTTCAAAGCGCAGTCGGCCATCCATGAGGATTTCGGGGACGCGTACCTGTCCTGAGTAAAGGCGAACGGCCCGGTGCTGGAACACCGGACCGCTCAGAAAGCAGCGCCGCGAAGCGGCACATGAACACGAGGAAGCATGATGACGGCAACACTGAAAGTCAATCGGCCGGCGCCTCTCAAGAACGTGGCGGCGTTTGCGACATTGCTGGCCACAATGGTCGATCGCGACCCCTGGCTGCCCGGCCTTGCCACCTTCTTCGGCCCATCGGGCTGGGGCAAAACGGAGAGTGCCATCTACGGCGCCAACAAGTACCGGGCGGCCTACGTCGAATGTGGCCAGTTCACCTCGGCGCGCTCGCTGCTCTCAGACATCCTGAAGGAACTGGGCGAGCCGTCGCCACGCGGCCCGATCGAGACGCTGAAGAACCAGGCGATCATGCTGATGGTCGCCGATCCGCGCCGGCCGCTGATCATCGACGAGGCGCATTTCATCGCCCACAAGCGCTTCGTCGACCTACTACGCGAACTCTCCGATAAGTCCGGCGCCCCGGTTATCCTGATCGGCGAGGAGCGTCTGCCGCACCTGCTGGAGTCCTTCGAGCGCGTCCACAACCGCGTGCTGGAGTGGCTGCCGGCGCTGCCTTGCGACGCCGAGGACTTCGCTCTGCTCGCCGCCAATCGCTGCAACGGCGTCAAGCTCGCCGCCGACCTTGCCGCTGCCATCCTGGACAAGACCAGGGGCAACACGCGCCGCATCGTCATCAACCTCGCCAAGGTCACCCAGGTGGCGCAGCTGACCGGCGCCACAGTCGTCGATCTCGCAACCTTCGGCGGCGCCGGCGCCATCAACGCCACGCCGAAATTCACCGCGAGGAAATTCCAGTGAGGCCGCTCCTCGACATGGTTCAGTTGAGCATTGCGGTTCCTCGCGGCGAAGCAGGCTTCTGGGAGATCATCCGCGAGTTGGACGAGGCAGGCCCGTGGACCGTTCGCGCGGTTAGCCAGCGCACCAACACTGCCCGCCAGCTCGTAAGCCGCTATGTGCGCAAGCTTCGCGAGGGCGGCTTCGCGGAGCTGGTCGAACAGCGCACGATCGGCGGCGGCGCTCTCCCTTCCGCAAATGTGCATCGCCTGGTCAAGAAGCCGGTGCTGGCACCACGGCTTGCGAGCGACGGAAGCGAACTTCCCGAAAGCGCCAAGGAGCAGCTCTGGCGAGCGATGAAGATGACTAAGTTGTTTGCCGCAGGAGACCTGGTTGCGGTCTGTCCGGACGTCCCGCTGTCGACGGCGCGCAACTATCTCTACGCGCTCGCCGCTGCCGGAGTGCTGGCTCAGAACGGCCATGTTTTCCGTCTGGTCAGGAACCTCGGCAACCAGGCGCCGCGCGTGCTCGCCGCCAAGCTGGTGTTCGACCCGAATGCCAAGGTCGTGGTCGGACGCTCGATCGCCCGCGAGGTCTCGCCATGAACCGGGGACCCGTCAAGAACAGCCGGCCGGACGGCAAGTCGTTCGTCGACAAGGCGACCGAGGCGCACGGCTCGCCATTGCCCGACTGGCTGGACGAACTGGCCCGCTTCGCCGATGCCAATGACCTCGGCGTCGCCGGCACGCGCATCGGCTACTCCAGGTCGGCGGTGTCGACCATCATCAGCGGCAAGTACGCCGGCGACGTCGCCCGCGTCGAGCAGATGGTGCGCGGCGCGCTGATGGCATTGACCGTCGATTGCCCGGTGCTCGGCGAGATCGGCCGCGACCGCTGCCTCACCGAACAGAAGGAGCCGTTCCGCGCCACTTCGCGGCATCGGGCCCAGCTGTTCCATGCCTGCAAAACCTGCCCCCAAAGGAGAACACAGTGATGGGTGAAAGAATGTCCCTTGAATTGTCGGACGGCCTGGCCGAACTCGACGACCTGATTTCCGACTACGCGCACGAACCCCGCATTCTCGATCCACAGGACGCCCGTATCCTGGGCGACTGCATCAAGCTTCTTCGCCACAAGGCGCGCGACCTGGAGAACAGGCTCAGCCGCGATCTCTGGAACGGAGCCGCCCGCGCAGAGCGCGCCGCCGAGGCCCAGCGCATCGCCGAGGCGGCTGTGCAGCCAGGATCGAACGTGCGCCTGTTTCCGGTCATCCCGCGCCCGTTTTCGGACGGCCGGCCGGGAGGCGCCGCATGACGATGGGCATCGAACCTCGTGAGGCGAAGGCGCTGGCTCAACTGCTCGTCGATGCGATCCTTCCCCTCATCGCCGCTGATATCGTGGCGTCGAAGCCAGCGAAGCGCGACACGCGCGACCAGGACACGATGCGGGCTTGCCGCGAAGTGGGCGCCGCCATCGATCGTCTTGAGCAGGCGAAATTCACGCCTGGCGAGATCCCGGCGCGGAAGAAACTGGAACGCGCTGCGCGCAGCCTGCGAGCGATTTTGGAGAAGCACCATGGCCGCAAGTGAGGCGCTCCTCGCCGCCGTCGCCAGGCTCGACATGTTCGAGCTTTGCAGCCGCATCATCACCAATCCCGAGCGCAACGCGCCACGGGCCACGATCGCCGAGATCTACGCCCTGGCGCGCGCCACCGAGGGCCTGTGGGCCGTCGCGCTTGAGACTGAGCTGCTGATGCGGGCGCTTGCCCTGCCGGAAACCGGCAACGAAGGCAATGACGCCGCCCGCGATGCGGCGGTCGAGGAGCAGACCGTCGAAGTCAACCGCCTCATCGCCGTGCTGCGCGGCACCACCACACCAACAACA
Organism: Mesorhizobium waitakense; assembly: GCF_056431085.1. Taxonomy (NCBI): domain Bacteria; kingdom Pseudomonadati; phylum Pseudomonadota; class Alphaproteobacteria; order Hyphomicrobiales; family Phyllobacteriaceae; genus Mesorhizobium; species Mesorhizobium waitakense. Next base: position 20,258 of record NZ_JBWKME010000064.1, on the reverse strand, counting down.
CCAACAGGAGAATGACCATGGAAATCGTTGAAACCGGCCCGCAGGCTGGTGTTGAAATGATCGGCGGAAAGCTGTTCTGGATCGACCACCAGGGTGGCTACATCCGGGACGAACTGGTCAAGCCGAAGGACAAGCTGGAGGACCAGACCGTCCGCAAGATCATCAAGTTCGCCCTCGACCTGTCGGCGCAGATCGCCCGCTTCAAGGTCAAGACGATGGCCGACCTGGCCGCTCTCGACCAGCTGGTCGCGGAGCAGTACGGGTTCGTCAAGGCCGGCAACAAGGGCAAGGGCAACCGCACCTACATGACGGTCGACGGGCTGCTGAAGGTCACCGTCCAGGTGGCCGAGTTCATGGATTTCGGCCCCGAGCTGCAGATCGCCAAGACGCTGATCGACGAGTGCCTGACCGAGTGGGCGGCAGACAGCCGGCCGGAAATCCAGACCATCGTCACCCGCGCCTTCAACACCGACCAGGAGGGCAAGGTCAACCGATCGGAGGTCCTGATGCTGCTGCGGCTGTCGATCACCGATCCGCGCTGGCTTCAGGCCATGGAAGCCATCCGCGACGCACAGCGCCCGCGCAGCTCGAAGGAGTATGTCCGCTTCGCCATGCGCGAGAGCGACAAGCACGACTGGATGGCCATCACCGTTGACATGGCGAAGGCGTAAGACCATGAACGCTCAACCCACCAAAGAGAATGGCCGGTTCTCGCGCTTTCGCAGGGATCGTGCACAAGTTACCTCAGGCCTGGCTGTCGCCACGACCGCCATGGGCTGCGCTACTTTCAGCGACTTCCTTTGCATGGCCAATGCGGTCGATGTCCTCAGGTTCGACGAGGGCAGCACCATCACCTTCGTCTGCGACAACCCGGATTTCAACGGACAGCCCAACGCCAAGGTCATTTGCAACGGCGACTGGACGAACTGGACTGATCGCGAATTTGCCGGCCACACGGTGCGTGAAGCGGTGCTGGCAGCCTTGGCTGAGAACGGAAGGCTGCAGCCATGACGCTCTGGATCGAAACACTTGAGCGCCTCGTGCCGATTGTGGAGGAGAAGCTCGCGGCCGCCAGCGCCGAGGCCGGCAAGTATAGCCACGCCGACTATGACGGCTGGCGCAAACGCAGTGCCGCCGCCGATGAGGCCCTGATCGCGTTCTTCACCGAGCATGAGGCGGCGCGGTTCAATGCCCAGGCCGCGAGAGAGTATTCAGTGAAGATGGCCGGCCTGCGCGCCAGTTCGACGGGTGGCACCGTGGCCGCCCTGCAGAACTGGCGGACGGCCGCACGCAAGCAGATCGAGAAGGCCGATGGCTTCAACCCGCATGGGTCCGGCCCGGTGCCGATCGAAGCGCGGGAGGGCTGAGATGATCCTCGACCACAACGTGCCCCTCCGCGTCCGCCACAAGAAGCGGGGGACCTTTTACGAGGTCCTTGGATCGGCGTTTCTGCAGACATCCTCGCCGCTGTCCGAGAACGCTCACCTCGTCATCTATCGTGGTGATGACGGCCAGCTCTGGGCCCGGCCTTCCAGCGAGTTTCTGGACGGCCGATTTGAAAAGGTGTCGGGATGAGTGCGCGACGCGACATGCTGACCTTTGCGGCAGCACTGGTGTTCGCCGGCATGCCCGCCGCCGCGCACGACGCGCCGACCGGCTGGACCTACCCCTTCGCCTGCTGCGCCAACTACGACTGCCAGGAGCTTTCAGACGCCGCGATCGTCGAGGGCGCACGCGGCTACGAGATCCGCGCGACCGGCGAGCTGATCCCGATGACCGACAAGCGCGTCCGGCAAAGCCCTGACGGCCGCTTCCATTGGTGCGCGCACCAGGCCGGCCTCGACGCCGGCAAGACCATCTGCCTGTTCGTGCCGCCGAGGGGGTTCTGATGACCACGATCTGGTTGAACCCGGCGCATTCCGTCATCCGCAAGTATGGCGCGTCTGTCACAGGCGCGAAGGCGATCGTGCGCGTAGAGATCGAAGTGAGCGAGCCCGCCGCGCTGGGCTATCTGCTTGAGGATTTGGCCAAGGCAAAACGCGAGGGCGAAAGTGCCTCGCGCGTTGCCAAATCTCAGCAGCGGCCAGCTCGCTCGAAGGCCGCAACCGCCGCTTTGGTTGAGCACCAGCCGATGCTCGCTATCCCGTACTTCGGAGACACCAAATGACAGCCGCCGGCCAATACAGACAACTTGCTAACCATTCTGCTGGCACGAGCGGGACAGCACTGATTTTCACTTGGTGTCGAAAGCAAATCATGCCTAATTCCGAGTTGCTTCGCGAAAAAGGCGGAGCCGGGGTTGGAAGCCCGACATGGAGCGTCCTGGTCGGGCGGCGCGGGAAGCCGAGAGGCTTGCCGTTTCCATGCGGTCTTCCAACCCGCGTTCGTCCGGCCACCAGGAAGGCCGGCGCGCGCGAAGCAGCCAGCTACACCTGTCTCAACGAAAAGGCCCTTCCCGGGGGGGAAAATAGATGTCAGGAAACCTACAGCCGATCGACCGGCTGGACTACGCCGTGCTTGCATTCGAAGGGCTCAACGACCTCGTCGCGTCGGTCCCCAATTTCCAGGAAATCAAGAGCGACAAGCTCGCGCTGCTGTTCGGTCTCGTCGCCGACGAGATCCGGAGCTGCGCCGAGGAACTGCGCCACAAATAATAAAGGCAGCGGGGTCGCGTCATGAACGCGCTCGCCGCCATCCACGTCGCCAACAAGCAGCTCGGCCTCGACGAGGACACTGCCCGCGATCTCTACGAGCGCGCGACCGGCAAGCGCAGCCTGCGCCAGATGAGCGACCGCGAGCTTCAGCTCATCGTCAGCGCGCAGCGTCAGGCGGGTTTCAAGCCGGCTGCAAAGGGCCTTCAAGGGCCATTCGCCAGGAAGCTGCAGGCGCTGTGGATCGCCGCATGGAACCTCGGCATCGTCCGCGACCGGACGGATGCCGCCATGCTGTCCTTCGTCAAGCGGCAGACAAGCATTGAGCACACCCGCTTCCTGCTCGACGCCGAGGACGCCGCCAAGGCGATCGACGCGCTCAAGGCATGGATGACGCGGGAGGCCGGCGTCGACTGGAGCCAGGGCGTCTCGACGGCCTCCTGGCTCCGTTCATCGGGTGCAAAGATTGCACTCGCGCAGTGGCAGGTTCTTTCGGTCCTGCGGGCGGTCGACCCGAACGGCTTCCGTAAGTTCGTCTTCGACACCGCCAAGCCGCTCGACCAGATGACCGAGAGCGATTGGCCGGCCGTGATGAACACGCTCGGCGAACAGATCAGGAAGGCGAAAGCATGAGCGCGCGGCTGATCTTTACGATGTCGTCGCCGAACTGGCCGAAGCTCTGGCGGTCGGCCATTCGGGTCTATCTCGATCGAGAACTCGGCCTGCTCTCGATCGAGCATGATGGCACGATCGACTGGGACGAGCTGCAGACCATCAAGAACCGCATTGCCGGCGAGCAGACCGCAGCCATCGAAGTCTATCCACCGGCCGACCGCGTCGTGAACAATATCCCGATGCGGCATCTGTGGTTGCTTGGCGCCAACGACTGGTGGCCTGACCTCGGCCGCGAAGGCGGCGCCGATCTGAGCAGCCTTCGCGATCGCTACACGGTCATCGCGGCGGCGGTGCCGGGAGGCGTCCATGGTCGCGTATAATTTCCAGCCATTCTTCGAGCCGCAGATTGTCGACCTGTTGAAGCGCCAGACGGTACGGCCAATGCGCAACCGTCACGCAAAGCCGGGCGAACCGCTCCAGCTTTTCTGCGAGCAGCGGTCCCACCATTGCCGCAAGCTTCTCTCGCCAGACCCAATTTGCGTCTCGGTGCGGCGGATCGAGATCTCGGTGAGCGAAATGATCGGCATCGCGTCGATCACGATCGCCGGCATTCCGGTTCATCGCGACGAGATTGAACAGTTTGCCAGCGCGGACGGCTTTGCCCCCAAGCATCTCGACGGTCGCGTGCCTTATCTGCACACGACCGCTCGGGGATACATGGGTGCGTTCTGGCTCGAACACCACGGCCTCGGCCGTTTCGAAGGCGTCTTGATCGAATGGGAGCCAGCATGAGCGACGAACCGGTCCACGTCACCGACCACGCGATGATCCTCTATATGGAGCGGGTGCTCGGCATGGACGTCGAGCAGCTGCGCGCCCACATAGCCGAAGCCGCCCGGCGCCACCAGGGTGCCCCATGCGTCCGCACGCTGGGCGCGCGCTTCCTGCTGGTCAACGGGCGGATCGTCACCACGATCGGGGGCCGCAGCGTGCCCGGCTATGACATCCTGGCCCGCCTCATCCACGACAGCGAAGCGACGGCGATCGCATGAGCGACGAGCGGCGATCCGCCGAGCTGCTTGACCTTCTGGGCCAGGCGGACTTCGTGCGGCTCGCAGAAACCTATGGCGGACGCCGGCTCTACGTGCCGGCGTCTGGCGACGACACGGCCCTGTCGAAAGACCTCGGGCCAGCGGCGGCCAGGAAGCTGGCCCGCCGCTATTCCGGCACTCAGATCCGCGTGCCTCTTGCCCGCGAGCTTCGGGCGCGGCAGTATCGCGCGGCCGGCGCCTCGAACGGCGAGATCGCCGGCCGCCTCGGGATCACCGAGACCGGCGTGGACAAGCTCTTCCGGCGCATGCCGGACAAGCCCGTCAAGGGCAGCCGCGATCCGCGCCAGCCCGACCTCTTCTCCAGCAACTGACAGACCGCCCGCCATGGCGGGCATCGTTGCCGCCTGCCGCCAAAGGCATGGTGATGTGAAATGGCCGGGACAAATCCCGGCCGATTTCACAGGCGGAAGGTCTCAAATCATGCGTCTCGTCGACGAATGGCGCCGGGTGGTGCTGCTGTCTCTCAGCTTCTGGATGCAGGTGGCGGGTCTCGCCGTGCTCGTCCTGCCCGAGCTTTACTATCGCTGGACCGGACACGACTACGATCCCTATTTCGCATGGTGGCTCGGCGTGCTGCTCCTGCTCGCCGGGATTGGCGGGCGCGTCTGGCAACAGGGTCTCTCGCTTTGGAAGGAATGGCTGCGCATCATCGCGGTCGCAGCGATCGCAATCGCGCTGGCGATCATGCTCGCCGCCCCGTCGCATGCGGCTCCGCCCCCGTCATCGCATGAGGCAACCGAGGCCGAGACGCTTCAGATCGCCGTGCCATTCATCGCCAGGGAAGAAGGCGAGCGCATCAAGGCCTACCTCGACGCCGTCGGCATCCCGACGATCTGCTTCGGTTCAACGCGCGGCGTCCATCTCGGCATGATCATGACCCACCAGCAATGCCTGGACCTGCTCAAGATCGAAGTGGCCGAGCATCGGGCCGGTCTGCACCGCTATTTCACGCCGGTGACGATCGCCGGACGCCTGCCGCCGACGCGGGACGCTGCCTACACCTCGACCGCCTTCAACTGCGGTGTCGGCGCGATCGGCAAGAGCACGGCGACGCGCCGGCTCAATGCCGGGGATATCGGCGGTGGCTGCCAGGCGCTGACCTGGTTCGACAAGGCTGGCAATCGGGTGCTGCGCGGCCTGTTCGAGCGGCGCCAGCGCGAGAAGGCACTTTGCCTGCAGGGTGTGCACTGAATGGGCGCCGCCATCGGCCTCTTCCTGAAGACGTGGGTGCTGCCGATCCTCACCTTCGGCATCACGCTGCCCGTCTGGTTCTTCGTGACCGCCGGCGGCTGGCTCTGGTGGGACACGACGTCGTCGGTTCGGCATGCCGTCGACCAGGCCGTCACCCGCCTCGTGGCAGGCGCCCAGGTGGACGCGCTCAACGCCGAGCTGGTCGAACAGCGCCGGCTGCGCGCCTGGAGCGATGGCAAGGCCGATGAGGCCAGAAAATTCGCAGACGATGAACGCTCGGCCCGCGTGACCCTCGAAACCCAACTCACCCTGACAGACGCCCAAAAAAGGAAAGCCGAGGATGAACTCGCCGCGCTTCAATTTCGCGATGACGGCCTGGTTGATCAGCAGCTGCTTGACAGCCTGCACAACCGATAAGGCCGCTTTGGGCAAGGCCTACTCCGACACGGCCAGGGCCGGCGTTGTCGGCGAGGCTTTGACCGAAGCCGATCGCGCGGTTGCCGAAGCCCGGCGCATGCCCGACTACCCGCCCGAATGCCGTCGCCATCACACCAGCGGCGTCAAGCTCGGCGACAAGCTGGGCGTCGCCAACAAGAAGGCCGATATTGCCCTCGGCAACGCCAACACCCAGACCGACGCCTGCGCCGGCTGGTACGACGAACGCAAGGCCGCCAGGGAGCCGAAATGAAGACCGGCAACGCCGCCATAGAGCTGGCTGAAAGCCGCGTCGAGATGGAGCGCGCCGCCGGCATCGCCCGCATCCAGGCCGCCGCGCGCGGCCAATACACGGCCGAGGAAACGACCCTGTCTCCTTTCTGCGAATGCGGCGAACGCATCCCTGATGCCCGCCGGCAAGCGATGCCCGAATGCACCAGGTGCTTCGACTGCGAAACCTTCATCGAGCGGCAGGGCCGCCGGAGACACGGCTAATGGATCAAATCAAGGATTGGGCGGGCTTGATCGCCATTGTGATATCGGTCGGCGGCATCCTCTACGGCTGGCTGACATCCGGGTCGAACAAGGCGCTCAAGGAGCTGGCGACCCTCCGCGAGGAGATCGACAACGATGCTGACGAATTCGCCAAGGACAAGCGAATAGGCGACGCGGCGATCGTCGGCCGGTTCCAGATGGCCGAAGAGCGGCTGATCAAGCTGGAAAGTGACTTCCAGCACCTCCCCGAACGGGAGCAGGTGCATCGCATCGAGCTGGCGGTTGAGAAACTGAGCGGCTCACTGGCAGCGATGTCCGAGCGCATCACACCGATTTCGGCACTGGCATCGCGTCTGCAGGAGCTGGAATTCGAAAGGGCAAGGGAAAGCGGGAAATGAGCCTCGAAACCATCATCCAGGAAGAGGCGCGGCTGATCATCCTGCGGGAGCTTCACGCGCAGCCGAACCGCTCGGCGACATCGACTTCGATCCGCAACCACCTCCTGGCGGCGTTCATGATCAACAAGTCGCGAGAGTGGGTCGAGGACCAGTTCGACTGGCTTGCCGAGCGGGCAGCGGTAAAGGTCCTGCCGGCCGGCTCGGTCAAGATCGCGACGCTGGCGCCGCGCGGCCGCGAGCACCTGGCGCATCAGGCGTTCATCTCCGGCGTGCTTAGCCCGACCGACCCGGTCATCTGAAATGGCGAACGAACGCCGCATCCTCTCGACGCTCGAAACCTTGCCCGAGGAGTGCCAGGACGATGTGATCTGGGCGCTGGCGCGCCTCAACGAACGAAACCGTACCCAGGCAGATATCCTCTTCGAGCTGAACGACCGGCTGGCGGTGAAAGGCCATGGACCGATTTCACGATCTGCCTTCAGCCGCCGCAGCGTCCGGCTGAAACGGCGCGCTGATCGGCTCGCCGAGCGGGACCATCTCTATTCCGGCATCGCTGAAAAGATCACTCCAGAAAAGATGGGGCAACAGGACATCGTTCTGGGCGAGCTGCTGAAGGCCGTCATCGACGAGATGATCGACGAGGCCAAATCGCCGGAAGATGTCAAGGAACTGGCCTCCGCCTTTAGGCAGATCGTTTCGGCCCAGCAGGTCTCGGCAGCACTGAAGGTGAAGGCGACGGAAGCTGCCGAGAGAAAAATGGAGAAAGCTGTCGACGCTGCGGCGGGCGAAGCCGAGAAGGCCGGGCACGCCGTCGACGCGGCAGCAATTCTGGAGCTGATCCGCAAAGCCTATCGCGGAGAGAGCTGATGGCCGACCGGCCGATCCTCTACGGCTATCAGCGGGATTGGTTCGAGGACAAGTCCCGGTTCAAGCTGGGCAAGTTCGCACGCCAGACCGGCAAGACGTTCACCACGACGCTGGAGAATGTCGACGACTGTTTTGAGCACGTCGTCAAACAGTCGAAGACGCGCTGGGTGATCCTGTCGCGTGGCGAGCGCCAGGCCAAGGAGGCGATGGACGAAGGCGTCAAGGTCCATGCCAAGGCCTATGGGCTGCCCTTCACCGAACTGCCGGTGGAATACGAGATCGGCGCGATCAAATACACCGCCCTTGAAGTGGTGTTCCCGCACGGTTCGAAGATACTGGCCTTGCCCGCCAACCCCGACACCGCGCGCGGTTTCTCGGCCAACGTCTTCCTGGATGAGTTCGCCTTCCACAAGGACTCCTCGGCGATTTGGAAGGCGCTGTTTCCGGTCATCTCGGCCGGCTGGAAGCTTCGGGTCACCTCGACGCCGAACGGCAAGAGCGGCAAGTTCTATGAACTGGACACCGGCAAGGACAAGACCTGGTCGCGCCATTCGGTCGATATCTATCAAGCGGTGGCGGACGGGCTGCCGCGCGACATCGAGGAGCTGCGCGCCGGCCTTGCCGACGAGGATGCCTGGGCGCAGGAGTACGAGCTTCAGTATCTCGATGAAGCCTCGGCGTGGCTCACATACGATCTGATCACGTCATGCGAAGATCCGCTCGCCGGAGATCCTGACGGCTACCAGGGCAATGTCTGCTTTGTCGGCGTGGACATCGGCCGGCGGAACGATCTTTTCGTCATCGACGTGGAAGAGCAGATCGGTGACGTGCTTTGGGAGCGTGAGCGTGTCGAGCTGAAGAAGGCCACCTTCGCCACCCAGGACGCCGCTCTGGACGAGATCATGCGCAGGTATCGTGTCGCCCGCGTTTGCATGGATCAGACCGGCATGGGCGAGAAGCCCGTCGAGGATGCCCAGCGCCGCTATGGTGCCGACCGCGTCGAGGGTGTGCTGTTTACCGGCCCGAACAAGCTGGTGATGGCCACGGCCGGCAAGCAGCGCTTTGAAGATCGCACCATCCGTATCGAGGAAGGCAACCCGGCGCTTCGTTCGGATCTTCACAAGCTGCGGAAGGTCTCTGGTCCGACAGGGGCGCCGCGGTTCGTTGCCGAGCGCGATGACGACCATGCCGACCGCACCTGGGCGAAGTTCTTGGCGATCAACGCTGCTGGCGGACAGGAGCATCAATACGGCTACCGGCCGGCACCGCCGGCCAAGAGCCGCTTCGACGAACGGGCTGGCAGCGACCAGGGCGGCGGTTGGCATGACCGGGCCAGCGATCGCGACAAGCCCTTCCGCCTGGCGTCAGCACGCCGCAAACCGGGGATATTCTGATGGCCGATGTCTTCAAGGGACTGGTCGACCAATTCGGCCGGCCGATCGAGAAAGCCGCTCTCAAGGTGGAGCAGGCCGCGCCAACCGCGCGTGGCGTGCGCCGCCATGACGCCATGCACCCGGCCGCCGGCCTGACGCCCGGCCGGCTGGCGGCCATCCTGAAATCGTCGATCGACGGCGACCCCGAGCAGTACCTGGCGCTGGCCGAGGACATCGAGGAGCGGGATCTTCACTATGCGGGCGTGCTTGGCGTGCGGAAGCGCCAGGTGTCGGGGCTGGAGATCACGGTCGAGGCGGCCGGCGACGACGCCGAAAGCGAAGCCGACGCCGAGCTGGTGCGCGAAGCGATCAACCGCGAGGGCTTCGCCGATGAGCTGATCGACGTGCTCGACGCGGTCGGCAAGGGCTTTTCGTGCAACGAGATCATCTGGGATACGTCTGAAGGGCAATGGATGCCCAAGCGCATCGCCTGGCGAGATCCGCGCTGGTTCACCTTCGACCTGGTCGACGGCGAGACCCCGCTGCTGCGCGACGACAATGGCCAGCCGGTCCCGCTCAATCCCTACCAGTGGGTCTTCCACAAGGCCAAGGTGAAGTCCGGCCTGCCGATCCGTGGCGGCATCGCCCGCGCTGCCGCCTGGTCGTTCCTGTTCAAGAGCTTCACCGTCAAGGATTGGGCGATCTTCTGCGAGGCCTACGGCCAGCCGCTGCGGCTCGGCAAATACGATGCCGGTGCATCCGAGCGCGACAAGGACGTTCTCCTCGAGGCGGTCAGCAACATCGGCGTCGACTATGCCGCGATCGTGCCGACATCGATGGCGGTCGAGTTCATCAAGGCCGACATCTCGGGATCGCATGCGCTTTACAGGGAGCGCGCCGATTGGCTTGACCAACAAGTCTCGAAGGTCGTGCTCGGGCAGACGGGCACGACCGACGCGATCGCTGGCGGCCATGCCGTCGGCAAGACCCATGACGGCGTGCGCGATGACATCGAGAAGGCAGACGGCCGCCAGCTGGGCGCCACACTCAGTCGGGATCTCTCCCGCCCGATCGTCGGCCTCAATCGTGGACCTCGAAAGAAGTATCCGAGGATCTGCATCGGCCGGCCGGACGAGGTCGACGTCGAAGCCCTGGTCAAGAACGTCACCGCGCTCGTGCCGCTCGGCCTCCCGGTTGGCAAAAAGACGATGCTCGACCGGATCGGCCTGCCCGAGCCGGCCAAGGACGAGGAGCTACTCGTCGCTCCAAAGCAGCCTGCGCCGGTCGATCCGTTCGCGCAGCCGCCAATGCCTGGTAACCAGCAGCAGCAGGCGGTCAATTCGATGCAGGCGCCGAAGCGCGATGCCGTCGAGCAAACCACGGACGGGCTGCTTGGCGACTGGGAGCCGCTGGTCAAGCCAATCATCGCCGGCCTGCAGGCCGAGATCGCGGCGGCCAGCTCGGTCGACGAGGTGAAGGCGCTGCTGGCCAACCGCTTCGACGGCCTCAACGCCGATGCCTTGACCGAGATGCTGGCGCGCTCGGCGTTTGCCGCTCGGCTGGCTGGCGAGACTGGCGAGACCCTCTGATGCCTGGTCGCGTCGCCTGTTGCGTCCCCTTCTGCCGTCGCACCATTGCGCATGCGAAACTCCAGGCAGTTCATAGGCTCGACGGTATAGAGGCTAACGAATGGATATGCAGCGATCATTGGCGCAATGTGAGCGCGCTTCACCGTCGCCTCTATTCCCTACGCAAGCGGCACTATCGGTCCCTGCTCAGCGCTGAGCGGCCTGATTATGTGCGGCACGTCAACCACATGTGGGCGGCCTGCCGGAAGCAGGCGATCGAACGGACGGCAGGCATATGACGGTCGATCTCAAGCCGCTGCCGCCACGCGATGCAATCGCGGCGCTGTTCGCGCGCGGCGCCAACATCGACCCGTCCTTCGCCTGGCAGGACGTCTGGCAGGAAACCCACGCGTCGATGTTCACGGTCGCCAAGTCGGCCGGCTTCGACATCCTGGGCGACATCTATGCCGGCCTGCTGAAGGCGCTGTCCGAGGGCAAGACCTTCCAGCAGTTCGCCGCCGAGCTGACGCCGCTGCTGCAGGCGAAGGGCTGGTGGGGCCAGCAGCCGGCCTTCGATCCGCTGACCGGCGAGACGCGCTGGTCGCAGCTCGGCAGCGTCAGGCGGCTCACCAACATCTTCGACATCAACATGCGCGTCAGCTACGCCGCCGGGCACTGGGCCTCGTTCGAGCGCAACAGGAAGGCGCGGCCGTTCCTGCGCTACGTCCACCTGGAAGCCCAGGAGCATCCGCGCCCGCTGCATCACCTCTGGCACAACACCGTGCTGCTGGTCGATCATCCCTGGTGGAACACCCACGCCTGCCCGAACGGCTGGAACTGCCACTGCACCCTGCAGAGCCTCTCGCAACGCGACATCGACCGCCTGGAGCGCGAGGGCGAAACGCTGAAGTTCGAGCCGGTGCCAGGCGGCGAAACGGACTACGTCAACAAGCGCACCGGCGAAGTCACTCCGGTGCCAGACGGCATCGATCCGGGCTGGGCCTACAATCCTGGCAAGGCCGGTTTCTCGATGATCGAAAAGCAGGCCTTGGCGAAGATCGCGGGCGGCCTGTTCCAAGATCCCGGCGCCGCTCCCTGACCGAATTGCGACGATCGCCAGCAAGCGCCTTCGCACCCTTGGCCGGTCCAGTGGGCGCGGAAATGGCTTCTCGGCGCTGTAGACCCGTTCAAAACCGATTTTAGAGGCAATCGAAGGCCCTTCCGAGGACCGCCTTGCCGGAAGTTTCCCGGTCGGCTACCGTTGCCTCGATTTCGGCGTCTGCGCGCCCCCGTCGCCGGCTCGATCGCCACCCTCCCTCGTTTGACGTTGCCGCCCGCCTTGGCGGGCATGATTTGACGGCATCGGCCGGGCCAATGTCCGGCGATGCACAACGCACTTGCCGCCCTCCTTTCGGCCGCCCTGGTCGCTTCCCACTCGACGGCGCTGACCGCTGTCGACGCGGAAGGTGATATCTGGCTGCAGCTGGTGCCGGCCGGCACGTTCACCGGGCGCAATGGGCAAGGTCCATGGAACACCGGCGACAAGGCGTCGATGGAACAGATCGCCGCCAACACGCGGCAGCTCGCCGGCTCGACCGAACCGGTCATCGACTATGACCACCAGGCTATCTTCGGCGCCGTGCCAGGCGTAGGCGGCAAGGCGCCGGCAGCCGGCTGGATCAAGGAGCTGAAGGTCCAGGACGACGGCATCTATGGCCGGGTCGAATGGACCGCCGCTGCGGCAACCGCGATCAAGGCGAAAGAATACCGCTATCTCTCGCCCGTCTTCTTCCACGAGAAAACAACCGGCCGGGTGCTCGCCATCCGCATGGCCGGCCTGACGAACACGCCGAACCTCGACCTGGTCGCGGTCGCGGCGAGTGCACTTTTCACCTCAAACGAAAATGGAGCCAGCATGGATAAGATCCTTGCCGCCCTTGGTCTTGCCAAAGGCACCAATGAAGACGGCGTCGTTGCCGCTATCAACGCTCACCTGACCAGCTCGACGGCGATCGCCAGGGCGGCCGGCCTGACCGAGACCGCCAAGTCCGAGGAGATCCTGGTGGCGGTCAACGCACTCGTCGCCGATCGCGGCAAGCTCGCCAAGGCCGCCGGCCTGGCCGAGACCGCCAAGCAGGACGAGATCGTCACGGCGGTCCAGTCGGCCGTTGCCGGCGCCAGGCCTGACCCGACCAAGTTCGTCCCGATCGAACAGGTGACCGCGCTGCAGAACGACGTCAGGGAGTTGCAGAAATCCCTCACGTCCGACAAGGCCGACGAGGCCGTCAACACCGCGATCAAGGACGGCAAGCTGGCTCCGGCGCTGAAGGATTGGGGCCTGGACCTCTACACGGCCGATCCCAAGAAGTTCGAAACCTTCGTCGGCAGCGCTCCGGTGCTGACCACGACCCAGCTGAAGACGCCGAACAAGCCCGGCGCCGCCGATGGGGCGCTCACCGAGGCGCAGCTCGCCGTCTGCTCGCAGCTCGGCATCAAACCCGAAGACTTCAAGAAGACGCTGGCCGACGAGGCGAAGGCTTAGGCCACCGCTTTCCGGCTGATCTGATCAACGGGCCGCGCGCCCAGCCAAAGGACCGATTGTCATGACTGCTCTTGCCCAGGACCGTAACACCCCTCAGCTGATCGGCAGCATTCTGTCGGCCGGTGTGGCCGCCGCCGTGCTGATCTATGGCGGCTCGATCGTCATGCGCAATGTTTCCGGCTACGTCACCAAGGGCCAGACCGCCCTTGGCCTGGTCGGCGTCGGCGTTTCCATCGAGCGCGTCGACAATTCGGCCGGCGCTGCCGGCGATGAGCAGATCAAGATCGACACCGGCACCTTCAAGGTGGCGAACTCGGCCGCTGCCGACGCGATCACGATCGCCGATATCGGCAAGCCCTGCTATGTGGTCGATGACCAGACCGTCGCCAAGACCAACGGCCTGACCGCTGGTGTTCCGACCAGGTCGCCGGCCGGCATCATCGTCGGCGTCGAGGCGACCGGCGTGCACGTCCTCTTCAACGAGGCGATCCTCCGTGCCGTACTCAGCGGCCACCGAAGCTTCGTCCCGATCCGCGTCGCGACCCTGGTTGGGGCCGGCGTCTACCGCGTGCTGTCGCCGGTGGCCGGCAAGGTGGTCAACATGGGTTCGGTGATCGAAGGCGTGCTTACCACCGGCGACGCCACGCTGACCGGCAAAATCGGCGGCGTCGCCATCACCACCGGCGTCATCACCATCACCCAGGCCGGCTCGGCCGCAGGCGACAAGGACTACGCGGCGCCCACGGCGGCGAACACGGTCGCTGTCGGCGACGAGCTGTCGCTAACCGTGGGCGGCACCAACGCCACCGCCTCCGTCGCCAACTGCTTCTTCGAAATCGAGCGCGCCTAACGGCCGGCGCGCTCCCGCAACCCAACAAGGATCGTCTTCCATGCTCGTGAATGCAGCCAACCTCGACGCCCTCCGCGCCGGCTTCTCGACCGCCTTCCAGGCCGGTCTTGCCCAGGCGCCCAGCCAGTGGCAGCGCATCGCCACCCGCTTCAACTCGACCACCAGCTCCAACAAGTATGGCTGGCTGGGTGACCTGCCGGGCATGCGTGAATGGATCGGGCCGCGCCAGATCCACGGCCTCAAGCAGTACGACTATGCGATCGAGAACAGGCCCTATGAAGAGACCATCGGCGTCGATCGCGACAGCATCGAGGACGACAATCTCGGTATCTACGGGCCGCGCTTCACCGCCATGGGCCGGGCCGTCGCGTCCAGCAAGGACACGCTGATCTTCGCGGCGCTGAAGGCCGGGTTCGCCACCACCTGTTACGACGGCCAGTATTTCTTCGACACCGACCATGTCGTTCTCGACGCGGACGGCGCGGAGACTTCCGTCGCCAACACCGATGGCGGCGGTGGCGCCCCGTGGTTCCTGATCGACAGCAAGCAGCCGATCAATCCGCTGATCCTGCAGGTCCGCAAGGAAGCACAGTTCGTCACCAAGGACCGCCCGGAAGACGACAACGTCTTCATGAACAAGCAGTTCCTCTATGGCGCCGATGGCCGCTGGGCAGCCGGCTACGGCTTCTGGCAGTGGACCTGGGGCTCCAAGCAGACGCTCGACGCGGCCCACTACGCGACGGCCCGCGCGGCTCTGTCCGGCATGAAGGGCGACTATGGCCGCCCGATCGGCATCATCCCCGATCTTCTGGTGGTGCCGCCCTCGCTCGAAAGCGCCGGCCGCAAGCTGCTGAACTCCGAACTGGCAGCCGGCGGCGAGACCAATGAGTGGAAGGGCACCGCCGAGCTGCTCGTCGTTCCCTGGCTGGCCTGATCGGCCGCCAGCTCTCAACCGCCGGCACTCCCAACGGTGCCGGCGGGTTTTTCGGAAGCAGCCTGGGAGGCTCCTTCCGTAAGACCCGCAAAGGAAAAAACCAATGAAGCTTTTTCGACCTCTGTTCTATGCCTGCCTTGCCTTCGCGGCGATGGTCGTGACGTCCGAATGGACCGCGCCGGTGATGGCGCAGGCTCTCGCCGCGACCGCCAGTCCTCACGACCTGGTCACCAAC
This sequence comes from Mesorhizobium waitakense, assembly GCF_056431085.1. Classification (NCBI taxonomy): domain Bacteria; kingdom Pseudomonadati; phylum Pseudomonadota; class Alphaproteobacteria; order Hyphomicrobiales; family Phyllobacteriaceae; genus Mesorhizobium; species Mesorhizobium waitakense. The sequence continues at coordinate 4,992 of NZ_JBWKME010000064.1, read as the reverse complement.
ACCGTCGTCGCCGATGTCATGCGCACCGTCACCGTCGCGCTGATCATGCTCGCCGTGTCGCTGGTGACCTTCGCCCTGGCGGTCTCGGTCGGGCGCTTCCGCCTGTTGCGCCATCTCAGCCGCCATTTCGATCCGCAGCACTTCTCCGGCCTGCATCGAACTCCGCCTGGTTGACCGCAGACCGACGAAAGATCCTGTCGGCTCCGGCCGGCGGGTTTTCGAAAAGCAGCTCACGCAAAGCCCAGCTCCTTTTCAAAGACCCGAAAACGAGGATTGAACGATGGCGAAAGCGTTGCGCGAAGCGAAGGCCAAAGCCCCAAAAATGGCCGCTTCAACCGAGACATCCGTGCCGGCAGCGAGCGCACCAGGCGCGGATGCCCCGTCGTCGGGGGCGGCGACGGGGACCAATTCCACCCATGAACCCCCGCAGAGCGACGACCAGGGCGGGGCCGGCGATCTGGCCGGCTCCGCAGGGTCGCAGGGTCGCGATGCGTCCAAGCCCTTCTTCACTCCTGAGGAACTCGACGGCGTCTTTGGCGGGGCCGAGGCGGAGTTCCGAAAGACCTTCCCGTACCTCACTGCGGCGCTGGAAGCCTGGGAGGCTGATCACGATGGACCGCCTGTGAATGTTCGGATCACCTCCAAGTTTGAGGGCTTCCGGCGTGGCGGCATGGCCCATTCCAAGGCGGCGGTCGAGCACCAGCTCGGCGCGTTCAAAGGCCCCGACCAGATGGAGGCTCTCTTCGCAGAGCCGAACCTGACGGTGGAGTTGATCTGACCGTGCATGTCTTCCTGCCCATCTGGCTCGCGCCGCTGTCACTTACGGTCCTGATCTGGGCCGGCGCGATTTTTTGGCCGAGTGCGGAAGACGGCATCTCCTACCAGCTGCGCCTGGTCGTCTGGGCGCTGGTTCGCTTTTCCGCCGCCACGGCCGCCACGCTGCTGGTCTGGCTCACTTACTTCATCTGGCTTTTCGTGGCGGGCGCCTGATGACCTACGCCGTCAAACAGGATCTGGTCGACCGCTTCGGCGAAAAGGAGCTGCGGGAGCTGACCGACCGCGTCAACCGGCCGCCGACGACGATCGACGACACGGTGGTCGGCCGCGCGGTGGACGACGCCACGGCCCTGATCGACGGCTACATCGCCAAGAAGTACTCCCTGCCGCTGGCGACCGTGCCGGACATCCTGGTCAAGGTCGCAGCGGATCTCGCGCGCTACTACCTGCATGGCAAGGCGGCTGACAAGGACAGCCCGGTGACCGCTGCCTACAACCAGGCGGTCGCTTGGCTGAAGGATGTCGCCAAGGGCCTGGTCGAGCTCGATGACGGGGGCGAGGTTCCCGAGGCGGCCGGCGGCGGCGCCATCAAGACCAGCGCGCCCGACCGCGTCTTCACCCGCGACAGCCTGAAGGGTTTCTGATGGCTGACGGGATCAAGCTAGTTCTCGACGACCAGGCGATCCTCGATCGGCTCGCCCAGCTCTCACGCGCCGCCGAAAACCCGACGCGCGCCATGGAGGCGATCGGCGCTTACCTCGTCACCGCCACACAGCGCCGGTTCGAGCGCGAGACCGGCCCGGACGGGCAGAAATGGCAGCGCCTGTCGCCGCGCACCGCCAATCGCCGCGTCGGCCGCAGCCAGCGCGGCTACGAGCACATGCTGCGGGTCAAGAACCGGCTCTATTCGAGCATCGTCTACGAGGCGAAGCCCGATCAGGTCGAGGTCGGTACCGGCATCGCGTACGCCGCCGCGCAGCAGCTCGGCGCCGAAATCAAGATCCCGGAGCGCGAACAGGACATCCACCTGGGCAAGACCAATCGCGGCAGCCGGTTCGTCAAGGCGTCACGCAAGCGCAAGCAGACCCAGCGCGTGAAGATCGGCGCCCACATCATCACCTTGCCGGCGCGGCCCTATCTCGGCGTCGACGCGGCCGACCAGGCCGAGATCCTGGCGATTGCCGAAGACTTCCTGCGGACGGAGGCCGGCGAGCAATGAGCCTGGTCTCCGAACTGATCGAACGGCTTTTGCCCGATACCGACGCGGCCTTCGCGATCGTCGAGGGCGCGGCCGAGTTCGCGGCGATCGACGGCGTGCCGACGGCGATGCCGGCGGCCTATGTCATGACGCTGCGCGAAGCCTCCGACGAGAACCAGCGCATGACCGGCAAGACGCTGCAGCGGCTTAGCAGCGATATTGCGGTGGTCATCATCACCAGCAACCTGTCCGACGTGCCCGGCAGTGCCGTGTCGGCCGATATCGAGGATCTGAAGGACTGGGTGCGCGCGCGCCTGGTCGGCTTCGAGGCGGCCAGCTCCGCCGATCCGATCGAGCACGTCTCGGGCGAACTCCTGAAAACCAAGAATGGCACCGTCTGGTGGGAAGAAGTCTTCGGTGCCGCCAGCTATCTCGAGGAGCAATCATGAAATCCTATCAGCCCCGCCCGGCCGGCCGGCATGTCCGCTCGACGCCGACCGGCAAGCTCACCCGCGACGGTGAGTTCACCGATCCCAACGCAACCCCCGAGCCGCCGGCCGAGCAGCAGCAGGGCGAGCAGGCCCCGGCCGCCGCACCGAACGCTCAAACCGGCGCGCCCCAAACCGCCGCGTCGAAGAAAGGCAAGTAGCCATGCCCGCCCGTTTTTACCGCAAGCTCGCCATCCTGACGAAGATCGAAAGCGTCTATGGCACGGACTCGGTGCCCACTGGCGCGGCGAACGCCATGCTGGTCACCAATGCGACCGTCACGCCGTTGGCCGGTGACCAGGCCTCACGGGACCTTTACCTGCCGTATCTCGGTCAACAGGGCGTGATCCTGGTCGGAACCTACACCGAGCTGAAATTCGATGTCGAAATCGCCGGCGCCGGTGCTGCCGGCGACGTTCCGAAATACGGCGTCCTGATGAGGGCCTGCGGCCTGGCCGAGACGGTCACCGCCGACACGGACGTTCAATACGATCCCATTTCGGGTGCGTTCGAAGCCGTCACCCACTATTTCATCCACGATGGGGTGAAGCATGCGATGGTCGGCGGGCGCGGCAACATCAGCGCCAGCCTCGTTCCCAAGCAGATCCCGCACTACACGTTGAGCTTCAAGGGTCTGCTTGGCCCGATCACGGACGCGGCCATGCCCAGCGCCGATCTGGCTGGCTTCATCACGCCGGTGCCGGTGTCGAAGGCCAATACGACCATGTCGCTGCACGGGTGGTCGGCGGTGGCCGAGAGCCTGATGCTGGATCTCGGCAACCAGGTGGAGCCGCGCTTCCTGATCGGCGACGAGAACATCCAGCTGGTCGATCGCAATCCGACCGGCACGGCGGTGGTCGAGGCACGGTCGCTCGCCACGATCGACTGGTTCACTCTCGCCCAGGCCCGAACGCGTGGTGTCCTGACGGCCCAGCATGGCACCGTCGCGGGCAACATCGTCAAATTCGACTGCCCTGCCGTCGAGATCGGCCGGCCAAGCGAAGGCCAGACCCAGAAGATCATCAACTACTCGCTGCCGCTGATGCTGTGCACCGACGCCGGCGACGACGAGTTCAAGATCACCGTGATGTAAGGCGCGGCGGCTCCGGCCGCCGTCGCTCCCCCGCTTCAACGCCCCCCAAAAGCCCTTTTGAAAGGCCCTGAAAATGAAATTCAAGATGATCGACGATTATCGCTATTGGTGGCCGGTGACTGTCGAGATGCCCGACCGCGACAAGGCGGGCAAGACCATCACGCAATCCTTCACGATGCAGTTCCAGGCCATGCCGGCGGACGAAGGCGAGGAGATGGTCAAGGAGATCGCCGCCCTTCCGCCCGAGGAGCAGAAAAAGCGCCAGCACGAGGAGCTGATGCGCGTCTGCAAGGACTGGCGCGACGTGACCGATGAGAAGGACGGCAAGGAGGAGCAGGTACCCTTCAGCGAGGACGCCCTGCGTTCCAATATGCAGTTCTCCTGGTTCACCAGGGGCCTCTACAAGGCCTATGCGCGGTCGCTGGCTCCCGACGAGGCGCGAAAGGGAAACTGAAAGCGGTCGCGCGGGAATGGGCGTTCGCCCGCGCCGGCCGCGAAGACCCGACGAGACCGACGACGATCGACGTGGAGGTCGCCGAGCAGTTCGCTGAGCTCGGCGTCTCCATTGAACCCGACGCAATCAAGGATGATGAGGCGAAGATCGAAGTGTGGTCCGTCAACTGGCAATCCGTCATGGCTTTCCTTGGTTGCGAGACGCAATGGCGCGCCCTGGTCATGGCTGTTGGCGAAGGTAGCAAGGTGATCTGGCTCGGCATCGACTATGGCTCGGCCCGCCCGGTGTTCGAACGCCGCAATCGCAGCGTTCAAAGCCGTCTCTTCGCCGACATCCAGGTGATGGAGCATGCCGCACTCGAAGCCATGGGCGAGATCGACTGATGCCGTTGAACCTCGCTCTGGTCATTTCCGGCGACGCGACGGGCGCCAAGGCAGCGACCGCCGAGACAACGGCCAGCGTCAAGGCCCTTGGCGTGGAGGCGCGCCAGACATCCTCTGCCATGGTCGCGGCGAACGACCAGGTCGTGGCATCGGCGCGGGGCGCCGCCGCAGCGATCGCCTCCCAGGCGGCTGCCCAGCGTCAGTTGCAGGGGTCGATCCAATCGATGATCGCAGCCGCTCAGCCGACCGGCGACGCGGGCTACCGGCAGCGCGCCGCTGACATCGACGCCTTCGGTGCGGCGCTGGACAGGACCAGGGCACGCTACGATCCGCTGTTTGCGGCGCAGATGCGGCACAAAGCGGCTGTTGAAGACATCGACCGGGCCGAGCGCACCGGGGCGATTTCCGCCTCGTTGGCGACTGAGGCCCGGTTGAAAGAGACGGCTGCGCTGAACAGCCATGTCAGCGCTCTGAACGGTGTGGCCGCCGCGCAAAAGAACGCTGCGCAAGCCATGGTCAATCGGGTCACGATCGTTCCGGACCGAGGGGCTGATATCGCCGCCTACGGCGCCGAGCTCGACCGGCTCAGGTCTCGCTAC
>NZ_JBWKME010000063.1:0-10001 GCF_056431085.1 Mesorhizobium waitakense | reverse complement strand
TGAGTTTCCCGCTCCCGACGCGGATAAGAACCCAGGAGCATGCTCGCCCCATTATTTCATACAAAGTGAGCCTGCCCCCCTTGTGCGAAGTTCTGGGTTCAATCCGGAAGAGATTTTAGCACGCGCTCCCCCAACTTTGGGGAGATGACGAGACCTCCAACCTCCGCGACGGAAACGCCGCCGTCTCATGGGATGAGCATGCGACATTCGCTTTGCCCGCGCTCCCTGGGAGGCCTGCGCAGGGGCGAAGCAGGCGGCTTCTCCTTAAAGTGTCCGACTAAAGCAAGCTCGCCTGCTCAGCCTCGCGGCGCAGTTTTGCCGCGGCCCCGGCCCGGCCGGCAGGTCCCTTAGCAGCCGGGCCTTGTGATATTTTGTCAGGATCGAGGTCCGCAACAGTTTACCGTCCTATGCCGATAACTGTCATCCTTACCGCTGCGGTTCTCCTGGGTCTTGCGCTATGTCAAATCCGTTCCGCTTTCGCCGCGACACTGTATTTCGCCAATGCCTTTCCTCACGCGATGGTCCGCTCTAACCGCCGAACGCGATGGCATGAACACAATATCGGTTAGCTACAAGCGCCATCGTTCGCCCTGCCGAGATCATCACGCACACCGAGATTTTCGACGCTTTCCCTTCAGACTGCGCTTGGTCGAGGAGATCGGAGCGCGGCAATGCTATATGCTGGGGGACGATACGGCTAGGAGCCAGACATTGCTCGCTAGCGGACGCCCTCGGATAGCGATATCCGGCACTTCGATAACGCGTGGTATCGATTACAGGCAAGAAGCATTGGCAGTGGGCGCGCCGTGATCAGGACAGGAACGTGCTCGGCGTGTTCTTCCAAGGCTGCCAAGCGCCTGCTGACCCAGTCGCTTGCACAGAGTTGCGGCCCCAAGGGCATGATCATCGACAAATGGCGTTCCAATAACGCGATAGAACGTCAGGTGATGCCGAAAGTCGATCATCGCAAAAGAGGCTCAACAATCGCGCCGGGGGGTGCCATCGCGAAAACAGTTGGCCATACAGGACTTCCGATCCAGAGGCGGTTTACAACGCGTCGATCTTTCCAGCCTTGCGAAATCACTTGTCCGGACTGATTGGCAAGCTGCTGCACGCGATCGCCTTCAAGATGGGCCGTGCACCAAAACATGGCATACCCGGCCTGGCTAGTGAATTTCATGTCGACGTCAGTGGGTATCTCGCCCGATGTACCGAGCGGTGCCGCCTATGATGTCTCAAAGCCTACACAACAAACAAAAGCTGTCGCTATTGAACGAAAACGCTGGGCAGCGAACAGACTATCTATCCGAAACGTCTGCTTTTCGTGCTCAGCTTGACCTTCAAAGCGAAAAGAAGGAACCGCAACAAGATGCGCCGGCCAACCTGAGCGTAAGCCCGCAGCTACGTCTCCAGGATGGCGCGTTATTTGCGTGGTCGATTTCCGTAGCCGTTGTGACGTCTGCCTACAACAAGCGGAGATGACTATGGCGATTGGCCCAGACGCGCTGAATTCCGTGGGGCAACTGACGAGTGTCGCTTTGCGTCGAGGCGCAGCCCACCGGAGCACGCGCGAATGAACATCAGGAGCCTTCTCCTCGGCTCAACTGCAGTGCTGATCGCCCTTTCCGACGCGCGCGCGGTCGATGCTGTGGCTGTGGCCGAGCCAGAATCGACCGAATACATCAAGGTCTGCGACGTGTACGGCTCCGGCTACTTCTACATCCCCGGCACCGAGACCTGTCTGCGCATCGGCGGCGATGTCCTTTACGACATCGGCCTGGGCCATGTCGGATCGTATGACGGCGCCAGAACCTCAGACCTGAGGACTGGTGAGGATCAGGGCACATGGCGAAACAACGCTCGCTTGACCTTCAAAACTTGGACCGGCCAGGAGACCGAACTCGGCACACTGAAGACCTATACGGAAACCCGCATGGACTTTGGTAATCGCAACGCTTATTCGGGCACGGACAGCCCGCAAAACTACGCCTTCAACAGAGGCGTCAAATTGGCTTTCACTTGGATTCAGCTTGGCGGCCTGCGAGTTGGTAAGGACTGGTCGGCCTTCCACGTGTTTACTGGCCACGCTGGCGACGTCCTCAATAAGATGCTTGTTCCGCACGGCGGCTACGAAGCCAACGTGGTTCAGTACTACTTTGACAGCGGCAACGGCTTTTCGGCGGTGGCTTCACTCGAAGAAGGCTCGGGCGTAGTCGGGACTATCGACAGCTATGTTCCGCATGTCGTCGGCGGCGTGAAATACATGCAAGGCTGGGGGGCGATCACTGGCGTTGTCGCTTATGATAGCAACTACGAATCTCTGGCTGGTAAGGTCCGCGTCGACGTCAATGTCACAAACGAATTTTCGCTATTCGGAACGTTCGGCTACGGCTCCTATGGCAAGCTCAGCGACAACTCCATTAACACAATCGACGCTCATCGTCGCAGCTTCTACAAATTTTGGGGCGGCAACTGGGCTTTCTGGGCCGGCGCCACTTACAGATTCAACGAGAAAACTTCGTTCAACCTTCAGGTCTCGGGTGATCAGCTCAAGGACTATGGTCTGACTGCAAACGCTGTCTATACGGCGTTTGCAGGTCTAATAATCACAGCCGAAATCGACTACGACCACTATGGCGACTTCGGCGCCGGCATGGTTGACCCTTCCAACGTGAACTGGACCAAAGCTGACAAAAAGAACAGCGTCGGCGGCATCATCCGTTTCCAACACTCATTCTAACGGAATGAGAAACTGCATCTGGGTGGTCCGATTGAAAGCAACCCATCGACCGGGTGCAGCAGCCCAGCGCATCCACGCTCCAGACGCCGGCCTTGGCCCAGCGGGTGAAGCGGGCATGGACGCTCTTCCACTTGCCGTAGCGCTCCAAAAGGTGCTGCCAGAATGCTCCGGATCGCAGGACCCATAAAACTCCGTTCACAAACAGGCGGTTGTCGGCGCCGCTACGGCCCGGATCACCAACCTTGCCCGGCAGAAGCGGGGCGATCCGGACCCACTGCGCCTCGTTCAGTTCATAGCGCTTTACACCCATCAAACCCGCTCCGAATCAGTAAATCCGGAACGCATTGATTCAGCACATCTCAGTTTTGGAAATCCTGAATGTGGATTGGTCCTAGCGCGCCTTGCAGGATGCGGCTGATCATGCCCAGGCCATGCGAGCGCTGCTAGCGGGATCGCCTGCACATGCCGGGCATTGCCGCCGATGACGCTCGAGCGCAGGTCCAGGCCGAGAGCCTTGCAGAACGACCGGATCAGGATCGTCTGGTCGGGATCCCACGCTTGCGGCCGGCGTGCCGCAGAGCGGGCCTAGCGGATCGCCCTCGATGATGCCTACCTCGGGGTAGCGCTGGAGGATGCCGGCCAGCGCTTCAGCCCGATCATTCGACATGGAAAGGCCGAGCGGCAGGTGCGCGCGCGGCTGGCAGACGAAGGCCATGGGCCGCTTCGCCAGAGCGTTCGCCAAGGAAGCGAGCGCCGGGCCCTCGGCATCCCATGCCACGGCTCGATAGTGCCCGGATCCGGGACGGGTCGGTGCAAAGGCTCGTCGCGTTTGCCGCCACCCGGGCACAGGGCCCGGGCGTCACGATGTATTGCGATCTGCGTTACAAACGGATATATACGCTCGCAGCACAGGAGAGAGCGCCATGGCCGCGACGGGCCCCAGGAAGGAAACGCCCGTCTCGATGCGGTTTCGCGATGACGATCTGACCATTATCGACCGCGGCGCGGAACTGCTAGGCCTGTCTCGCACCGAGTTCATGCGCCGCGCCGCACTGCACGAAGCGCAGGCGGCAATCCTCAACGCGACCCTCATTCGCCTGTCGCCGGACGCCTACAATGCATTCATGCAGGCGATCGCCGCCCCAGCAAGCCCTCCGCCGCCTAAGGCGGCGGAGCGGCTCCGCCGGTTTGCCCCTTGGGAAAGCTAGGTGGCGCTTTCAGGCATAGAACTGCTGGACGACACGCATCGTCTCGACGCATTCGATTGCGGCAAGCCCGCCCTCAACGCATGGCTGCTCGGCTTTGCGCGGACCAACCAGGCTCGCGGGTTTACCCGAGTCCTGGTTGTTCACAATGACAGAACCGTGGTCGGTTATTATGGGCTCGCACCCAGCGTGATCCAGCCGAACAGTGCGCCGCGCTCGATCCGCACGGGGCGCCCACCGGATCCGATCCCTTGCCTTTTGATTGGACAACTCGCGGTCGATCAAAACTACGTGGGGCGTGGCGTCGGCAGCGGACTGGTAAAGGACGCGCTGCGGCGCTGCATCGCCGGCGCCGACATCGTCGGTGGCCGCGCGGTCGTGGTCAGGGCAATTGACACCGAGGCCGAGCGCTATTGGCACAGTTGGGGCTTCATCGCCGCACGGGATAATCCTTCCGTCCTCATGCGCTCGATTCAGGATGTGCGCCTCTGGTTGGCAGACACTGCGCACTAGCTACGTGCAGAAACAGCTCGGGCACACCAGCGCTGAGATGACCCGAAAATATCAACTGCGCCGCGACCGCTTCCGGGTCAACCTCACCAAGGCGTCGGCGTTGTAGAAAAAGCCCCTCCCCTGCCCGGCAACGATCCGGAGGGGAGGCGATCAGGTCGGCTTGGACGATGACAACGCCTATCAAGCACAGCGATCGCAGCATCCAGACTGTCGGCGGCCGACGCTTCATAGTCGGGCATGATCATCAACTGTGCGATGGCACGACTAACGAATTCCGGATTGAACTTTTCCAACCGTTCCCTGGTGCGCGCGACTTGTTGCGGAAACGCGCGCAAGGCATCGACGACTTCGCCGAGTTGCGACCGGGCTGCGGCTGCGATGTCGAAGATGTCACGAGGCCTGGCTTGGGAGCCGCGATAATAGACCTTCTTGACAATGATTTCGGGAATGGTCTCGAGCCGAACCGTCCTCCCTTCGACATCATATGTCTTGAAGGGCGTCTTGGTCCTCCGGCTATGATGAAGTCGATTTCGCCGATGCCTTCGAAGGCGAACTTCATCACCCTGACAGTCCGATGGCGTCGGCGCAAAGCGCAGGCGGCTTCTGGACGGGTCGATGAAGCCAAGCAGTGCGGGTCATCGAGGAAAACATCGATGTCATGGCTTTCACGATGGCCGATCTTGATCATCATAGCCGTCCCACCGCCAAACGACCATTCGAAGTCTGACCGCCGCATTTTCCCGAAGCTGGTTAATCAGATCGACGGCGATGCTAAAAGGCCGCCGCCATTCGGAAGGGCGCCGGCTATCGTGTTCGGCCATCACGCAGCGAGCGGATAGCTCTCGCCGGACCAGGCGGAGAACGCAGCGGCGAAGGCCTTCAGGTCGGGGACCGGGATGTGGTGCACGACAGCGAGCTCGACCTGCAGTGCGAGGGGAACCTCGCCAAGAAAGGCGCTGATATGACCAGGATGCTGTTTGGCCAACTCGAGATCCGCCAGGCAATAAGCCAGACCTGCATAGTCCAGCTGTACGCTGTAGGGCGCGTTCACGGTCGTCAGGACGGACGCCAAATGCTTGCTCATAATGGCTTAAGCTAGTTGTTTCGGGACCATCGCATAAGCTACCAACCTCTCCAGCACCTGATGGGATCAAGAATTTATTCCTTTAGCTATCGACAATGACCTCTGATTGATCTCGCCGATGTCCTTGCGCTCCTCGATCAGCCCGACGATGACGGCTTCATGCGCATCGAGGCTGGAGGCGCGGCGGCGGCCCTGCCCGCGGCGCGCCGGCGGTGCAAGGCCCTTCGGTGATCGTCGCAACGCCGGCCGAATCATAGCTGCGATGTTCGAGATGCTTCAAGGCGTTGACCAATCGCTCCGATACCGGCAGTTGCCAAACGATGCCAACAATCCCGCACATGTTGGCCTCCGAATTGTCCCCAGCAGTTCCAACCGACGCAGTAATAGAGAGGGGCGGGGCATGACCGCCTTGGGATCGATATATTAGAGCCTTGGACGATTGATATAATTGATTATAGCAATAATTATCATTCATCTTTTGGATAGCTGACAGGCCTTTGAGGGCCCTGATCTCCATCTCCTGAGGCTCCACGCACTGATCGACCGCAAGCTCGCCGCGCGACGCGAAGATCAACCTGTCGAGCGCGAATGGCTGTTGCTACGCAAATGCAATGCCGCAGGAGTCCTACAAGCCTCGGCAGCGGCAGCCCCTGTCCAGGCCTCCCCCAGTGTGGTTCCGACACCTCCAGTGTCGTCCCTTCTCCATCCGGTGATATTGACCGAACAGCCGCAGCGTGTCGCGATGGATGAGCTTGAGGGGGCCACGCCCCTCCCTTCGACCGGACCTGACAAGCGCTCCTACCGGCCATCATAGTTGTCGCTCAACCGGACACCCTAATTGTCGCCGCGCAATGGCAGCGTGCGCGCGAGTTGAGGTGAATATGCTAGATGCATCCATCACGTGGATGCGACCTCATTCGAACAATCGATTTGTTCAATGGGCCAGCTTCTCGATAGCTAAGCCTCAGTCATCGAATCATGGGGGTCTGGAGGGCAACGCAAGCCTAACGAATGCGGGGGACCGCACTAGGAGGATCGATGCGCAGAGAAATCGAAATCGGGTTGCTCGCATCCCGCGCTAGTTTCGACTTCCGCGACTTCTGCTGTCGCCCCGATCTCAGAGCCCACGGTGGCGTGTGCAATGGATTGTCCTCCCTTGAAAGGAGAAGAAATGCGAACGCTGCTCGTGGATCATCATGCGGATCTTACGCACACAGTGCCAGTTGCGCTCGCGGAAAACGGCTTTGCCGTTGATGTCGTTGGTAGCCTGGACCAAGCGTCGAGTGCATTTTCTTGCGCGAGCTATGAAATTCTCCTGCTGGAGTTGGCTCTACCAGATGGCGATGGCTTAGATTGGCTGAGGCAGCTTAGGAGCGAGGGACACTCAGTTCCTGCCCTCGTTATGAGTAACCTCGACGATCTCGATAAGCGAATTGCGATTTTCAATGGTGGCGCGGACGATTTTCTGCTCAAGCCATTCTCTACCGACGAGCTTATCGCCAGAATGAGAGCCGTTCTGCGCCGGTCGACACAGAAGACCGACCCCATCATAGTATTTGGCAATCTCCACTTCGATCCAATCGGCCGAGAGGTTTCGGTTGCCGATCAACCGCTGAGGATGGCACGCCGCGAACTATGTATTCTAGAGCATCTGCTTAACCGTGCGGGCCGCATCGTGCCACGTGCGCAGTTGGAAGATCACGTTTATTCGTTCAACGACGAAATATCTGGCAACGCGCTTGAAGTCGGAATCTATCGCTTACGGGGACATCTGTGCAGGTCAGGTGCAACGCCACGAATCACGACCGTGCGCGGCATTGGCTACATTCTTGAATTGACCGACGGTCTATCCGCATAGTTGGTCGAATTTGAAAGAAAAGACTGCCTTGAAAATCGTTCCAACTCGTCATCCTGACACCAATCGGCGGCCGACGCTCATCGTCGGTTCGAGACCTGCCGTCTCTCCTTACTTGGGCCATCTCCTCTGCGCGCTCGTTCTGCTATCTCCACTTTCTGCGGCTGCCCAGAACAAGCCGGATGCGGGGGCGCCCCGTGCCGCTTCCAACAGCATCAACACCACGCTGAACCTCTCCTCTTCGCTCGGCAAGACAGTTCATTTGCCGGCGCCAGCCGCGACCATCTTTGTTGCCGACCCGACGATCGCCGATTATCAGGCACCCTCGAGTAGCACCATCTTCGTCTTTGGCAAGAAATCCGGGCGAACCAGCCTGTTCGCCCTGGACAAAAACGGCGAGGCACTCGCCGAGTTACGGATTGTCGTCAGCCAACCGATCGGGGATCTGCGCGCTATGTTGAGGGACCAGGTCGGCGATTATCCGATCCGCGTCAACTATACGCCGCGCGGCGCAATCCTAAGCGGTACAGCGCCCGACGCGGAGGCCGCCGACACTGCCAAAAGGGTTACTGAGCAATTTCTCGGTGACGGTGCGCAGGTCGTCAATAACATCAAGGTCGCCGGATCCTTGCAGGTTAATCTCAGTGTGCGCGTAGCAGAGGTCTCCCGTAGCGCCATGAAGGCACTCGGCATTAACCTGTCCGCCTTCGGTCAAATCGGCAACTTCAGAGTGGGTTTGTTAAGCGGCAAAGGTGGTGGCTCTGGGGCGGCGAATGGTGGCGGTACAGCAGAAATCGGATTCGACAATGGTGCTGTCAACGTCGGCGCGGTTCTCGACGCGCTCGCCAAGGAGAACATCGCTTCGGTGTTGGCTGAGCCGAACCTTACCGCTATGTCCGGTGAAACCGCCAGCTTCCTTGCCGGCGGCGAATTTCCCATTCCTGTCCAGCAGGAAAATAGGCAAGTCTCGGTAGAATTCCGTCACTTCGGCGTCAGCCTGGAATTCGTGCCAACCGTTCTCAACAACAACCTAATCAATATTCACGTAAAGCCGGAAGTCAGTGAACTTTCGGCACAAGGTGCCGTTGAGATCAACGGTATCTCGGTGCCAGCAGTTTCCACGCGCCGAGCCGACACGGTCGTCGAACTCGCCAGTGGGCAGAGCTTCGCAATTGGTGGTCTCATCAGGCGTAACGTCAACAATGATATCAGTGTTTTTCCATGGCTCGGCGAAATGCCGATCCTTGGCGCGCTGTTCCGCTCGTCCTCGTTTCGAAAGGAAGAGTCGGAACTGGTTATTCTTGTTACGCCCTACATCGTAAGGCCAGGCTCCAACCCCGACCAGATGAGCGCACCCACGGACCCGCCGGCGCCGACTTTGGACGCGGGAGGCACTCCGACGAATTCGTTGGCAAGTCCGCCGCCAGGCCGCGCGACTGCCCGCACCGGCGCGCCAGGCGCCAAGGGCGGTCCTGGCTTCATCATAGAATAGCTGTCGGCCAATGACGTTGCGGAACATAGTTCTCCAGATCGCTCTGACGGCAAGCGTAAGTGGCTGCACAAGCACTACGCCGATCGATGTCGAGCCATCGGCACCAATCCTTATCCGACAGGAGACCACCGTCCTGACCATAGAGAGCCTTCGCGCTTCCGGACGGCAGCGCTTGCGTGTCTTCCTTGAGAGGGCCAGTCGCGGTCGGCGCGATGCCCTCCACCTGCTTATCAGCGGGTCGTCCCAGCTCAGCGCAGAGGCAGTCCATCAGGCCAGGCAGATGGGCCTCGACGCTTACAGCATCCATTTGCTCGACCAACACGACGGTGGCGCAGTGCGAATAGAGGCGATTGTCTATCATGCCCGCCCCCCTGTCTGTCCGTCGTATTCCGGCGCTTTACTCACTGACAAGTCCTTCCACCAGCCGCTTGGCTGTTCGACGCGCCATAACCTGGCGGTAATGGTCAACGATCCGCGCGATTTGCTCGACAACAAGGCTATCGAGCCAAGCGATGGCGATCGTGCGGCTATACCAGTTGCCACATACAGGACATTCGCGACGGGTAAAGGTGGCTGACATAAGGTCTTTTCGTCTAAGCCCGGTAGACCCTCCGGCGCCAGCACATACCGTCGCGTATTGTTTATCGGTTGCATTATGGAGCGGCACGTTGCGCCGGACGCGGCTGAACGCGGGCCCGCACTTGATCATAGAGCCGAATCTCACCGGGCATTGCGAGAGAGACCGCGAGGCCAAATGGCACCAACTCGTCGACCGGCGCGGCCGGATCGGCATCTCTGTGAATTTTCAGCTGCAAGCTCATGCCTTCGGCGACGACCGCGGCCTGCGCGCCGCTCCACACCCGGGTGAAGACGGTTCCGCGATTTGTCTGGTTCCCGTCCGGTTGCCAGGCATCGGCGGATACGCCAAGCCCGGCAACTTCGGCGGGATCAAGGATCCTCATTTTCACCGCTCGATATGATTTCTGGCCAGGGATGACCGGCGTAAACCATGCGAGCGTCGCAGACACCAAATGATCCCGGGCCTGCCCGCCTAGCTGTGAGCTTTCAGGAGGTTGTCCATTCGGACCGGACCGGGGAGACTGGAGTTACCA
>NZ_JBWKME010000062.1:0-118986 GCF_056431085.1 Mesorhizobium waitakense | reverse complement strand
GCATCGCCATGCGTGCCGACAAAACCGACAAGAGCTTTGCCGCGTTCATTCACCTCGCCGCCGCCATCATAAGCTCCAGATGAATATCAACAGCCCTTAGAACATGCCGCGGTCGTTGCTCCGCCGGTCGTCTCCACCAGATGCGGCTGATAAATTCCGGCTCGTGCCGTTCGCCGCCATGGCCGGGCCGGGTCTCCTGGATTGTTGTCGATATCGACGACGGCGATCGAGGGCGTTCCATCGGCCGGGCATTGCACCGCCCACCGGCCGCCGGGAGCAACGATGCCCGAAGGGGCGGTCTGGCCGTGTTGCGCAGCGACCGAGAAACTGGCCCAATAGTTGTTGCTTGCCGCGTGCCCCTGCATCTCGACGGCGAAAGCCGGGCCATCGGTGGGAGAGATTGTCGAGAACAGGACACAGTCGACATCGAGCCTCTCATAGTCGATGAAAATCTCCGGAAAGTGCGATTCCATGCCGAGCGTGCAACCGAAGCGGAGCCCATCGACCTCGAACGTCACCGGGATCGAACCCGGCGTGTACATGAACGAGATCTTGGTGTTCGAAAGCATGCGTTCGTCGTAGCGCGTCACCAACTCGCCGCGATCGGAGACGACATACAGGCTGTTGTGGGGCCGGCGCGGTTGGCTGAGTTGATGCACCGAACCGAATACTGTCCACAGTCCAAGCTCGCGCGCAAGTGCGCGCGTCGCCTCCAGTTCCTCGCGCAGGACCGTCCATTCGAAGCGGTCCCAATCGGCAGGCCCGATTGTTGCGGGACCATTGGCCGACATGATGCGCTTGTTGGGGGAGCAGGTCGCGCCTTCGGGAAAGTGCAGCAGCCTCGCACCCGCCTGCCGCGCCTCTCGCATCAGGCGTCGCATCTCCATCCCGCTATCGCGCAGCTTGGCGATGTTGCGAGGGTCATCATGGACGGTGGTTTGCGCCACGGCCAATCGCAGCGACCTGGCTTCGGGCGCGGGATCATCCGGCGCGTCGCGGTGAAAATGCCTGAGAGCGGCCGTGTAGGACTCGCCTGTCTTGGCAGCGCGAGCCCGCACGCGACGTTTGAAATTTGCGTTTTGGGTCATTGTCATGGCCTTTCACGTTCCGGACGGAGTTCCCCAGCAACCACATTCGAGACGATCGGACCAAAGACAGCGGCCTGAGACTCGAAGTCCCTTTGCCTCCGTTCAAGACCGTGCTGGGGACAGCCCTTGGAGGTTCGGCGCAGGCCACGCCGCGCAGATGATGCCGATGCGGTCCTGCTTCGTCAACTCCATCTAGCCGCGGTAGCGCAAGGCATCGACCAGCAGCGAGAAGGCCGGCGTCGCCTGTCGCCGGCTGGGGTAATAGAGGTGGTAGCCGGGGAAGGGCGGGCACCAGTCGGCCAGCACCCGCACCAGCCGGCCGTCGGCCAGATCGGTCGTCACCTGGTCCTCGGGTAGGTAGGCGAGACCCAAGCCGGCAAGCACAGCATTTAGCCGCAGCGCGGCAGTGTTGAACACCAGCTGGCCCTCGACCCGCACCTTCAGTTCGCGATCGGCCTTCTCGAATTCCCAGGCATAGAGCCCGCCATAGGTCGGTAGCCGCAGATTGATGCAATTGTGCGTGGTCAGGTCCTGCGGCGCGCGCGGCTTTGGCCGGGCGGCGAAGTAGGCCGGCGCGCCGACCACCGCCATGCGCATGTCGGGGCCGATGCGCACCGCGATCATGTCGCGCGCCACCTGTTCGCCCAGCCGCACGCCGGCGTCGTAGCGCTCGGCGACGATGTCGGTCAGGCCGTAATCGACGATGATCTCGATCCTGATGTCGGGATAATCGGGCAGCAGCCTGGTGATCGCCGGCCACAGGACCGCATCGGCGGCGTGCTCGCCGGCGGTGATGCGGATGGTGCCTGCGGGTTTTTCGCGAAATGCGCTCAAGGCGGCGAGTTCCATCTCGATCTCGTCGAGCCTCGGCCCGATGCTGCGAGCCAGGCGCTCGCCCGCCTCGGTCGGCGAGACGCTGCGCGTGGTGCGGGTCAGAAGCCGCACGCCCAGCCGCTCCTCCAGCGTCCGCAATGTGTGGCTGAGCGCCGATTGCGAGACGCCCAGCCTGGCTGCCGCTCGGGTGAAGCTCCGCTCACGCGCGACGGCGAGGAAGGCGGTCAGCTCGTTCATGTCGCGCGGCATTCATGAGTCCTTCTCATAAGTACATGCCGGATATAGCAGCTATTCGCGATCAATCGCAGGTCTTAAATAGGCATCATCGCAATCGGGCGGCCCAAAAGGCGCCGGCTCTGAGGCCGGCGGCCGTGTCTGGCCCCGCGTCGAGAAGGGATAAACCATGGAAATCAAGCGAAGCGGCTCTCAAGCCTCGGGCAAGGGTCCGGGTGACTGGTTCACAGGCACTGTCCGCATCGATCCGCTGTTTCAAGCCATCGCGCCGGCGCGTGCGGCCGGCAGCGCCGTTACCTTCGAGCCCGGCGCGCGCACCGCTTGGCACACCCATCCGCTCGGCCAGACGCTGATCGTCACCGCCGGCTGTGGCCGCGTGCAGCGCGAGGGCGGCCCGGTCGAAGACATCCGGCCGGGCGACGTGGTTCGTTTCGAGCCGGGCGAGAAGCACTGGCATGGCGCGGCACCGACCACCGCCATGACCCACATCGCCATCCAGGAAGCGCTGGACGGCAAGGCCGTCGACTGGATGGAGCACGTCGGCGACGCGCAGTATGGTAGGTGACAAATGACGTGGTCGAAGGACGAACTCGGCAGGATCGCCGCGACCGACGATCTGCACATCGCGCCGCTGCGCGATGATCGCGTGACCTTTGGCACGCCGACCTGGATCTGGTCGGTGGTGACCGAAGGCGAACTCTATGTGCGCGGCTACAATGGCCAGAAGTCGCGTTGGTACCAGGCTGCGGTCAAGCAGAAGGCCGGTCGGATCACCGCCGCCGGCATGACCAGGGATGTCACCTTCGAAGCAGTCGATGGGCCGGTCAACGACCGTATCGACGATGCCTACCGGGCGAAATATGCGGCAAGCCCATACCTCGTCCCGATGATCGGTGCGCGCGCCCGCGCCGCGACCGTCAGAATCCTAGCGAAGACATGAAGGAGAACTGAGATGCAAAAGCGCAAACTGGGCCAGGGTGGCCTCGAAGTCTCGGCCATCGGGCTGGGCTGCATGGGGATGAGTCATTCATACGGGCAACCGATGGAGACGCCGGATGCTGTCCGCCTGATCCGCTCCGCGTTCGAGCGCGGCGTCACCTTCTTCGACACCGCGGAGGTCTATGGCCCGTTCAAGAACGAGGAGGTCGTCGGCGAGGCGCTGCAGCCGATCCGCGACCAGGTGGTAATTGCCACCAAGTTCGGCATCGACATTGCCGGTACAGCCGGACACGACGGCATGGACAGCCGGCTGGGGCATATTCGCGAGGTCGTCGAGGCGTCGCTAAAGCGGCTTAGGACCGACCATATCGACCTCCTCTACCAGCACCGCGTCGATCCGGTCGTGCCTATCGAAGAGGTGGCCGGCGCGGTGAAGGACTTGATCAGCCAAGGCAAGGTGAAGCATTTCGGCCTCTCCGAAGCGGGCGTGCGCACCATCCGTCGTGCGCATGCGGTGCAGCCGGTCACGGCATTGCAGAGCGAATACTCGCTGTGGTGGCGTGAACCCGAGGAGGCGATCCTGCCGGTCCTGGAAGAACTGGGGATCGGCTTCGTGCCCTTCAGCCCGCTGGGCAAGGGCTTCCTCACCGGCGCCATCGACGCCAGCACGACGTTCGACAGCAGCGACTTCCGAAACACGGTTCCGCGTTTTGCAGAGGAGGCCCGCAAGGCGAACCAGGCGCTGGTCGATGCGATCGTCAAGATCGCAGCCGGGAAGAAGGTGACCCCCGCACAGGTCGCGCTCGCCTGGTTGCTGGCTCGCAAGCCTTGGATCGTTCCGATCCCCGGCACGACTAAGCTCAATCGCCTTGAGGAGAACATCGGATCGGCCGCCGTTACGCTGAGCGTGGACGATCTTCGCGACATCGAGAACGCGGTCTCGGCGATTGCCGTGCAGGGAGAGCGCTATTCGCCACAACAAGCGGCGAGGATCGATCGCTGAAGCGGAAGGAAAATCCCATGACCGAGAACATCAAGGGCAAGGTCGTCGTCATCACCGGCGCCAGCAGCGGGCTCGGCGAAGCCGCCGCCCGGCTTCTGGCGAAAGAGGGCGCAAAGCTGGTGCTGGGCGCGCGCCGCCTCGACCGGCTGCAGGCACTCGCCGAAGAGCTGTCGCTCAGCAAGGACGCCATCCTGGCGACCGACGTGACTGATGTCGCCCAGGTCCGGCGGCTTGTCGACCATGCGGTCGAAACGCATGGCCGCGTCGACGTCATCATCAACAATGCGGGCCTGATGCCGCACTCGCCGCTGGAACGCCGCAAGGTCGAGGACTGGGACCGGATGATCGACGTCAACATCAAGGGCGTGCTCTACGGCATAGCCGCGGCGCTCCCCCACATGAAGACGCAGAAGAGCGGCCATATCATCAACGTCTCGTCGGTCGCCGGCCACAAGGTGGGGCCTGGCGGCGCCGTCTATGCCGCGACCAAGCACGCGGTGCGCGTCATCTCGGAGGGCTTGCGCCAGGAGGTAAAACCCTACAACATCCGCACCACCATCATCTCGCCGGGTGCCGTGGCGACCGAATTGCCCGACAGCGTCACCGAGCCCGATGTCGCCGAAGGCGTGCGCGCACTCTATGACCGGGTGGCGATCCCCGCCGATTCCTTCGCCAGGACGGTGGTGTTCGCCGTGAGCCAGCCGGACGAGGTCGACATCAACGAGATACTGTTCCGGCCAACGGCGCAGGAGTATTGAAGGCGCAGTGCCTCAGCTTGAAATATGGCTTTGCGCGAACTCGCGTCTTGCAGCCGTGAAGACCTCGCGGGCGGCGTCCGCATTCATGACTGCGATTGCGAGGCCAACGATGATATCTGGCCAGGCTGAGTTCCACACGAAGGCCGTGACCAGGCCGGCGGCAATGATCGAGACATTCGCCAGGACATCGTTGCGGGCCGACAGGAAGGCCGCATGGGTAAGACTGCCGCTGTGATGGCGATAGCGAGCGAGCAAGAGCGCGCATGTCAGGTTGACGAGGATCGCGCCGGCCGCGGTAAGCGTCAGCGGAACGGGCGCTGGCGGGATTGGAACGTTGAATTTCTCCCAAGCGGTCCAAAGGGTCGCCAAAGCCGGGATCAGAAGTACGCCCGCCAGCGCCATCCCGAGCCGCGCTCGATTGCGGATAGTCCAGCCCAGCGCGACCATGATCAGCAGGTTGACGGATGCGTCCTCCAGAAAATCGATGCTGTCCGCGAACAGCGATACCGATCTGATCCAAACGGCCACGGCAAACTCGATGCCGAAATAGCCAAGGTTCAGGATGGCGACCATCCGCACCGCTTTGCTCAGCGTCCCCGTCATCCCTTGTCCATCGATCAATTGCCGTTACCGCAAGGCATATAGGGATTCCACGGCATGAGACATTGCCGATTGAGCGGCTGTCTTGACAGCACCTCGCTTCCTGCTCCAGCTTGACCCCCATGTTCGTCTTTGCGCCAGCCGACACCAAGCGACGCCGCCCCTGCACAGTGCGGAGCGGCAAGCTGATTGCGCGACGACAAGGACCGGCACGATAGATCCGGTTGGTTCGTTTCCAGCCCGCCCGCGACATCCGCCGGCGGGTTTTTTCATGCTCTGGAGCATTTTCATGACCATCACTTCTTCCATCCGGCTTCGGCCGGCCGACCCGGCGGACGCCACCGCGATCAGGGATATCGTGCGCGCCGCCTATGCCAAATGGGTGCCGGTGATCGGCCGCGAGCCGCTGCCGATGCGCGCCGATTACGACAAGGCCGTCGCCGAGCATCCTTTCGATCTTGCCGTCGAGGAGGACGGCATTGTCGGGATGATCGAAACGATCCTGGCCGACGACCATCTCTGGATCGTGAATGTCTGCGTCGCACCGCGGGCACAGGGCAGGGGCATCGGCCGGCTTTTGCTGGAGCATGCCGAGCGGAGGGCGACCGAAGCCGGCCGCCACGCGCTTCGCCTGCTGACCAACGGCGCCTTCGAGGCCAATGTGTCGCTCTACAAAAAGCATGGCTACACAATCGACCGGGAAGAGCCGTTCATGAACGGGGTGACGGTCTATATGAGCAAGAAACTGGCAGGCTGATGTGGGTGGCCAGTACACGGCTCAAAGGTAGCGCCCTGTGGCGCCCCCCTCTGTCCTGCCGGACATCTCCCCCTCAAGAGGGGAGATCGGCCGCCACCACACGGCCTTTGCTAATCGCGGATGTCGCAGGAAGAGCGCCGGCGCCCAAGCTGCCAATCTCCCTCCTTGTGGGGGAGATGTCCGGCAGGACAGAGGGGGGCGCGAAGGAACTCGACGGCGGGTTCTTCACCGCTTCCGCTAAAGCGTAACGGGCATATTGCACACGGCTGGCTCAATCACTTGGCTCTTGCGTTTGACAGCGGCGTTTGTGCATCGTTATCTCCAGCCACATATGACGGCCGGCGAAGCCATGCGGCGCACCCCAAGGAGAAAACCATGTCACACAATCTGCAGTTCTATATCGATGGCGCGTGGGTCGATCCTGTTGTGCCCAACACATTCGACGTCATTGATCCCTCGAACGAGGATGCCTTCGCGCAGATCTCGCTCGGCTCCAAGGCCGATGTCGACAAGGCGGTGGCCGCCGCCAAGCGCGCCTTCAACACCTTTGGCTTCACCGAAGTCGGCGAGCGGCTCGAACTGTTGAACCGCATCATCGAGGTCTACAAGAAGCGCAGTGCCGATCTGGCGCTCGCCGTGTCGCGCGAGATGGGCGCGCCGCGCCAGTTCGCGCTCGACAGCCAGGTGGGCGTCGGCCTTGCGCATCTGCAGAAGATGGCCGACGTGCTGAAGAGCTTCGAGTTCCGCCATGTCAAGGGCAGCTCGCTGGTGGTCAAGGAGCCGATCGGCGTCGTCGGCCTGATCACGCCGTGGAACTGGCCGCTCAACCAGATCACCTGCAAGGTCGGTCCCGCCCTTGCGGCCGGCTGCACCATGGTGCTGAAGCCGTCCGAGGTCGCGCCGCTCGACGGCATCATCTTCGCCGAAATCCTGGACGAGGCCGGCGTGCCGAAGGGCGTCTTCAACCTCGTCAATGGTGACGGACCGGGCGTCGGCCAGGCGCTGTCCAGCCACCCCGACATCGATATGATGTCGTTCACCGGTTCGACCCGCGCCGGCATCCTGGTGGCCAAGGCCGCCGCCGATACGGTCAAGCGCGTGCATCAGGAGCTCGGCGGCAAGTCGGCCAACATCCTGTTTGGCGATGTCGACCTCGCGAAGGCCGTCACCAAGGGCGTCGCCGGCTGCTTCGGCAACAGCGGCCAGTCCTGCAATGCGCCGACGCGCATGTTCGTGCCGCGCGACCGCCATGACGAGGCTGCCGGCTATGCCAAGGCCGCGGCGGAAAAGTTCACCGTAGGCCCCGCCGACGCGGCCGGCACGAAGCTCGGCCCGGTCGTCAGCCAGGTCCAGTTCGACAAGATCCAGGAGCTGATCCAGAGCGGCATCGACGAGGGTGCGACGCTGGTCGCCGGCGGCCCGGGCCGTCCGGCCGAACTCAACCGCGGCTACTACGTCCGGCCGACCGTGTTCGCCGACGTCACCCACGACATGCGCATCGCGCGCGAGGAGGTCTTCGGACAGGTGCTGGCGATCATGCCCTATGACAGCGTCGAGGAGGTGATCGAAACCGCCAATGATACGGTCTACGGCCTTGCCTCCTACATCCAGGCCAAGGACATGCAGAAAGCGCGCGAAGTGGCGGCGCGCATGCGCACCGGCAATGTCTACATCAACTATCCGACCTGGGACGCCGGCCTGCCGTTCGGCGGCTACAAGCAGTCGGGCAACGGGCGCGAATATGCCGAATACGGTCTTGAGGATTTCCTCGAGATCAAGGGCA
The DNA here is from genome assembly GCF_056431085.1 of Mesorhizobium waitakense. NCBI lineage: Bacteria > Pseudomonadati > Pseudomonadota > Alphaproteobacteria > Hyphomicrobiales > Phyllobacteriaceae > Mesorhizobium > Mesorhizobium waitakense. The sequence goes on along the minus strand of NZ_JBWKME010000062.1, from coordinate 110,990 downwards.
TCGCCGGCTACGAGGCGGCGGAATAGGCACGACGCAGTTCCGGGCCGACGGCAATGCCGGCCCGTCCTGCAATTCAAGGGCGCGGTCCGCACGGTTGGCCGCGCCCTTGCTGTTTGGAGGCCTCGGCTGCCTGCCTGGATGCCAGGGCAAGCAAGCCGCCGGGGCGACATGGCTTCGTTGCTCGCGGAAAGTGACTGATGATAGGCTGGATTGCCGGCAGCGGGAGGATTCGAGCCTTGAGTGTGGGGAGTTCCCAGCCAAAGCTGGAAGGACAGGAGCCCGACGAGAGCCACTACCAGGTTTTTGTCGACGATCATTTTCATTATCGAGATGAGAGCCACCGTTACCTCGACGGAAAATTTCCAACCTACGATGAGGCGGTGGAGCGGTGCCGCGCCATAGTCGACAGCGAACTGGAAGATGCTTTCAAACCCGGAGCGACTGCCGAAGAGCTGTTTGAGAAATACAGTTTGTTTGGCTCGGATCCGTTCATAAAGACACCGCCGGGGCTGCGGGTTGATCCGCCTTTTTCCGCTTGGAATTATGCGTTGGAGCGGTGTGAAATCCTGGCTCGCGTCTCGACCGTTCCAAAAACCTGATTGCGCGCGGCCCACAGCTTTTGGCTAAGCGCTGATGGGGATTCACGGAATGCGTCTGATCCTCCGTTGGATCCGTTTCTTGCCAATTGGCAAATGCATGCTATATATCTGCCAATAGCGAGGACGCAAAAAATGCAGCTTCAGCCCATAGTCACCACGCCGGCCACAGTTGGAAGCGCCATTTCGGATGAAGAGGCGGGCGCGCTGGCGCGCACCACCGTCAACCTGTTCAAGGCCTGGAACCTCACCGACCTGGAGGCCTGCATCCTGCTCGGCGGCATGTCGGCGCGCACCTGGGCACGTTGGAAGACTGGGGCACGCTGGAAGGAGGGCGGCGTCGGCAGGATCGACCGCGATCTGCGTACCCGCATGGCGCACCTGATGGGCATCCACAAAGGGCTGCGCTATCTCTTTACGGAGCCGGCGCGCGGCTATGCCTGGATCCGCAAGCCCAATGCCACTTTCGGCGGCCAGTCGGCGCTCGACCTGATGCTGCGCGGCGAAATCTCCGACCTTGCCGCGATGCGCGAATGGCTCGATGCGGAGCGTGGTGCATGGTGAGTGGGCTCGCGGTCCGGCGCCGCGTCCACTGGCAGCAGACCTTCCGCATCATCCGCTCCATCCATCCGCCAATCGACCTCTTCGAGGATATTGCCGACCCGCGTGACTGGGAGGCGCTGGCCGCGGTCGAGGAGAAGACCAACCCGCGCATCAGGCTCGAGATCGGCGACCTTGGCAAGGTGGCGGCCACAAGGCGGGTCTCCGGCCCTGGCGCCAGCTTCGTGATGGCGCCCTTCGTGCATTGTTCGATCCTGCGGCCCGGTCGGTTCTCGGATGGCAGCTACGGGATCTATTATGCCGGCGACAGCGAAGAGGTGGCGCTCGCCGAGACCATTCACCACCATCAGAAATTCATGCGCGCCACCAACGAGGATCCGGGCTGGACGGCGGATTTCCGCGTGCTGGTCGGCAGCGTCGACCGCGACCTCGACGACGTGAACGCGGTGCCCGGCGTGCTCGATCCCGACGACTACACCGCCTCGCAAGCGGAGGGGCGGGCGCTGCGTGCGACCGGCAGCGACGGGCTGGTGTGGAACAGCGTGCGCATGCCGGGCGGCGGCTGCATCGGCATCTTCTCGCCGGACGCCATCACCATTCCGGTCCAGGGCCGGCATTACAGCTATCACTGGGACGGCGCCCGCGTGGATTTCGTGCGCGAGCACGATACGGGCAAGGTGCTGGCCGTCACCTGATGGCTGGCGAGAGCGAATTGCATCCGCGGTGAAGACCCGCTTGGTTGCAACCGCCCCGGATCCCGCTTTACAGGTCGCGGCAAAGTCGATATCCACAAATCCAAGGATCCGGATATATGGATAAAAAAGGCACGTTGAACGCGCTGGCGGCCCTTGGCCAGGAGACGCGACTGGATGTTTTCCGGCTGCTCGTCCGCGCCGGTCCGGAAGGCATTCCGGCGGGCGAGATCGCCACAAGGCTGGATACGGTCCAGAACACCATGTCGGCGCATCTGAAGGTGCTCGCCCATGCCGGGCTGATCCACCCCCAACGCGATGGCCGGATCGTGCGCTACGTCGCCGACATGACCGGGTTTCGGGACCTCCTGGCCTATCTGATGGAAGATTGCTGCAACGGCGCGCCGGAACTCTGCCGTCCCGTCATCAATGCCGTGACCTGTGACTGCTAGGAGCACGCCGATGAGCGAAGTGGCTGTACGAGATCGCCCGCACCCTGCCGAAGGCCAGCTGAGCGCCGTGGCGAACGACCTGCCACGCCGCTGCGTTGCCGAAGCGCTGGGAACCGCGCTGCTGGTCGCGACGGTGGTCGGCTCCGGCATCATGGCATCCCGGCTGACGCACGACATTGCCATTTCGCTGCTCGGCAACACGTTGCCTACGGGAGCGATCCTTGTCGTGCTGATCACGATACTCGGGCCGGTTTCAGGAGCGCATTTCAATCCGGCGGTCACGCTGGTGTTCGCGCTCCGCCGCGAAATCGACGCGAGGGCAGCGCTCGCCTATGTCGTCGCCCAAATTGTCGGCGGCATCGCCGGGACATTCCTGGCGCACGCCATGTTCGAACTGCCGATCCTGCAGGCCTCGGTGACGGTGCGGACCGGAGCCGGGCAATGGCTCGCCGAGGCAGTCGCAGCTTTCGGCCTCATCTTCACCATCCTAGCAGGCCTGCGCTTTCGTTCCGACGCGATCCCCTGGCTGGTCGGGCTTTACATAACAGCCGCCTACTGGTTCACGGCCTCGACCTCATTCGCCAATCCGGCCGTCGCAACCGCGCGTGCCTTGTCGGACACGTTTTCCGGCATCCGCCCGGTCGACCTGCCGGGTTTCATATTAGCCGAATTGCTGGGCGCGCTGCTGGCCATGGCCCTGGCGGGCTGGCTGCTTGCCGAACCGAAACCAACCAGACAGATGCAGGCCGCGAAATGACCATCACCATCTATCACAATCCCGATTGCGGCACCTCGCGCAACACGCTGGCCATCATCCGGCAGTCGGGCGAGGAACCGGAGGTGATCGAGTATCTGAAGACGCCGCCGTCACGACAAAAGCTGGTCGAGTTGATCGCTGCCATGGGCATGACACCGCGCGAGCTGCTGCGCGAGAAGGGCACGCCCTACGGCGAACTCGGCCTTGCCGACCCGAAGTGGTCCGACGACGAGATCCTCGATTTCATGCTGGCGCATCCGATCCTGATCAACCGGCCGATCGTGGTGAGCCCGCTCGGCGTGGTGCTGGCCCGGCCGTCGGAAAAGGTGCTGGACATCCTGCCCAACCCGGACATCGGCGCGTTCAACAAGGAGGATGGCGAGGTGGTCATCGACGCTTCGGGCAAGCGGGCCAGCTGATGCTATTTCCAAATTTTTCGAAATTTGGTTGACGACTCGACAGGCGCCGCGTAGCTTATTTCCATGAAACTCGAAAAAGCAGCCACCCAGCTCGAAGCGCTCGGCAACCCGACGCGGCTTCAGCTTTACCGCATCCTCGTGCGCGCCGGTGACGACGGGCTTGCCGTCGGCAGCGTCCAGGGCAAGCTCGATATTCCGTCCTCGACGCTGTCGCATCATCTCAAGCGGCTGGTCGACACCGGCCTTGTGACGCAGGAACGGCAAGCGACGACGCTGATCTGCCGCGCCAACTATCCCGGCATGAATGCGCTGATCGGCTATCTCGCCGACGAGTGCTGCGCGGATGCCGCCTGCGCGCCTGCCGTCGTCAAAGCGCTGGCCTGATTTTTTTCGCTTTGTAATTCGAAGATACCGGAAGGATCGAACATATGGACATGATGGCAAACCTTCCCGTCGCGGTGATCGGCGCAGGCCCGGTCGGCCTCGCCGCCGCCGCGCGTCTGGTCGAACGCGGCATCCGCCCGCTGATCCTGGAACGCGGCGAAAGCGTTGGCGCCGCACTGCTCGAATGGGCACATGTGCGGGTGTTCTCGCCATGGCAATACAATATCGACGCGGCGGCGCGGGCGCTGCTCGACCGCTCCGGCTGGACGGCGCCAGACATGCGAGGCCTGCCGACCGGGGGCGAGATCGTGCGCGATTATCTGGCGCCGCTTGCCGCACTTGCCGGCATCGCCGCCAATTTGAAGCTCGGCGCCGAGGTCACCGCGATCACCCGCCAGGGACATGACAAGGTCGCCAATGACGGTCGCAAGGACGCTCCCTTCGTCATCCGCTACCGCGATGCGGGCGGCGAGCACCGCGTTCTCGCGTGCGCCGTCATCGACGCGTCCGGAACATGGTCGCGGCCAAACCCCATCGGCGTCGACGGGCTGCCGGTTGCCGGCGAAGACGCGGCTTGCGAGCGCATTGCCTATGGCATTCCCGACGTGGTCGGCAAGGCCAGGGACAGCTATGCGGGCAAGCGTGTCCTCGTCATCGGCGGCGGGCATTCGGCGATCAACGTCGCCCTGGCGCTCATGGAGCTGCAGGACGCAGCACCTGGCACCAAGATTTTCTGGGCGCTGCGTCACGCCAGCGTCGACCGGCTGCTTGGCGGCGGGCTGAACGACCAATTGCCCGAGCGTGGCGCGCTTGGCCTCGCCGCCAAGCAGGCGATGGCCGATGGAAGGCTGAACATGCTGGCGGCTTTCGCCGTCAACCGCATCGAAATGCAAGGCGAGGGGCTTGCCGTCGACGCCAGCCTGGCCGGCAAGCCATTCAGCCTTTCCGTCGACCGCATCGTCGTCACCACGGGCTTCAGGCCCGACCTGTCGTTCCTCGGCGAAATCCGCCTCGCACTTGATCCCGCCGTCGAAGCGCCGCCGGCGCTGGCGCCGCTGATCGATCCGAATTTCCACTCGTGCGGCACGGTTCCCGCGCATGGCATCCGGGAACTTGCCCATCCCGAACCCGGCTTCACCATCGTCGGCTCGAAGTCCTACGGACGCGCCCCGACCTTCCTGATGGCGACCGGCTACGAGCAGGTTCGCTCGGTGGTCGCCGACATTGCCGGAGACCATGTCGCGGCGCGCGAGGTGCGGCTGGTGCTGCCGGAGACCGGCGTGTGCAGCGCCGATGTTGTGACGGGATCGGACAGTGCTGGTTGTTGCGGCGGGCCCGCGCCCGCCAATGTCGATGCCTGCTGCGTCGAGGATGCGGACGCCAAGGCAAAGGGTGCGTCGGGCTGCGGCTGCGCAACGGGCCCATCGGCTGGCGCCAGGGCGACGGAAGCCGTGGGCGTCGATGCCTGACCGGTCTGTCCTGCGCAAGGCGGTATGGGCGCTCGGGCTGACGCAGATTATTGGCTACGGCACGCTCTATTACAGCTTTTCGATCCTGGCGCCGGCGATGGCCAGGGAGTTCGGGCTCACGGAAGGGTGGGTGTTCGGCGCGCTGTCCGCCTCGCTGTTTGCCGGCAGCCTGTTCGCGCCCACGGCCGGGCGCTGGGCCGACCGCTTCGGCGCCGGGCGCATCATGACCATCGGCTCGGTCGCGGCAGCCGTCGCGCTGGCGCTGTGCGCCGTCTCGCCCGGACGCGTGACCTTTGTTCTGGCCTTGCTGGCGATGGAGCTGGCCTCCAGTTTCGTCCTCTACAGCGCCGCCTTCGTGGCGATCGTGCAGATCGGGGTTCCCCGGCCGCAACGCAGCATCACTCACCTGACGCTCATCGCAGGGTTCGCCTCGACCCTGTTCTGGCCGCTGACCTCGGCGCTGAATGCGCATTTGACATGGCGTGAGGTCTATCTGCTGTTCGCGGCGCTCAATCTCGGACTCTGCCTGCCGATCCACGCCTGGCTAATGCGCCTGTCGCGCCGTCACGCGACGGCCGCGCCGCAAGAGCGCGGGCCAGCCCATGAAGCGGGCGCGGCACTCGATCCGCGACGCGGGCAGGCCGTGTTCCTGCTGATGCTGGCGGGCTTCGCCTCCGAGGGCTTCGTGCTGTCGGCGATCCTCATCCACATGGTGCCGCTGACGGCGGCACTTGGGCTCGGCACGGCCGGCCTCTTCGTTTCGACCCTGTTCGGGCCGGCGCAGGTCGCCAGCCGGTTGATCAACATGCTGTTTGGCGGGCGGCTTCAACAAACGCATCTCGCCGTCATTGCCGCGTCGCTGCTCACGGCCGGGCTGTGCGCGCTGCTGTTGACCACGCCATGGCTGCCCGGCGCTTTCCTGTTCGTGCTGCTGTTCGGCCTCGGCTCCGGTCTCACCAGCATCGTCGGCGGCACCTTGCCGCTCGAGCTCTTCGGCCGCCAAGGCTATGGCGCGCGGCTGGGATGGGCGAGTGCCGCCCGCCAGTTCACCTCGGCCTTCGCGCCGTTCGCGCTGGCCTTCATGATGGCGCGGACATCCGTCGCCAATTCGCTGTGGGTGCTGGTGGTCGTCGCCGCGAGCGGCGTCATCGCCTTCCTCGCCATCGCGCTGCTGAGACGGCGCGAAAGCCGGGTTGCATTTGCGATTGGCGGCAGTCCGGAAGAGGCGAGTTAGCCCGGACTTCTCAATGTCGCAAAATCTTGCTCAGGAAAGCTCGGCTGCGGTCGGTCTTGGGGTGCGAGAAGAATTCGTCCGGCGTGCCGCTTTCGACGATGGCGCCGGCATCCATGAACACCACGCGCTGGGCGACCTTGCGGGCAAAGCCCATTTCGTGCGTCACCACCATCATGGTCATGCCTTCCTCGGCGACCGCCACCATGACGTCGAGCACTTCCGAGATCATCTCGGGGTCGAGCGCCGAGGTAGGCTCGTCGAACAGCATGATCTTTGGCCGCATGCCGAGGCAGCGCGCGATCGCCACGCGTTGCTGCTGGCCGCCGGAGAGCTGCGCCGGATAGGCGTTGATCTTGTCGGCCAGCCCGACCTTGGCCAGCAATTCGCGCCCGGCCTTTTCGGCTTCAGTGCGCGGGATCTTGCGGACATGGATGGGCGCCAGCGTCACGTTTTCGAGCGCCGTCTTGTGCGGATAGAGGTTGAACGACTGGAAGACGAAGCCGATCTCGGTGCGCAGCTGCGTCATGTTGGTGGCGGGGTCGCCGAGGCGCTGGCCGTCGACGACGAGATCGCCATCCTTGATCGCCTCCAGGCCGTTGACGCAGCGGATCAGCGTGCTCTTCCCCGAGCCGCTCGGGCCGCAGACGACGACCACCTCGCGCGGCTCGACGCTGAGCGTGATGTCCTTGAGCACGTTGAGCGCGCCGAACCATTTGTTGACGCCGCGAAAGTCGATCATACCGGTTTTGGTCATATTTGCCGGACCTTTGGGGTTCGCAGTCACAGCTGCACCTCGCCATGCGCCGCGCCCATGCGGCGCTCGAGCCGGCGGGCGAGCATGATCAGGGGATAGCAAACGATGAAATAGCCGACGCCGACGAGGAAGAAGACCAGCAGGCCGTTGGGGACGCGCTGCACCACCAGCCAGCCGACGCGGGTGAGGTCGGTGAGCCCGATCGCCGAGACGACCGAAGAGTCCTTGATCAGCAGCACATATTGTCCGACCAGCGGCGGCAGCACGATGCGCATCGCCTGCGGCAGCACCACCTGGCGCATGCGCTGCCAGCGCGACAGGCCGGATGCCAGCGCTGCCTCGACCTGGCCGGTCGGCACCGAACGGATGCCGGCGGCGACGATCTCGCAGATGAAGCAGGCGGCGAGGTTTGTCAGCGCGATGATGCCGGCGGTGAAGGCGTCGAGCTCGATGCCGAGCTCCGGCAGGATGAAGAAGATCAGGAAGATCTGCACCAGGAACGGCGTGCCGCGGATCAGGTCGACCCAGGCGCCGATGACGCTGCCCACCAGCCGGTTGCCGCCGGTGCGCAGGATGCCGAGACCGAAGCCGAGCAAGGTGCCGAGCACCAGGCTGATCAGCGACAGCACCACCGTCATGCCGAGACCGCGCAGCGCCAGTGGATAGCTGCCGGCGAGGCTTTGCAGCTGTTGCCAGATCATGTCCGCGCCCCCGCAGTGCCGAGCCAGCGACTGGAGAGAGCAGCCAGCCCTTTCAGGCAGTAGTAGAGCAGCAGGTAGAAGGCGGCGATGGTGAGGAAACCTTCCGCCGGCATGAAGCGGTCGGAAGCGAGCAACTGGCCGGCGCGGGTCAGTTCGGCGACCGAGATCAGCGACAGCAATGCGGAATCCTTGACCAGTACGATCGCCTGGCCGAGCAGCGGCGGGATCGTCACCTTGAAGGCTTGCGGCAGGATGACCAGGCGCATGCGCTGGACATAGGTCATGCCCGAGGCGACGCTGGCTTCGACCTGGCCACGCGGGATCGACAGGATACCGGCACGAATGATTTCAGCGACATAGGCGCCGCTGTTCAACGACAGCGCAAGGATACCGACGACCAGCTCGGGCAGGACGAAGCCAAGCCGGGGCAGGCCGAAATAGAGGAAATAGAGCTGCGCCAGCAAGGGCGTGGCGCGCACGGCGTCGATATAGGCCTTGGCTGGGGCACGAAACAGCCAGCCGCGCTGCAGATTCATGGCGCACAGCACGATGCCGACGGCGAGCGCGCCGAGAAAGGACAGCGCCGACAACCACACGGTCGTGACCAGGCCCTGCCCGAACAGGGGCAGATACTCGACGATGGTGCGGAAACTGAAATTCTCGAGCATCGCTGGGCGGTTCCCCAAAGCGGGCGAAACGAAAGGCCAGGCGGCTTCGCGGCGCTCAAGACGCGCGCAAAACCGCCTGGATCCCAAGGCTGGTTAGTGGTCCTTCTTCCAGGCGTCGGAATTGACCCAGTAGTCGAGGTTCTTCTGCAGGCGGCCGTCGATGCTGACCTGGTCGAGGAACAGGTTCATCCAGACCAGCAGGTCCGGCTCGTCATAGCGGGTGGCGAAGGCAAGCGGTTCCTTCGACAAAAGCTCCGGCATGATGGTGAAGGTGCCGGCCGGGTAGGCGGTCGACTGGCCTTTCACCGCCGAGACGTCGTTGACGCCGCAATCGGCCTGGCCGTTGTTTACGGCGTCGAGCAGCAGCGGACCGCCGCCCTTGTAGCTCTTGATGTCGGCATCGGTGAAGACGGCCTTGGCCTCCTTCTCGCCGGTGGCGCCCAGCAGCACGGCGATCTTGGTGCCCTTGGCCTTGCAGTCCTCGGTGGTCTTGAACTTGCTGTCCGCCTTGGTGAACACGGTGCTGCCCGTATACATGTAAGGTTTGGTGAAAGCGACCTTCATGCCACGCGCCAACGTTGGCGTCATGTCGGCGACCAGAAGGTCGGCCTTGCCCGACAGCAGCGCCGGGATCAGGCCGTCCCAATCGAAGTCGAGAAAGGTGATCTTGACGCCCATTTCCTTGGCCATCAGCTCGGCCAGTTCAACCGAACTGCCGGTGCGTTCGCCATTGGCGCCGACCAGCGAGAAGGGCGGTCCTTGTGTCTGCACGGCGACGCGCAACTCGCCGCGCTTGGTGATGTCGTCGAGCGTTCCGGCGCTGGCCGCGGTGGCGAGCCCGGCGAGCGCAAGTCCAGCGATGAAAAGTCTGGCAATCTTCATTTGGCATTCCTCCTTGTTTTATTGTTCCACGTTGTTGTTTCACCCTTCGGGGTGCTTTTTTGAGCGGCAGCGCCGTTGCCGGCGGCAGCCACCGTTCGAAAACCCTCAGTCCCAGGCCACCGTCTCGGTCACAGTGATGCCGCGCCTGGCCAACTCGTCGAAGAAGCGGCCATCGGGCACATCGAGCAGCGGGTTGAGCAGGCCTGGTTTGGTGATCTCGCGCCGCGCCAGCATCTGCGCCACGATGCTGGCGGGATAGCCGACGCCGAGGCTCATGCCGAACAGGCCGGAGGCCAGGTCGCGCTCGATGATCAGGTCCGAGGTCACCGTCTTGCGGCGGCCGCCTTCGAGGCCGGAAAAGACATTGCGCATCACGCAAAGGTCCTTTTCGCCGGGGCCGTACTGCAGTTGCGGCCCGAGCAGCCGGCCTAGGAATTCGCGCGGGCTGGAGCCGGTGCCGGGCACCTTGTCTTCGGAGAGGAAGCCCAGCTCCTTCAGCGGCGCCCAGAAGGCCGACCATCCCGGCCAGCGCAGCGTATAACGGCCCGAGCGGCGCAGCCCTCTTGCTGCGTCCAGCATCTCGACATAGTGCAGCGCATCGCCATTGGGGAAGGCCTCCAATGCGCCCAGGCCCGCGACCTCGATCTCGTGGATGAAGGGGTTGTCGTGCTGCTGGCCGGCCGGCACCGCGACGCGTTCGCCGTCCTTGATCATCACGCTGTCGCGGTTCTGGCTGACCAGAACCATGTCGAAGTTCCAGCTCACCTTGTAGCAAAGGGGCTTGGCCATCGCCTTCGGCTCGGGAATGCCGCCGCAATAGGAATCGATCGCGGCGATGGTATCGAACTGCCTTGCGGCGCGCGCGTAGAGCACAAGGTCGATGCCGGGATCGAGCCCGCATTCGGCCATGATCGGCACACCAACCTGTTCGGCGGCCGGCGCCAGGTCGGCGATGACCTTGCCGTAGTTGGTGGTGACCAGCGGCGTGCGCGTTGCGATCGCGGCCTGGACCGCCTCACGCATCAGTGGCTGCGGCAACAGGTCGATGACCGCGTCAGCATTCGCCAGCACGCCGGCCAAGGCAGGGCCGATCGCTCCCTTCGGTACCACGAACCGCACGCGGGCAAGGTCGGTCAGGCCGTCAAGGCGAGCCGCGCCGTCCGGCGCCGTGTCGACGCAAATCACCTCCTCGGCACCGCTGGCGACGAGATCGGCGATGGCCGCCCGGCCTTGCAGGCCGAGGCCGCCGAGAACCGCTATTCTCATGCCGGCTCCTTGCGATCGTCCGACCAGCAGCCTTCCGGCAGGCTGACCCATTTGTTGCACGACGCCATGACGACGAAGGTCTCGCTGCGAACGACTTCGCCCGGCTCGCCGGCCCCCGGGATCAGCTCGCTGGTGACGCGGTAGAGATCGGCGACGTCACCGGCCACGGTCACGTCGACGATGATGTCGAAGCGCCCGGTGACCACCGAAGCCGAGTTGACGAAGGGCAGTTCGGAAATGCGCTGCGCCAGCTCGCGGGCCCGGCCGCGTCCTTGCGCATTGATACCGACAATGGCCGAGATCAGTTCTGGGCGCTCGGTCAGGTTCAAGAGCCCGACGATCTTCAGCAGATTGCGGTCGAGCAGATTGCGCAGCCGCGTGCGCACCGTCGGCACCGAAATCGCCAACATCTCGGCGAGCCGGTTTATGCCCGGCTGTGCGTCCTGCGACAGCTGTTTGACCAGCCGCCGATCAGTCAGATCGAGATGTTCCCGCAAAGGCTCTTTCTTTCATAAAAAGAAAAAAGGTCGGCAAATTATTTGCCTATATGAAAACAAGCTATGTCACGAACTTTTGAAAAGCAAGGTGTTGTTTTCGCACCAAGTGGCATGGTGCGTCGTCTGGCGCGGTTGCGGTTGCGCTATTGCGTTGCCGGGTTCAGACCAGCGCGGCAGCCAGCAATTTCGCTTGCGGCGTCAATTCGTCGAAGCGGCGGGCGCACAGATTGAGCTGGCGAGTTGCCCAGTCGTCGGTGAGCCGCAGGCTGCGCAGCGAGCGTGCCGAGTGGCGCGCCGCACTTTCCGGGACGATGGCGATCCCGGCGCCTTGCGCGACGAGGCGGCAGACATTGTCGAGGCCGGGCACTCGGATGCGGATATGCAGATGACCACCAAGGCGGGCGGCCTGGCGTGTGACGTGCTCCTGCAGCGCATGGCCTGTGCCGAGCCCGACGAAGGGTTCACCGAGAATGTCGGCGAGGCTGGTGGCGCGGCCTTCCAGTCCGGGCCAGTTCCGCGCGGCGACCACCACCAGCCGGTCGATGAAGAACGGTTTCTGCTCGAGATGCGACAGGCCGGCCCAGGTCGCGGCGATGCCGAGATCGGCCGCACCGCTGGCCACCGCCTTGGCGATCTCATGGCTGGGGCGCTCGTCGAGATCGATGTCGACCTGGGGATGCGTGACAAGGAAAGCCGGCAGGACACCACGCAGCAGCTCGCCGGTGGCGGCGGTGTTGGCGAGCAGCCGGACGCGGGCGCGAAGACCGGAGGCGTAGGCGCCGAGGTCGCCGGCCATCGCCTCGATCTGGTTCTGCACGGTGCGCGCATGGTGCAGCAGCGCCTGTCCGGCCGCCGTCGGCACCACGCCACGGCGGCGGCGTTCCAGCAGCGGCGTTCCGAGGCGATCCTCCATGCCCTTGATGCGGGCGCTGGCCGAGGCCAGGGCAAGGCCGGCGAGTTTGGCGCCACGGGTGATGCTGCCGCGCTCGGCCACCAGCAGGAACAGCCGGAGATCGACCAGATCGAAGCGCATTCTTTGCTCCTGAAAACAGTTCGGCAGCCGCGCAACCCCAGGTATCAGCCTTCGTCCTGGACGAAGGCTGATAGTGCAATTTCCACATTGTGACCGGCCCGCATCTGCGTCAAACAGTTTCGGTGGAGATGTCTGATGACCGAACGAACATCTGGCCGTCCCGGCATTCTTGAAAGCACGGCGATTGTGCTGGCCGTCGCCGTGGCCTGCCTTGCGATGGTGCGGGCGGAGCCCGGCCTGCGAGGATGCGCGACGACCTCCGTCAGCCGCGATGCCGCGCCGGCAAAGTCCAGCCCTGAGGCCGATGCCACGGACATGCTGCTGCATGACTGATCCTGCCCTGAAGGTGCGATCGTGCTGAGCGCCGGTGTCATCACCTGGATCGGTGCGGTGTTTCTCGCCGCCGGCGTGGTCAAGGGCGTCGTCGGCATGGGTTTGCCGACCGTGGCGATGGGGCTGCTGGCGGTGACGATGCCACCGGCGCAAGCCGCCGCCTTGCTGCTGATCCCGTCGCTGGTCACCAACCTCTGGCAGTTGTTGACGGGTCCGTCGCTCGACGGCCTGTGCAAGCGGCTGTGGACGATGATGGCCGGTGTCGTACTCGGCACCGTCGCCGGCGCCGGCCTTTTGACCAGCTCGCACACGGGATTTGCCTCGGCGGGGCTGGGCGCGGCGCTGGTGCTCTATGCGCTTGTCGGCCTCGCCAGGGCCGGCTTCACCACGCCGGCGCGCTACGAGACGTGGGCGTCGCCGCTGGTCGGCGTGGCGACCGGGCTGGTCACCGGCGCCACCGGCGTCTTCGTCATTCCGGCCGTGCCCTATCTGCAGTCGCTGCGGCTGGACAGGGAAGACCTGATCCAGGCGCTCGGCCTTTCCTTCACTGTCTCGACGGCAGCGCTGGCCATCGGACTGTTCAGAACGGGAGCTTTCGCATCGCCGACGGTGCAACTGGCGGGATCGGTCGCAGCCCTTGCGCCGGCGCTGGCCGGCATGGTCGTCGGCCAGGCGCTGCGTCAGCGGATGAGCGTCGAGACCTTCCGCACGGTGTTCTTCGTCGGGCTGCTGGCGCTGGGGGTCTATCTCGCGGGGGAGGTGGTGCTGTAGCCGCGCAGGCCTACCGAACCACCAGGACCGGGATTTCGGTTAAGGACAGCACCTCCGCGGTCTGGCTTCCCAACAGCAGCCTGCCCAGTCCCCGGCGGCCGTGCGAGGCCATCACGATCAGGTCGCAGCCCTCAGCCTTCGACAATTCCAGGATCGCCTCGGCGGGCTTCTTGTCCTCGATATGCACCACCTCAGCGCGCACATTCGCCAGGTCAGCCGACGCCTTGCATTTGTCGAGCACGTCCTTGGCGTATCGGCGACCACCTTCCTGATAGGCGACGAATTCGTCGCCGGCGGCATAGCCGGCCATGGTACCGCCCCAGGCGAAGATCGGGAATGGCTCGGTGACGTGGACAAAGGTAACGGTGGCGCCGAGGCGGCTGGCCAGCGCCAGGCCGTGGGCAACGCCCTTGTCGGCCAGTTCCGATCCGTCCGTGGCGATCAGCAAATGTGTGTACATGATGATGTGACCTGTTGTGCCAGGGCCGACACGCCCTTGTGGTGGTGAGAGCCTGTAGCGGCTGACCTTGATATAGTTGCGCCACCGGGCTCATCACAGGGGCCAGCTCGATGCGGATCAAGGCCAGGCCATTGCACACTTTCGCGTTGGCCGGATTCCCCTTTGCCGCGTCCTCCTCTAAGGTGCCGGCGATTTGAGGGACACCCATATGAGCAGCGCATATCCGCAGATCCATCTGGTCCGCCATGGCGAGACGGCGTGGAGCCTTTCGGGGCAGCACACCGGCCGCACCGACATGCCCCTGACGCCGGCCGGCGAGGCTGCCGCGCGCGGCGTCGCCGAGCGGTTGAAAGGCCTGTCGTTTTCGGCCGTATGGTCGAGCCCGTCGCAGCGCGCCTACAACACCAGCGTGCTTGCCGGCTTCGGGGCAGAGAGCGTCAAGAACGACGATCTGCAGGAGTGGGACTACGGCGCCTATGAAGGGCTGACGACAAAGCAGATCCTGGCCGAGCGGCCGGGCTGGAACGTGTTTCGCGATGGTTGCCCGAAGGGCGAGACGGCGGCCGATGTCGGCGCCCGGGCCGACACGATCATCGCCGCGCTGCGCAAGGCCAATGCCGACATTCTGGTGTTTTCCAGCGCGCATTTCCTGCGCGTGCTGGCGGCGCGCTGGATCGGCCTGCCGCCGGAAGGCGGCGCGCTGTTCGTGCTGGACACCGCAAGCATCAGCGTGCTCGGCTACGAGCACGATCTGACCGAGCCGGTCATTCGCAAGTGGAACCAGAAATAGTTCTAGGCAACGCCCTGCTTGTCGAACTTCTTGATCGCCTCGGCGGTCACGGGCGTGAAGAAATTCACCAGATTGCCGTCCGGGTCGCGGAACAGCAGCGAGCGGTTGCCCCAGGGCATGGTGGTCGGCTTCTGCACGGTTGCGTCCTTGATGGTGTCGGACAGCCTGGCGAATTCCGCGTCGACATCGCCGACGCGGAATTCGATGATGGCGGTGTGGTTGTCGGCGGGGCGGGCGACGTAGCCGCCGAACAGCTGCAAGGTACGCGTGCTGCCGATCGCCAGCGTGCAGGCCGGTGTCGCCAGTTCGGCGAAGTCTTCGGTGTGGATCGTCACGGGCATGCCGGTGATCTCGCCGTAGAATCGCACGAGGCGCTGGACATCCAACGTGATGATGCGGACCGAGACGAAATTCATCGCATTTGCTCCCTGATTTGCTGGAGCCACGGTCGGGCTCGTGCGCAGATATAGACCAGCCCTCCTGACAGCTTCCCGTCAGGAGGCCGGCCAGACAGGCGGCAGGCCGAAGGGAGCAAAAAGGTCGGGGCCGAGCGGGCCGACATAGACCGTCAGCGAGGCGATCCCGTCGTCGGCCGGCTCGATGATATGCAGCGACTGGGCGCGCCATTCGGAATCCTGATGGCGCCGCGCATAGATCGCGACCGCGGGCTGGCCGTTCGCGCGGGTGGCGACCGGCTGGTAGCCGGCGAAATTGCCCCAGACAGTCTTGAAGAAACCATGGATCGCCTGGCGGCCCTTATACCAGTCCAGCCATGGCGGCATGTGATAGGTGGCGTCCTCGCGCAGCAGCTCGATGAAGCCGTCGAGGTTGGCGGACTGCCAGGCCTGCATGTAGCGCTCCAGCAGCAGGCCCTCTTCGCCGGTGGGCCGCGATCGCTGCAGCGGACGCCCCTGCGGATAGCGTGCCCCAAGCGTTGCGCGGGCCCGCTGCAGGGCGCTGTTGATCGAAGCTGCGGAGCCGCCCAGCAATTGCGCGCTCTCGAGCGCCGACCAGCCCAGCACGTCGCACAGCAAAAGGGCGGCGCGCTGCCTGGGCGGCAAGGACTGGATCGCGGCGACGAAGGCGAGCTGCACCGCTTCGCGGGTCTCGTAGCGCGCTTCCGGGCCCGGCTCGCCGTCGATAAGGTCCGGCAGCTCGGTGTCCGGGTAGGGCTCCAGCCAGGCGAGTTCGGCGGCGGGTCCGGCAGCGGCGCGCCCCTCGGACGGCGGCCGTCCGGGCTGCTCGACAATGCGATGCGCCGATGACCTCGCCTTGATGGCGTTGAGGCAACTGTTGGTGGCGATGGTGTAGAGCCAGCCGCGGAGCGAGCCGCGGCCATAGAATTGCGACCGGCCGCGCCAGGCTTTCAGGAACGTGTCCTGGACGAGGTCGTCGGCCTCGTGCAGCGTGCCCATCATCCGGTAGCAATGCAGCTTGAGTGCGCGGCGATGGGCCATTGTCAGGCGCTCGAAGGCCAGCCGGTCGAGGATCGGCTGGCCTTGCTCGCCCATTGGCTCAAGCGGGCCAGGAGCGTCTGTCATGTCGAGCCCATCGTGTTGAATGCGACTGGCATCCTGCGCGCCTCATGCCGCCGCCGCAAGTCCGCTGCCGCTGACGGTGAAGGAGACGCCTTGCAGCTTGCCACCGGCGAGCGTGACCACGGCGTGCCCGACATCGGCCGGTGTCTGCATGTCGGTCATGCTGGCGAGGAAATCCGCCGGGCTGATGCCGAGATAGGCCGACACGCCGTCGATGCCGCGCTGGCCGACGCCGGTGTCCGGCATGATCCGCATCGGCACCAGCGCCATGAAGCGCAGGCCAAGGCCGAGCCGGTCGGCTTCCTTCTGGCAATGGGCGGCAAGAAACATCTGCATGCGCTTGGCCCCGGAGTAGCCGCCGGAGTTCGGTGGGCCGCCGCTGAGCGCCGCGCCACTGGAGATCAGCACCACCCGGCTACCCGGCTTCAGCCGGCCCTGGAGTGCGGCCTTGCAAAACAGGAACGATGCCTTGACGTCCATGTCCCAGTTCGCGGAGAAGTCGTCCCAGCTTTGGTCCTGGACCGGCGCCGACGGGGCCAGGGCGCCGGCGCAGATCACTAGAACATCCGGCTCCAACGCGGCGAACACCGCATCGGGCGCGATCTCCTGCGTGGCGTCGACCGCCAATGTCTTCACCCTGGGTTTCTCCCAGGACAGCTGTTTCAGATCGGCTGCACCCCGGGCTACGGCGAGCACCGTCGCACCCTCGCTGAGTGTGGTTTCGACGATCGCGCGGCCGACGCCCCGGCTGCCTCCGACGACGACGACATTCTGACCTTGTAACGATGCCATGGATCACCTCGCTTCTTCCGGCCGCCGGACCATTCCAGCGCCTGTAGATCAGGACAGCGCGGGTGAGCGGAAATCATCGGTGGGGGCAAGAATTTTTTGGAGGTGTCGCGGTTGAAGGGGCCTGCACCCGCCACTTACCCCGCCAGCAGCGCCAATTCCTCCGGCGTCAGGTGCCGCGCCGTGCCCTTGGCGAGGTCGCCGAGTTGCAGGCGGCCGATGGCGATGCGGATCAGCCGCAGCACTTCGATGTGATGCGCGGCGAGCAGGCGGCGGATGTGGCGGTTGCGGCCCTCGTCGAGCACGATCTCCAGCCAGGCGGTGCGGCCGCCGCTGCGCAGAAGCTCGATCGCGTTCGTGGTCAGGGTCTCGCCGTCGACGGTCACGCCGGCGCGCAATCTTTCCAGCATCGCGGCGTCGGGCACCGTGCCGATCTGCACGTGGTAGGTCTTGGGCAGATGCGAGGCCGGGTCCATCAGCCGGTTGGCAAACTGGGTGTCGTTGGTCATCAACAGCAAGCCTTCGCTCGCCTTGTCGAGCCGGCCGACCGGCGAGACGAAGGGCAGGTCGAGCCCGTCGAGGCAGGCATAGACGGTGTCGCGCTGTTGCGGGTCGTCGCGGGTGGTAACCATACCGCGCGGCTTGTTGAGGATGAGATAGACCTTGCGCTCGGCAACCACGGGCCGGTCGTCGACGACGATGCGGTCGCGGTTGAGGTCGACACGAAGGGCCGCATTGCGCACCACCTTGCCGCTGACGCGCACGCGCCCCTCGGCGATCAGCACCTCGGCCTGCGTGCGCGAGCACAGGCCGAGCTTCGACAAAGCGCGGTTGAGGCTGACGCCAGGCGGTTTGCCAGTGTGCGGCTTGCCAGTGCTAGCGTTGCCGGCAGGTGGCCTGCTGTTGGGCGGTGGTGGTCGTGCTGCCATGCTGCTGGGGATCGGTCCGTTGTGTCAGACAGATGCCACGGGCCACGACGGTTTCGCAAGCCGGATGCGGCGAGGCCCGCTCACATGCGACGATGGCGGGCTGTCTCCTTCCACGAAGCTGTTCTTACCGGAGGAGGCTATTCCCTCCCGTTGAAGAACGCCGTCAGCACGGGCGCGTGCGCGGCGGGTTTCAGCATGTGGTTCTGGCCGGCCAGCGTCCGGTAGCGGGCATTGGGCAGCGCCTCGGCCAGCGCCTTGTTGCCACGCTGCATCCAGAGCGGGCTCTTGCCGCCATCGGTTACCAGGATCGGCACGTGCACCGAAGCCCAGCCGGCAGAGTCTAGCATCTTGCCGCGTTGATCGCCGGCGACGATGGCGCCGTCATAGGGCAATGTATGCGCCACCGCCTTGAGTTTGCGCCAGATCGGCGTCAGCCGCATGAAGACAATCAGCAGGCCGGGCATGCCGACCGATCTGAGGAAGGCAGTCACCGCGTCGCCGCGCCGTTCTTCAGCGATCGCGGCCCGGATCGTTGCCCAGTCGCCTTGCGTGGTCCCGCGGCTGTCGTCGACGATCAGCGGCGCTTCGTAGAGCGCCAGCTTGCCGATGCCGGGCAGGCGGCTTGCCGCCATCAGCGCCAGCATGGCACCTGACGACATGCCCCAGACGAAGGCCTCGCCGCCAGCTGCCTGGAGCACGGCCTCGATGTCGTCGATCTCGCGCTCGACCGCGTAGAGCGCGGTGTCGCCGCTGTCGCCACGACCACGGCGGTCGTAGCGGAACACGGTGAAGCTACCTTCAAGCGCCCTGGCGAGTGGAAGGCTCGGGCCCATGGTGCGGGAACAGAGCGCGCCGTCGACCAGGATGAGCGGATGGCCCTGGCCACGGCGCTCGCAGGCGATCGGCGTTCCATCCCGCGACAGGACGGCCTGCGTGGTCGGCTCGGCGTTTTCAGCCAGCATGGTTGCCTCCTATCAGCTGCTCGAGCCGGTCGAAGCTCTGCGTCCAGCCGCCGCGCATGCCGAGTGCCAGCATGCGGTCGCGGTCGGCAGCGCTGGCCAGCGTCACCTCGAAATGGACGTGGGTTCGCTGCGCATCCGGCGTGAAGGTCACCGTATGGCGGCTTTGCCCAGGCGGCTTGCCGGCCCATTCGCGCAATTCGGGATCCGGCTCGTCGGAATAAACCAGTCGGCTGTCCGCCACGATTTCGAGATAGCTGCCCTGGTTGCGGTAGAGCGCGCCGCTCGAGGTGCGCATGTCGATCTGCCAGCGGCCGCCGACGCGCAGGTCGAGCACACAATGCGGGATGGTGCAGTCCTTGATGCCCCACCATTGCGCCACCAGCAAAGGATCGGTCAACAGCCGGAAGACACGCTCGACCGGGGCATCGAAAATCCGCTCGATGGCAAAGCTACGGTCGTCCGCCGAAGCCATGGGCGCGCTCATTCCGGTTTGTCCGCGCCGCGCCGCAACAAGTCCTCCATACGGTCGAAGCGGCCTTCCCAAAGCTTGCGATAGCCGTCGAGCCAGCGGTCGATGTCGCGCAGCGGCTTGAGTTCGATGCGGCTCAGATGCTTCTGCGCCGACCGGCTGCGGGTGACCAGGCCTGCCTGCTCCAGCACGCCGACATGCTTGGAGATCGCTCGCACGGTCAGCGCGAAAGGTTGCGCCAGTTCGGCGACCGAGGCTTCGCCGTCGAGCAGCCGGGCAAGGATGGCGCGGCGCGTCGGATCGGCCAGCGCGGCGAATGTGTCGTCGAGGGAGATTTGGGTTGCCATTTTGGAACCATTTAGTTCTGGAACTATTTGGTTCTATAAAGCAATCGGCCCGTCACGTCAACGGTGACCGCCTCACGCCGCTTGCAGAACCCACAGAAGGTGACCGTAACGGCGGAAGTAGCGCGCCACGAGGCGCTGCTGCCTGGCTCTGATGAGATCGGCCAGGCGCCGCTCCTGGCGCCAGCGCGGCATGTTGCGCCAGAAGGCGATGAAGCGGGCGGCGTCCTCGATGGCTTCTTGCGCCGACAGCGCCGGACCGATCGCCGCCAGGAACAGCGCCTGCGAATGTTTCAGTGCATCGATGACGGCCTTGCGCCTGACATGATCCTGGCAGGCGCGCTCGATGCCGTTGCGGCGGATCGCCTCGAAGGCTTCGAGCAGAGCAGGGCTGTCGCCGGTGTAACCGCAGGCGCGGGCGAAATCGGCGGCAAGGGCGTCCATCGTCACTCCCGGAGGGCGGGCGGTTCGCGCCCCCGACTCACATTTGTGAGTTGATATAAGCATAACTCAAATAAATGTAGAAGAAAAACTTTTGGGAATCTTTGAGATAGGCGACTCGACTCGCGGCCTAAAACACAGGATTATGCGAACAAATCAGGAACAAAAGACGAGGCAGGGGCGATGGCATTGCCAGGCAAGGAACCAGTAATCGCGCATGTCGCCTCGATATCGGTCGAGTGCGCCGATTGCGGCCGCAACAGATGGTGGCGGCCCGATCAGCTGAAGCGGTTCGGGGTGTCGGGGAATACGCCGCTGGCCGCCCTTTCAGGCCGCATCGTCTGCTCGGCCTGCCGCGCCGACGGGCTGCCGGGCGTGGCCATTTCGATCCAGGCGGCGTTCATCGACGAGCGCCAGCGCGTGCGCAGCGAAGCCCGGATGCTGAACGACCGCGAGGCGCCGCTCGAGGGAGCGAGGCGGGCGTGAGGAGAGGGGCGCTGCGGGAGCCGCCACCCTAATACCCCAGCAGTTCCTTGAGCGGGATGACGCGCCAGACCTGTTTTATGGCGTAGCGGTTGAAGGTCAGCGTCTTCGGCGGATTGTACTGCTCGACCACCAGCTCGGCGGTGGTGCGCTTGACCAGCTTCTTGATGAAGGCCTTGCCGTTGCGCTCGTTTTCTTCGGGAAAGGTCTCGATCACGACATGGTCGCCGGGCACCGCCTCGCGGCCGCCGCAATAGATCATGTCGCCCGGTTCGTAGCGCGGCACCATGGAATCGGAAAGCACGTGCAGCGCAAACACCTTGGGGAGGTTGCGGATGCCGGGCGGACGCTGGACATAGCCGGCCGGCTCGCCGTTCAAGGTGAAGTCGCCGTCATCGCCGCCGACGGCGGCGCCCAACACCGGGATATCCATCGGTCCGGCGGGCGGTGCGCCGGCATCGGTGACGATCTCCACGTCGGCGACCGGGCCGGCATCGTCGAGGAAGACGACCTCGCCCTTGCCCAACGCCACCGGGTCGACTCGCAGGAAGGCGGCGGTCTTCAACAGGTTCTCGGTCTTGGGCAGGTTGCGGCCGGTTTCCCAATTGCCGACTGCCGCGACATCGGTGTCATTGTGCTCGGCAATGTGGCGCATGACCAGGCCGCGCTGCTTGCGCGCCTGGCGGATCGCCGCCCCGACCTTGATCGACAGTTGCGTTTTTGCCATGGCGCGCATGTGAGCGATGAAAGTGGCTCTCGTCTATGAAAGAATGGCTTGCATAATTTTTTGAGTTATGCTTATATACGGACATGCAAAACCTGTCCAGATTCGATGGCGCCGTGGCGCCGGCCTCGCATGAGGCGGACCCGGCGGTCACCACCGTCAGCCATTCCCTTCCGTCCCGGCCGTCCTCCCCGGCCGGGGCGAAGCCCGAGGCGCTTTGCCTGATTGCATCGGCCTCGGATCCGGTCCGCCCGTCACCGGCGACCGGAACGGCCGGAGCCGCCGCTCCCAGCGGCTCCGGCCCCCAATTCGATCGAGATGGCGCTGGCCAGGATTCTGACGGTCCAGCTGACCGGTCATGCATCCGCACGCAGGATGGCACCGTCATCTTGTTCGATGGCCGTTTCCGCCTCCGACAGAAAAACGGCCGTGGCGCGGCTTTCGCGCCTCGCTGAACCGGCCAGGCGGCGAGCCCGCTCCCGCTGAGGCTAAAGCCGGAGCCAGCCGGCCCTCCGAACAGACAACCCTGACTGCGGCCCAGGCAACCGGGCCCAGACCTGACGCTTGCCCGACGGCGCACGGCCGAAGGCGGAACTTTGGAAGGAGCCCTGAGATGGCAAGCTATACCGACGCCGAATTGCAAGAGATCGCCCGCTGGCTGAAGGACGGGCTTTCCGCCTCGAAGATCGCGGCGGCTCTCACTGTGCTGCGTGGCAGTCCGGTGTCACGCAACGCCATCATCGGCGTCGTGCACCGCAACACCACGCTGGGCGCGATCGGCTTGGCCTATGGCAAGCGGCCGCCAGCCGGCAAACGCACGGTGAGCAAGCGGGCGAACGGAACGGGCGGGGCCATCGCCAAGGTGTCCGACACGATCGACGTCGCGCTTGCCACCGGCATCGCCGGCACGCCGGTCCGGCCGAAGCGCTTGCCGCAACCCCTGTCGGTGCGCGATGTGGGCGTGCTGGTCGCCGATGGCGAAGCCTATTGCCTGGAGATGCCGGTGCTGCCTCGTGCGGCCCTCGGCCGCCAGCCACATGGCGTGGCGATGCGTTTCATCGACTGCCTGTTCGGCCGCTGCCGCGCGCCGCTGGATTTGACGCTGGAAGAAGATCCTGAAAACGATGCGCCGGGCAGTCGGCCGGGCGCCGCCATGCTGTCCTGCGGCATGCGCACCAAGGCGCTGAAAAGCTATTACCCCTACCACCAGGCCCGCTTTCGCCGCCGCGTTTTTGAGGCGGAGGCGGGGTGAGCATCCCTTCACCCCCGTTTACGGGGAGAAGGTGCCGGCAGGCGGATGAGGGGCGGCGCTGACGTGGTGGGATTGAAAACAGATATGAGCTTCAAGCATCCGACCGAAGCGCTGGCGCCGCCCCTCATTGCCCTGGCGGACATTTCTCCCCGTTCACGGGGAGAAAGAAACTTCGTCGCCCTATTTCGGTATCTGCCGGCCTTGCTTGGGCATGCGGCTTTGCACGGTCCTGGTCTCGAGCGTCATGGCCGGTCCGCCTTCGGCCTCCAGGATGTCGGCCACCCTGGCAAAGCCGGTGAACACTTTCATGGCGTCGGATTCGGAAATCTGCGCTGCGATGGCAGCGCTGCAGGCGTTGAGGGCGCTGCGGTAGACATGGCCGCGCCGCTCGAGCGGCCAGCGCTGCAGGAAGTCGGCGGCGTCGTTGACGCAGTCGATCTCTTCGATCTGTCCGTCGATCCGCACCTTGAGCGGCACTCCGGTCTTCATCGTACCCACGGCGTTCACCTTCACTCTGCGCGGGGCTGGAAACCCCGCTCTTATCAACGCGCCACGCTGGCTGGCGGTTGCATCACATTTTCGGCCCGGCCCTGCCCACCAACCTCACAACCCTCACGGGCTGACCACGGCGTCCAGCCAGGCATGGGCGCGGCTTCTTGGCCTGGCCACCAATATATTCTGTTGCCCAGCCGCCCTGGTGAGGGCGTCGAACGCGATGCGCTGGCTGCAAGTGCCGTCTACCGCCAAGGCGACGAGCCTGGCCGCCTCGACATAGCCAGGTGCTGTCTTGTCTGGCCATTGCTGCCTGAGCGCGTCGGCGGCCTCAGCCACCGAGCCGACCAACATGGTTCTGCTGTCGCAAAAGCGCAGCGTAACCGGCATGAAAGCTGTCATACGCAAACCTCCCGTTGGTATGGACGCGACATAACGTCGAAAGTTCGCGCTGGTTCCATTAGTCCGGACGCGGATATGGCCGCAGTCTCGGCAAGGCTTGTGTCCTCCAGCGTACTCAGCATTGAGCTGCGCTATCCGCGAGGTGCTCGCCAGAGCAGAAGGTACGTTAGTGCCGCCGGTGAAGAGGTGACGCTCTCTGATTGACAGATCGGCGGGACAGCGCCCCCCCCCTCTGGCCTGCCGGCCATCTCCCGCACAAGGAGGGAGATCGGCAGCGTTGCCCGCACCGCCTTTCCTGCAACGTTGGCGATTGCGAAAGCAGCAGCAACATCCAATCTCCCCACTCGTGGGGGAGATGCCCGGCAGGGCAGAGGGGGGCGCGAAGGATCACCAGCCTCCCTAATCCCAACACCCCAACCAGGAGCCTCCCGTGAGCAAGAGAACCAGAGCCGCAAGACCGCAGGCGCCAAAACTGCCGAAGGGCGAGGCCGAGCAGGTGCGCATCCGCCGCGAGATCGGCCATGATTTCGCGCTGAAGGACGATGACTTCGGCCGCAAGCGGCTAGCTGCGGGCACGCTGGAAGCGGGCCGCGTCTACGAGGTGTCGAATGACGGCTTCACCTCCACCGGCGGCATCGTGCGGGTGCGCAATGTGGATCCGCTGCTGGGCATCACCTCGCTGTCGCGCCAGCAGCGCGAGGCCGGCCTGCGCTACCGCGAGGATTTCCGCTGCAGCCAGCAGGCGAGCGTGAAGCCGATGCGCTGGAGCGAGCGCGTCGACGGCGGCCGGCACGGCGGCGGCATCGCCGACAGCGTGCTCGACGCCGGCCGGGCGCATGCCGCCGCAAGCCGGGCGCTATGGCATTGGGAGGTGGCCGCCGTGGTCCAGAAAGTCTGCTGCGCCGGCGGCTCGATCAAGAGCCTGGCCGAGCAGACCGGCGAGGGGCGGGATGTGGTGACAAAGCTCTTGAAGGTCGGGCTGGACCTGCTGGCGGTGCACTATGGGATGATGTTGGGGAGAAGGTGAGGGTGACAGGCGACCCGACCGGCAATGCCGGCCGGATCAGTTCTCACAAGATCAGGTCATCCGCAGACGCGGATTTCCTCGATGATCCTGTGGTGATGGCGCCAGT
The DNA here is from genome assembly GCF_056431085.1 of Mesorhizobium waitakense. NCBI lineage: Bacteria > Pseudomonadati > Pseudomonadota > Alphaproteobacteria > Hyphomicrobiales > Phyllobacteriaceae > Mesorhizobium > Mesorhizobium waitakense. Next base: position 86,313 of record NZ_JBWKME010000062.1, on the reverse strand, counting down.
GCTTGACCAGTTCGATGTGGCAACGGTGGTGCCGGTGGTAATAACGCGGCCTGTAACCGTTGTCGTAGGAGTCGTCCTGGTAGTAGCGGCGATAGGCGTAGCGATCGCCGTAGTCACCGTAACCATTGTAATAGCCGTTGCCGTAATAGTCGTCGGCATAGCCGCCGATGCCGAGAGTGATACGGGCGCGGGCATCCGCGGGGGCGATCATCGCCGCCGCCGAAGCAATGGCGATAACCGAAACAAGCAGGAGCTTCTTCATGGCTACCTCCTTTCAAGGTTGACCTAATATAACCCCCGAGACGCGGCCCCGTTCCACAGATTCGCTAGATGTGACGAACAGTAGGGACATCAAGGCCGGGCCGGCAGACAGTTCAGGAATCCATATACTATTGCACGCCGTAAACGAGGGAGAAGCTAGTTACCTTCCCAACCTCCCCATCTGCCTTGTCAAAAACTCCACGAACAGCCTTGCCCGCACCGGCAGTTGCCGGCCGAAGGCATGTACGATGTGGACCGGCATGGTTGGCATCGGCACCTCCGGCAGGACGCGCATGAGTCGGGCGGTGTCGATGTCGTCTTGCACGGCGACTTGCAGGAGGTGGGCGATGCCGGCGCCGGAAAGTGCCGCGTTGCGGATGGCGCCGCCGTCGTCGGTGTCGAAGCGGCCATCGGGCACGATTTCGGTACCGTCGGCGAAGGCGATGGGTCGCGGGCGGCCGGCCGAGACGTAGCGGACGAAATCGTGGCGTCGCAGATCGGAGATCGAGGCTGGCAAGCCTCGACGCTGGAGATAGGCGGGGGCGGCCACGAGCACGATCGGCAGGCTGGCGATGCGCCGCGCCGTAAGCCCGGCATCGGCCAGCGTGCCCATGCGCACCGCCACGTCATAGTTCTCGCGGATCAGGTCGGCATGGCGGTCTGTGACGCTGAGTTCCAGCTTCACTTCCGGCTGCTCGGCCAGGAACAACTGCACCCATGAGGCAATGAGGCCGCGGCCGAGTTCGACCGGGGCGGTGACACGCAGCAGGCCGCGCGCCGTGCCGGTGCTTTGCACGATGTCCTGCGCATCGTCGAGCGCCCGCAGCAGCGGCGCCACTCGCTCGTAATAGGCGATGCCTTCGCTGGTCAGCCCCAGCCGGCGCGTCGAGCGTTGGATGAGTTTTGCGCCGAGCCGCCGCTCCAGCTTCGCCACGCTCTTCGACACGGCCGACGGGCTGGAGCCAATCAGCCGGCTGGCGACGTGGAACGAGCCGGCATCCACCGTGCGCACGAAAGCGACGAGGCCGGCGGTCTTTTCGAGGATGGTGGTCATGGAGACGTCATCGCATGTCGAGAAGGGGCTGATTGCGGAATTCCAGGCAAGAAAGAGTGGCGTACTGACAATCTAATGCGCTTTTTCGGCGTGCTTAAATACCGCTCATCGTCAGGATCAAGGAGAGAATGGATGACCAGTCTGAACGGCAAGGTCGCCATCGTCACCGGCGCATCGAAGGGTATAGGAGCAGCCATCGCCAAGGGATTGGCGGCGGCGGGCGCGGCTGTCGTGGTCAACTATGCCTCATCGCGGGAAGGCGCCGAGCGCGTCGTCGCCGCCATCGCGGACGCCGGCGGCCGGGCGGTCGCGGTGAAGGGCGATGTTGCGCAAGCGGCTGACGTGCGCGGCCTGTTCGAAGCGGCAAAGTCCTCGTTCGGCGGCATCGACATCCTGGTCAACAATGCCGTCGTGTTCCAGTTCGAGCCGCTGGAGGCGGTGACAGAGGCCGAGTTCCACCGCGAATTCGGCACTAATGTGCTGGGCGTCGTGCTCGCCATCCAGGAAGCGGTGAAGCATTTCGGGCCGGCCGGCGGCAGCATCATCAACATCAGCTCGGTCGCCAGTTCCAATCCGCAGCCCAACTCGCTGGTCTATGCCGCCACCAAGGCGGCGGTGGATTCGATCACGCTGTCGATGTCGCGTGAGCTTGGCGCCCGCCGCATCCGCGTCAACGCGATTGCGCCGGGCGGCGTCGACACCGAAGGGCTGCAGCGTGTCGGCATCGTCGGCAGCGAACACGAGGAGGCGCTGGTGGCGGTCACCCCGCTCGGCCGCTTTGGCTAGCCCGACGACATTGCGCGGGTGGCGGTGTTTCTGGCGTCCGACGAGGCGGGTTGGGTGACTGGAGAGCGGATTACGGCGTCGGGTGGGTGGCGATAGGAGGGCGGGCGCTGGTTTTCAAAACAACGCCTTCTCCAGCGGCCGCTCCAGCGTCTCGGCGAAGGCGGTGGCGAGGTGGTGGCGGTCGCGGAAGGCTAGCTTGCCGCCGATGAAGACGTGGCAGGCGGTGCGGCCGCAGAAGCGGTCGGTGAGGTCGACATAGAGCGTGTCGGGCACGCTGGCCACGACGGCGCGCTCGGCGGCGGCCGCGCCGTCATTGGCGGCCTCGCTCCTTGGCGTGTCGCAGTGCGGCGACGGCGCCTCGCGCCACCACAGCGCGCGCGCCACGCAGGAATCGGCGAAGCTGGCGTTGATCGGCGTGTCGCGGATCACCGCGGCCTCGACGCCGGCCCGGCTGAACGCCTGCAAGGTCGAGCGCAGGCCGGCCTGCCAGCGCTCGGTCTCGGCGGTGCGGCTGGCGGCGGGCATGTCACGCGTCAGATTGCCAATGGAGAATTCCGAGATCACCACCAGGCGCGGCTTGCGGGCGATGATGTCCGATATCGCCTGCTCGCGCCAGGCGTCGCATTCGGTGTAGTCGCGTTTCAGCACGGTGTTGAAGGTCGAGAGCCGCGAGGCGCGGCACGATGATTTGAGATAGGTGACCACCCTGGTGTCGTTGCGCCTGGCCGCCTCGATCAGCGGCGTCGACCAATGGTCGGCATGCGAATCGCCGAACAGCACGATGGTGTGGGCGGCATCCGTGGCGCCGAACGTGCAGGGTTTGGGCGTCACCGTGTGGAAGTCGAGCAGGCAGCTCTTGTCGACGGCGCGCGCGATGGAGGGTTGTTCGGCCGCCTGCTCGATGCCTCGCTGGTCGGGGTCGATGTTGCGCTGGGCCAGATGCGCATTGGCATAGGCCATCGCCACGCCGGCGCCGGTCAGCGCCAGCGCCGGAGCCAGCGCAATTGCAGGAAAAGTGAGACGCGGTCTTGCGTCCGGAATCGCGCTGAAATAAGGAGCCCTGGCGCCCGCCGTCAGCCAGACGGCGCGCCGTCCGGGGTTCTCGATCAGGTGATAGGTGAACACCGACAGCGCCAACGCCAGCGCGCCGCAACCGAGGCGCTGCGCCACGCTGAGATCCGGCGCCAGCATCTGGGCATAGACGATCACCGGCCAGTGCCAGAGATAGAGCGAATAGGAGAGCGCGCCGATCCATTGCAGGGGCGGCAGCGACAGAGCGGCGACCGGGCTGTAGGCTTGACCGTTGGTCCGCCCGGTGGCCAGCATGCCGGCCTGCTCCCCGCCGGCCCCGCCCAACAGCACCAACACCGTGCCGGCAACCGGCAGCAGCGCCAGGTAGCCGGGAAAGGGCAGGTCTTCGCTCAGCCACAGGTAGGCCGCCGCGATCAACGCCAGGCCGAGCCAGCCAAGTGCAACACGCAGCCGCGGACGATGCAATAGGAAAGTCACTGGGACCAGCGTCGCCAGGCCGCCGGCGGCGAACTCCCAGGCACGCAGCGGCGAAAAATAGAAGGCCCAGGCTGGTGCTGCGCTGGTCAGCCAGGCGCAAGCGACGAAGGAGACGAGGCCGGCGATGCCGATCACGACCACCGCCGTTCGCCGGCTGGGACGCAGCCAGGCGGCCAGCAGAAGCAGCGCCGGCCAGGCCAGGTAGAACTGCTCCTCCACGGACAGCGACCAGAAGTGGATGAAGGGATTGCTGGTGGCGTCAGTGGCGAAATAGTCGAACGACCAGCGCAGCAGCCACAGATTGATGGCGTAGGCCGAGGCGAACATGGCGCCGCGCGAATAGAGTGCCTGCTCCTGCGGCGACAGGATGAAATAGCCGGCCACAAGCGTCGCTAGGATGACGAACAGTGCCGCCGGCAAAAGGCGCCGCGCGCGCCTGGCATAGAAGCGCCAGAGGTCGAGCCTGCCGGTATCGCCGATTTCCTGCATGAGGTGGGTGGTGATTAGCCAGCCGGAGATGACGAAGAAGATGTCGACGCCGGCAAAGCCGCCGGGCAGGGCGGAGAGCCCGAAATGATAGGCGACGACGCCGCCAACGGCGAGCGCGCGCAATCCCTGTATGTCCGGCCGGAACGATGCTGCCAAGACGGCTCCTTCGTGCAAGCCCACCTCTTGGCCCACCGCTTGTCCCAGCCCCGTCGCAAGTGTCGGCCGGGCAGGTTGACATCGCAATGCAACAAATCTTTCGCAGTGCAACATGGCAAGAAAAAAGGGAGGTCCTCTCCGACCGGCCGCGCCGCGCCGTCAGTCGCTCCGGATCTGGTGCATCAAGCCTCGCGCGCGAGGCTTGCCGCCAGAGGGTCGACGCTGGGGTCATCGAGGCTGACAGTGTGGGCCATCCGCATCGCCTGTCTCAGGCTGATCCTGGTGACGTCCCGCCGCATGATCACCGACACGAAGGCTGGCCCCGATCCAGTTAGGACAATGGCCCTGCCGACCAGAACCGGCTCCGAGATTGGGGCCCATTGCACGGCCATGATCGACGGCTCGCCGGTCTGGCGGCTGTTGATGCCGCTGAAATAGATCCAGTTCAGGCGCGAGATCACCACGCCGTAGTGGTTGTCGGGCGCCCGTGCTCCGCCCTGGCTGTCGTCTGGAGCCCACCGCGTCACGCGCCTGAAGGTGACCAGCTCGGTCTCACGCTGCACGAAGGTGATCGAGCGCGTCAAAAGGTCGGGGCGGCCGGGAACCGAAAAATAGGTGAAATAGGTACCACCGGCGATGGCCGGCGAGGGGGGATGCACCATGGTCTCATACAGTCTCTGGCGCAGCAATGCGTGGCTGTCGGTGGCTGCCGCGGCAGCGGGCTCGCGATAAAGATCGTTCTCGTCGATCTTGAAGAAGCCGCAGATCAGCCTGGCGGTGGCTTTGTTCGGAATGGCCTGGCCTTGCAGATAGCGCTCGAACTGGGTGCGGTTGATGCCAAGCTCACGGCACACCGCACTCACGGAAGCGTGGCGTTGGACCAGCCGCCTGAGATTGGCGGCGAGATTCTCGCGAATTGGCACGACATCGCCCCCGCGACGTACGGATGCTTATTCAAGCGATAACTTATATTTTGCCAAACTCGCATGCGGTGACGGTTTCGCGAAGAGGGACTTTGGGCCAATAGCGCGGCCGGTCCGGTGACACGAAGACTGTACGGTTTTGACCGTTTGGCTATGCAAGCCAGCCAAATGGGCGTAATCCAGTGTCAAGAGCGACCTGGATCGGCCACTCGACATCCTGTGATGGAGGGCGGTTTGGATCACACCGGCCTGGTCGAGCTTCTGGACTATACGCAAGCGCAATTGAGCAAGATACGCCAGGCGGTGGCCGCGAGCGATCACGCCGGCGCCATGTTCACCATCGATTGCCTTATCGGAGCGGCGGCCGAACAGACGAAATGCAAGCTAGCAAGCCTGGAGCATGGCGGGTTGCCAATTGGCAGAAATGAACCGGTTGGCCGGAACAGGGCGGCGGATGACTATGAAGTCGGTGCGACAGGGCCCGGCAAAGTGACATCATCGGGCAAGCCGGTGGCGCGGCGCCCTTGATCAGTCGGCATCGATCTCGCCGAGCAGCCTGACATATTCGGCCTCGGCTTCGCCGTAACTGCCATTGGCGAGTTCTTCCAATCCGGCGCGGTCGCGGATGACGATTTCGCCGCGCCGCGAACGGATCAGCGCGCGGCCTTCCAGCAACTGGAGGGCAACGGTGACGCCTGGCCGTCGAACGCCAAGCATGATGGCCAGGAATTCGTGCGTGATGGCCAGGGTTTCGCCAGGCACCCGGTCGTCGCACATGAGCAGCCACCGCGCCAGCCGCTCCTCGAGCTTCAGCCTTGCGTTGACGAGCGCGGTGCAACCGGCCTGCGTCTGTAGCGCGTTGACGAAGCGCAGCAGGAACATCCGCAAGGTCGCACTTGCCGCAAGGGCTGCATTGAAAGGGCCGGCTTCGATGCGGATGGCTTCGCCCTCGAGCTGCACATAGCAGGCGTGCACCGCACGGTCGTCGCCCATCACCAGCGAAGATCCCGTCATGCCTTCGAAGCCGATGAAGCCCACTTCGGCCTCGTGGCCGCGGGTCGTGCTGGCGACCACCGAGCCGATGCCCCGTTCGATGAAGTAGACGGCCTCGATCGGAATATTGGGGCTCACCAGTACCTGGCGCAAAGGCAGGTCGCAGCGCTGCATATGGGGCTCGAGCAACGCCAGGTCATCCGCCGGCATACGCCGCAGCAGTTGATTTCGGTATTGGTGGTTTTTTTCAGGATCGGTCATGGCGCGGCCCAATGCAGGGCAAGAGCCATCCCATCTCCCAGCCGTCCGCGCCCCGTATCAACGTGCCGACGATAGCCCGTATATAGGGAGTTTGAACGAAAAAACCCAGGAATGCGGTATGAAATTCGATGCACGGCGGCCCCCAACACCGTTCGCATACGAAAAGATCGACCTGAACGTTAGTGTCGGAAACGTACCAAACGCGTCTTGGTACAAAACCGACATATCCCTTGAGAATGCCGGATCACGGCGACGGTCGATAAAATCCGCCGGCTAACGACAAGAGCGCCATGTCACGTCTGGAAATCCGTTCGAAGCGTGTCTGATGACACACGTATCTATCTTCGGCAGGCGGGAAAGTGTACGATTTGGGGGTGCGGACATCGTCAGGCAAGTGGTCGCTGCTCCAAGAGAGGGCTTCTCATGTCGAGCCTTAACAAGCGCCATCCCGGCTTCTATCCTTCCGATCTGAAACTGTGCCAACGCGTCTTCGACCAGGTCTGCTCCGAACGCAAACTTGATCCGAAGTCGCCGGAGCCAAACGTGCAGCGGCTCGCAGCCACGGTGTTCTCGCTATTCGAGAATGGCTGCAGCAATGAAACCGAGTTGCTTGAGAGTTTCAGGCGGACCCGCCAGTGACCAAAGTCCAGGTCATGTCCTCGGACACCAGGGTGGCATCGAATTGCGAGACCAGCACAAGCATCGGGCCGGGATCGCACGCAACATCCCCAGGCGGTATTTGATCGAGTTCCGGATCGAATGGCGCGCCAACCCGACAGCGCCAAAAACGGCCGCCCTCCGTCAGTTCTTATCCACCGGCTTCGAACGCATCCTCGACACCGTCTCGCGCTCGGCGCGTTTAGAGCGCAGTGGCGGCAGGCCGCGATCGACCAGGTCCATGTCCTCCAGCACCATGTCGCCCATGCGCTTGAACGCGATGTCGAGCGCGCCGGCGCGGTGGGCCGAGCGCAGGAAACCGGGCAGGGCACGAACCGGATGGCCTTGCGCCAGCGGCTCTTCCGGAAAGACATCACTGGCGGCGACGATGTGGCCGCTTTTCACCGCCGCCATCAGGGCGGGAAAATCGACGACGCCGGCGCGGCTGAGCAGGATGAAGGCCGCGCCCTCGCGCATGCTGGCAAAGGCGTCGGCGCCGAGAAATCCCTGGTTCTCGCTGGTCACCGAAGCCACAACGAAGACGAAGTCGCTCTGCGACAGCACCTCGTCGAGCGAGGTCGGCTCGACGCCGTTGTCGATCAGGATCGACGGCGGCAGCCAGGGATCGAAGACTTTTGTGCGGGTGCGGAAGCCCGACAGCAGCCGGTTCAGCGCACGGCCGAGATCGCCGAAACCGACGATGCCGACATCGGCCCCCGACAGCAACCGGGCTGTCCGGTTGCCGTCGCCGCCCCACAGCTCCTTGCCATGGCGAAAGGCGAGGTCAGCGTCGACGATGTCGCGGGCAAGGTTGAGCGCCATGGCAAGGCCAAGCTCGGCCACCGGCTCGGCGAAGACCAGGCCGGTGGTGACGACATGGATGCCGCGCGCAAACAGTGTCTCGTAGGGCATGTTGTTGATCAGGTTGGTCTCGACGTTGAAGACGCAGCGCAGGGCCTTCATCTTGTCCAGCGTTTCAGGCGCGATCGGCGGCTGGCCGACGATGTAGCGGGCTTCGGCCAGCACATCGGCCGGCAATTTTGCGACGCCATCGGGTGTCGTCTCGACGATACGGTATGTTTTCCGGAAGCGTGCCAACTGCGGGGGCATGAAGATGAGGTCGAGCGTGCGCGGTTCCGGCGCGCTGATGACCAGCGGCAAGGTGCTATCTGACATGGCAATTTCCTCCGGGCGCGAACCTCATCGCCCATTTTTAGTTTGCACATGTCGTTATCCCGTTGCACACTTTTGGGCGACACGCACGGAGACAAAATACCTTCGATTAAACGATTTACAAACGCGAAAAATCGATTTACTCGATTGGTGGCGGACGAAAAATGCTGACGTCCGCGCCTCGTGAGGAGGACCAATGGCGCATGGGCAGGGCCAGCGGCGGCGTCCGTCGATCCACGACGTGGCAAGCCATGCCGGCGTGTCGGCAGCCACCGTCTCCAAGGTCATGGCCGGCGTCACCACGGTGAAGCCCGAGAATGCCCAGCGCGTCTTCGATGCCGTCGAGCTTTTGGGCTACCGCGTCGATCCGCTGGCCTCCGACATGCGGCGGACCAAGCGCCGCATCATCGGTGCCATCATGCCCGAGTTCGAGAGCGAGTTCTTCGGCCAGATGGTCACGCAGCTCGAAAGCCTGGCCGAGCAGCGCGGCTATACGCTGGTGGCCGCATCGAGCCGTGAATCCGAGGCGCGTGAGAAGGAAATCCTCGAACGCATGCATGACTGGAGGGTGGCCGGCGTCGTGCTGGCGCCGGTGCGCAACGAGCACGGTCCGGCCGCCGGGTTCATGAAGGCCAACGGCATGACCGGCGTGCTGATCGACCGCGTGCTGTCGGACGACGCCTTCGACACCGTGTCGGCCGACAGTGCGGCGGCCAGTGCCGAGGTGGCGCGCGAACTGATCGGCAAGGGCCACCGCCATATCCTGGTTGTCGGCCTTGGCGAACATGCAGCCACGATGCACGCCCGCCTCGACGGCTTTCGCGGCACCGCGTTGGCGCTGGCGCCGGATGTGCGCATCGAGGTCGTGCTTGCCGAAAGCGATGTCGAACCGCTCAGGTCGCAATTGCGCGACTATTTCGATCAAGGCGAAGGTGGGGGCGGGGGCCAACGTCCGAGCGCCGTCTATTCGCTGTTCCTCAAGGGCACACTGGTGGCGCTGTCCGAGTTCCGCCGGCGTGGCTGGCATTGCCCCAACGACATTTCGCTGGTCGGCTTCGACGACGCCGAGTGGATGCAGGTGACATGGCCGGCCATCGCCGCGGTGGTGCAGCCGGTGCGGCAGATCGCGGGCCACGCCATGGACGCCCTGTTTGCCAGGATTGAAGGCGGGGCGGGGCCGCCGAGAGCACGGCTCGAGCCTTGCCAGGTTTTGATGCGGGAATCCGTTGGCTTGCCAGGCAACCGCCTGCATTCCGGGGGAGGAAACCGACAGTAGCCAGTGTCGGCAGGCAGTTGCGCTGCACCTGGCCCTGGCGGCCTGCATGGGAGGCAATCGCCGCTACCGGCTACAGCGGCGCCGTTGCGCTGGAAATCTTCACCAGGCGCTCCGCGGCCTCGACCAGACGCCGTTGCGCGGTCTGTATCCTGCTGCGCAGCGCGACGTTCTCGGCCAGCATTTCTTCCGTGCGTTGAATCGCGAGCTCGGTCCGGTTGATGCGCTGCCTTGCATTGGCAACTTCCAAGGCCAAAATATCGGCCACCATCCCGTGACCGTGGGGTTCCATGGTGTTTGTCATAAGTTTCTAACACCTGACGGGCGATATCGTTCCCGCCTCCTGCGCACACGCGCGCCAAGCATGCAAGGCTGGGGTGATCCGGGCGGGGTGTTCTATGACGCTTCGCCGGCGACAGCATTTGCCCGCCGCAGGCCTAAATGCCGTATCTTGCGGCCGACGATCATCAGCTGGCGCGCGGTGTTGTTGCGCAGGCGGCGGATGCGCCATTCCAGCCCTGTGCCGGTGGTGATCTCCTTGGCATAGTAGCTCACCCGCATGCCGTTCTCATCGGAGGCGATTTTGACCGGGTCGTCATAGAAGGCGCAGATCTTGTCAGCCGCCATGCCTGGTGTTTCGAGCCAGCGCGGAATGTGAACCGAATGGAGCCGATCGACATCGGTCATCACCCGCTCGATGCCGACGCCCGGCGTCGGGCATGTGGTCCAGAAGGCGTCGCCGATGAAGACGACACCATCGCGGCGATGGCCTTGCGTCGTGGTCAGATTGATCTGCCTGACCTCGACAGGGCCTGCCATCTCGAAGTTCCCGCATTGCGCTGATATTTCGGGCATCAGCTCGCAAAGCATCTTTTGCGGGTCCTGGCGAAACGCCCTTGTCCACGGCTCGGCCACCAGCCGGTAGACGAACATGTTCGCCCGCATCTTGTTGCCGATCGGAAAGACGCTGATGTAGGCGACACGGTCCCCGGCCCGTTTGGCGTAGCAGGTGACGGACTGATAGGCGAAGTCACGCGGCGCGATGGCGAGATCGAAGCCGATCGACAGCGAAAATGCCTTGGATTCTTCTATGCGGTTCACGCCGATGGCGCGCCGCACCGCTTCGCTGTAGCCGGTGGCCACCACCAGAAGCCGCGCGTCGATGACGGAGCCGTCGGTGAGCACAAGCCGCTGCTTGTCCGGTCCGGTGGTGATCTCGGCGACTTTGCCCACCGTCAACGGAACTTGCGGCGGCAGCGCGTCGCGCAGGCCGTTGATCAGCGCGCCATAGGAAAATCCAAACTCGCGATGCATTTCACGCGCGAACAATTGTCCGAGGCGAAAGACGTGGACCTCGTCCATCGGGGTGACGAGAGGCAGAAGCGTCGCGTCGAGGCCCAGTCTCTCGAACTGCTGCATCTGCTTCGTGCCGATCTTCTCAGCCCTGAACTCGTCGTGATGGATGCGGTGCGGATCGATCAACGCCACCTTGCGCCCGGCTTTTCCAAGCACCGTCGCCAAGGTGGTTCCGGCCAGCCCGGCGCCGACAATCGCCACGTCGACTTCGGCTGGGCCAGCCTCTGCGATAGTCATTTCGCCGCCCTTTCTGCTAGTCATCTTCCTGCTCTGCAATCTGTGGTGGAAAATACGTCCGGACCCAAATCAACCTCAAGCAACCTGCGGGCGCGACTGGTAGTAACCAATGTTTATGTTAATACCGCCCGCCTCGTTGCTTCCAGCGCGGTGCAATCGCCGAGCCGTCGATGAACTCGAAACCACCCGCCTCGTTGAGCGTGTGGAGCTTGCGTCCATCCCATAGCGCACCTGGATTTAAGATCGTCTCAACAACCTGCTCCATGCCGATCAAATCGAGGTGAGAGATGCGTGCGATGCCGAGAGCCGCGCCATAGCTCCTGCGACAGTCCTGCACCGGGCGCAGCAACTGATCGCCTCGTTTCACCATGCGGCCGGCCGGCCGCGCCGAGGCGATGTCGATCAGCACGGGATTGTTCGGGTGCGGCGTCCAGGGGCCGCGAAAATCCGGCGCCGACCACAGATGCAGCGTGTCGGAGAAGGCGCCTCCACCGTCCCGGACAGTGGCGAACATCCACCAGCTGCCGCCGTGCTCGACCAGGGTGGCGTCGCTGGCGACGACGCCGGACAACAGCGTCGCCTCCTTGACCCAGCCGCCGGGAAACGCAGTCGCCCGGTAAAGATCGACCGCGCCGTTGGCGCAGCTTTCCGGAACCATCCAGACCTCGCCGTCGCGCTCGAAGACGAAGGGGTAGGAGAGATGGTAGGGCAGTTCCAGCACCGGCTCAGGACGGCCAAGCGGGCCGGCCGGACCGAACGGCACAGCCGAGATGATGGCCTTGCCGAGCCGGTGGATATAATCCTCGACGAACAGGGTAAGCTGACCCTGATAGAGGATCGGGAACGGATCGGCGTAGAAGCGGCTGCCATCGTCCGGCAGCACCTGCCAGCCCGATGCCGGATGGGCGCGCAGGTCGAACAGATCCCGGCCCTTGGTTTCGCGCCAGCCGACCTTCCAGTGCGGCGCGTTGTAGCAAAGATGGTAGATCTTCTGGACGATCCGCCGCGCCAACGCCTTGGCCGCCCTGACGCCAAGCTTGCCGACCGAGGGCATCGGCGGCGGGGCACCAGCCTGCGCCGGCTCGGGCAGTGCCGGCACGGCCGTCGCTGCGCCCGACATCGCCGCGACGATCAGGCTTGCCGTACGCGCCAGCATGTCCTGGAAGGATGCCAGCGCGATACCGCCATATTCGGTTCCCAGGCGCCCGGCGGCAATCGCAGCGCCGTTTTCCTCGACGCGGGCGAGTGGCGTCTGGCCGGCGAGGATCAAGGCGAGCAGGGCCGCTTCCCCGCTGGCGCCGCCATAGGTGACGTGCCAGATCCGTGGGCCTTCGAGCTGAACGTCACCGCAGAGGTCGACCACCAGATCGACCGAAGCGGGCGGCGCGCCATAGCGGGCGAGCGCCGAGCGCGGCACGCGCTTTGCTAGCCCGTCGCGGGGCAAGCCGTGGATTGCCGTTTCAAGTTGGAACAAGGCCTCGGCGCTGCGCGGGATACCGCCGCCAGCCGGCCGGGCATCGACGGACAGCTCGACATTCGCGAGCGCGGCCAGGCGTTGAGCGAGCAGGACATGGAAGCCACGGACGCAATCGCCGTCCAGGCGCAGGCTTAGCCGCATGTTGAACACCTGGCACTTTCGTGGCCGACGTCAGAACATGGGACACTGGTGTCGGCCCGGTTGAAGTGTTGCCCCATTTTCGTCCGTCTCTCGTTCAGCTGCGCGGTGTCAACACCCCAGTACGTTTACCTAAGCAAACTCCGTGCCAAAATTCATTCGGGTTCCAAACATAATTAATAATGTTTTAACAATTGGAGTAATAGCTAGGTTCATGCCCGCGATTTGGTCTTGCAGGCAAATGGAGTATTGTAGGAGGCAGCTATGCTATCATCTCTGCCCATGGTGCCTCAGCAATACTTTCCGGAAGCAGGATCGGTGGAACCAGCGGGATCATACGCACCCTCGACCGTCGAGCTTGGCGATCTGAAGCGCATTTTGGTGCGCCGCCGTCTCTGGATCATCGGCACCGCCGTACTGCTGACGCTCGCAACCCTGCTCTACGGCCTCCTCACGCCCGCGCTGTACAGCTCCGTGGCGGAAATCATCATCGATCCGCAAGACCTGCAAGTGGTCACAAACGATATCAATCCGAGCGGACTGGCGCCCGATGGCGGAATCACACAGGTTGAAAGCCAGGTCAGCGTCGTCCAGTCGACGGGCGTGCTGCAGCGAGCGATCGCGGCGACCAAACTGACCGGGGATCCGGAATTCAACGGGCAGGGCATGCTGTCGCGCGCCCTCGGTTCCGGTTCGGCCGCGACCGACAGGACGGTGGCAACGCTCGACGCCCTGCGCCGGCGCCTGGCGGTGAAGCGGGCGGACAAGGTCCTGGTCATCGACGTGATCGTCACCGCCAAGAGCCCCGACAAGGCGGCACTTCTGGCCAACGCCATCGCACAAGCCTATCTGGCCGACCAGGCGAGCGCGCGCGCGCAAGCCGCCACCGATGCGTCGAAGGCGATCACCGCGCGACTGGACGAACAGCGCAAGCGCGTTCAGCAGGCCGAGAATGCCGTCGAGGCCTACAAGTCCGCCAACAACATGGTGATGGCTGCTGGCAATCTGGTCAGCGACCAGGAACTGACCGAGCTCAACACGCAGCTTTCGGCGGCGCAAAGCCGCACCGCGACGCTGAAGGCGCAGGTCGACCAGATGCGCAAGCAGAGCGGCACGCCCGATGCAACGTCGGAAGCGATGCGCTCGTCGGTGATTTCGAGCCTGCGATCACAGGAAGCAACACTTGTCGACCAGGTCTCGCAGCTTGGCACGGAACTGGGGCCGCGCCATCCGTCGATGATTGCCGCGCTGCAGCAACTGCGCGACACGCGGCAGCTGATCGTGCGCGAACTCGGCCGGATCCAGACGGCCACCGAGACCGATTACGAGCGGGCGCTTGCCAACCAGCTGGCGCTGGAAACGAAAGTCGCCAGCCTCAAGAACAAATCGCTCGACACCGACCAGGCATCGGTGCGGCTGCGCGAATTGCAGCGCGATCTCGAGGCGGTGCGTTCCGTCTACGCAACTTACCTGCAGCGGGCACAGGAAACGCGCGAACAGATCAACGTCGACAGCACCAACGCGCGCGTCATTTCGGACGCCATGCCCGCCCAGAAAAAGAGCTGGCCGCCACTGGGGCTGCTTTTGTTCGGCGCCGTGTTTGGCGGATTGGGGCTGGGCACCGGCCTGGCGCTGATTGCGGAATACTCCTCGCCGACGGTGCTTTCCAGCGCCCAGATGCAATTCACGATCGATGCCCCCGTGCTTGGCATCCTGCCGGCGGGAGCGAAGGCGGGACGGCGCTGGTGGCCTTTCGGCACCAGCCCGGCCGTCGCGACCAGCCAGAAGACGGACGCCGTCGTCGGCCTCGCGCTCCGGCGCATGTTCAGTTCGGGCCGGCGTCCGCCGGATTGGCCGCTGGTGCCGTCGATCCTGGTGACGTCGCCGCCGGAAGACGGCCAGCAGCGCAACAGGATCGCACGGCTGCTCGCCAACGCCGCGGCGGCCAGGGGCAGCCGGGTCCTGTTCGTCGATACCAACACCAGCCACGGCCAGAAGGACCCGCAGCCCGGCATACTCGATGTGCTGCGCGGCGAATATGCGTTTGAAGCCGTCAGCCGGTACGCCCCGGGCAGCAACGTCGCCCTTCTGGGCAGGGGCCGGCCGAAGGCGATCTTCCAGGAAGCACACGGCGTCTACTTCGCGCAGCATATGCTGGCCCAGGCGAGCCGGAGTTTCGAACTCGTTGTCGTTGATGGCGGTGCGCTGGCCGAGAATCTGAATGCCTCGCCGCTTGTCGCCATGGTTGACGAGATCGTGGTCGTCGCCAGGCTGAACGCCACGCCGATGCGCGATGTGACGGCGACGATGCAGGCGATTTCCGTCATGGGGCGGGTGCCGACGGGCGCGTTGCTGGTCGACGAGGCGGCCTGATATGGCTTCAGGCTGGAGCGGAACAGCCTCGAATTTCGGCGCTGCCGCGCCCCGCGCCGGCACCTCCGTCGATGCGGTGACCCAGTTTGGACTGATCGCGGCGGTGCTGGTGCTGTTCGCCGTCTCGGGCGGCATGCTCTGGCTGCTGGGCTACAATTACGACGGCCTGTCAGGTAGTGCGGCGACCAAGATACATCCCTCCACCTATCTCATCGTTCTGCTGTTTGCCTGGCGTTCGTGCACGTTCGGCAATCCGGTCGGCTATTGCGTCCACGTCGCCGACAGGCGGCCCGCCACGGCACTGATGAGCGTCATCGCGGTCGTGCTCCTGGTCGTCGTCATCGTCAGGCAACGTCCGGGCATGGCCGGCATGATCGACACGTTCGTGGCTTCCGGGCTGCTGGTGCTCATGCTCGGCGAGGATGACGAATGGACATTCGCCCGGCTGCCTACCGTCATTCATGCGGTCATGACGGTCAATGGGCTGCTCGCCCTTGTCGAATTCGCCACCAAGACACTGGTGTTTCCCTATCGTTTCGATGGCGAGGTGTTTGCCACCGATCCGCGCTCGAGCGCGCTGCAGGGGCATCCGCTTGTCAATGCCACGGTGACGTCGGTCTACGTGCTTGCTCTTTTGAGCGGCTCAAGATCGCTGCCGGCTCCGCTGCGGTTGGCGATGATCGGCCTGCAGTGCGCGGCGCTCGTTGCATTCGGCGGCCGGTCGGCGATGGTGGTGACCATCCTGCTGGGCGGCAGCTATGTGCTTTTCCACGGCTTCCGCAAATTGCGCACGGGTCGCGTCAACCTGCTCGGCGCCGCCTTGGCGATGATGCTGGCCGCGCTGCTGCCGGTTGCCATCGCCGTATTGGCCTCGCAGGGCTTTTTCGATGCGCTGCTTGGCCGCTTCGTGTCGGATGGCGGCAGTGCCAATGCCCGCGTCGAGATGTTCGAGATCTTCAACTATCTGGAACTGCGCGATGTGATTGTCGGGCCGAGCGTCGATCTCGTCGAGAGCCTGCGCCGGATCAACGGCCTCGAATGGGGTATCGAGAACCCATTCGTCCGCATGACGGTCTACCAGGGCGCCTTCTTCACCCTTTTGATGATGTCCAGCTTCGGGCTGTTCATGCATGAAGTGGCGCGCCGCTGCCATCCTGGCGTCTGGCTGCCGGTGGTGGGCTGGCTCATTCTTCTCAACACCTCGGAAAGCATCTCCTCCAAGACCACGCTGCTCACCAAGGTCGCGGTGCTGTGCCTTGCCCTTTATCGGCCGGCGCGGCCGGTGATCAGGCCGGTCGGCGGGGTTCGTCCTCTCGCGGAAACGCAGAACCGCTCCACATCTTTTTGATGCAATTGCGGTCGGAAGGCCGTTTCACAAAGCTCATCAAATGGCTGCCGCCAATGGCCGAGAAGGGGCCGTCAGGGGAATGGCGGCTTTTGGCGTCCGAAGAACGATAGCGGACGTTCAGCGGGTGGGGTCCGGCCGCGGGTAAACTCGAAGTGGCCATTCGCAACCACGCAAACGATCTCGGCGAAGTAAGTTTTGCGCTCGCAGCCAACACAAATTGGGCGTATCGTGGCATATCGTCGGTTGCTAATAAATGCGCCGGCGACTGAGAGCGCAAGACTCCCGCAGCAGACTGGGCGCGCTAGAATCCACAACCACTCGTCGCGCCCGCGAGACCATCTGCCTATGCCGAAACCTCTTTTGCTCGGTTCCGGCCAGAATTGTCGTTTGCGATTCGGAAGAGGAGCGTTCGGATGCAGATCATGCAAACCCGCCGCCGATTCCTGGCCGGCGCTGCAATGGCAGGCGCTGCCGGTATCGTCGGTGTTCCAAAGTCACTGCACGCGGAACCGCCGCTGGAAACGACCACGGTTCGTCTGCCGCGGCGGGTTGGTGGTTCCTACTGCTGGGCAGGCGCTTACATCGCCGGGGAACTGATGCGTGCAGATGGCTTCACAGACGTTCGGTACGTAGAAGGCGATAGGAGCGTCGACCAATCGGAGTGGATCGCACGCGGTGAGACGGATTTCTCGGTCAACTTTCCGCCGAACCAAATCGCGTCGATCGATGCCGGCGTGCCGATCAAGGTGCTAACCGGGTTGCACTCGGGATGCCTCGAACTGATCGCCAACGAGAGCGTCCGCAGCGTCACGGATCTGCGGGGCAAGAGAGTGGGCGTTGATGGTTTCAACAACTCGCGACACGTGTGGCTGTCCCTTATGGCCGCCTATGTCGGGCTCGATCCCGTCAACGATATCCAGTGGGTCTTGACTGAGGACGTCAAGCCCACGGAACTCTTCGTCCAAGGGAAAATCGACGCATTCCTCGGGACGCCGCCCCAGCCGCAGGAGCTGCGCGCCAAGAAGATCGGCCACACGATCCTCAACAATGCGGTCGACCGTCCATGGTCGCAGTATTTCTGCTGCATGATCTCCGCGACCACGGACTACGTGAACAGGTACCCGGTGGCGACCAAGCGGGTCTTGCGATCCATCCTCAAGGCGGCCGACCTCTGCGTGTCGAACCCGGAAAGGGTGGCCCGGCAGATGGTCGATCGCGATTTCGTCCCATCGTATGACGACGCGCTCCAGACGCTGAAGGATATCCGTTACGACCGCTGGCGGGAATTCGATCCTGAAGACTCGTTGCGGTTCTACACGCTGCGCATGCAGGAGACGGGCATGATCAAATCGAGCCCGCAACAGATTATCGCCGACGGCACGGACTGGCGCTTCATAAACGAGCTTAAGCGCGAGTTGAAGATGTGAGTAGCTAGCCGGCACGCTGGGCCTTTTCATGGGAGGAGAAAAGCATGCAGATAATCCAAAGCCGTCGCCGCTTCCTGGAAGGTGCTGCGGCAACCGGCGTCGCCGGCCTTATGGGCGGGGCGACAGATGCGTGGGCAGAGGCACCTCCTGAAACGACGTCCGTTCGCTTGCCGCGATGGATTGATGGCGCCTACTGCTGGGCGGGAATGTACCTGGCCGGAGAGCTGCTCAAAGCGGAGGGCTTCACCGACGTCCAGTACGTGCAGGGCGACGAGAAAGTCGACCAGGCGGTGTGGATTGCACGCGGCGACACGGATTTCAGCATGAACTACGCGCCAGTCCATGTCGCATCGATCGACGCGGGCGTACCAATCAAGGTGCTTGGCGGTCTGCACTCCGGGTGCCTCGAGTTGATCGCCAACGACAGCGTCGAAGGCATCTCGGACCTCAAGGGCAAGCGGGTGGGCATGCACGACATCGACGCGCCGTCGCGCGTGCTGGTCGCCCTGATGGCCTCCTATATCGGACTGGATCCAGTCAACGACTTCGAATGGGTCCAGGAAAGTAAGCCGGTAGAAGCCTTCGCCAATGGACAGTTCGATGCATATCTCTTCACGCCGCCGGAAACGCAGCAACTGCGCGCCAAGAGAATCGGCCACACGATCCTCAATACGGCGGTCGACCGCCCCTGGTCGCAGCACTTCTGCTGCATGACCTCGGCCGCTGCGGATTATGTGAACAAGTACCCGGTGGCGACCAAGCGCGTGCTCAGGGCCATCGTTAAGGGTGCCGACCTTTGCGCGTCGGATCCCGCATGGAGTGCCGGGCAGATGGTCGAGCGAGGTTTCGTGCACAGCTACGAATACGCGCTGCAAACGCTGAGCGACACGCGGTACGACGTCTGGCGGGATTACGAAGCCGAAGCCTCGATGCGCTTCTACGCCCTGCGCATGCAGGAGACTGGCATGATCAAGTCGAGCCCGCAAAAGATCATCGCCGACGGAACGGATTGGCGGTTCCTTGACGAGTTGAAGCGCGAACTGAAGACGTGAGCGGATAGCAGGCACGCTGCGCCCGTCATGGGGAGGAGAGACCCATGCAGATCATCCAGAGCCGCCGCAGTTTTATGTTCGCTGCTGCAGCAGCCGGCGCCACCGGCCTGCTGGGCACCGCGACCGATGCCTGGGCCGGGCCGCCACCCGAGACGACGACGGTGCGCCTGCCACGGTGGATCAATGGCGCCTATTGCTGGGCGGGCCTGTATCTTGCCGGCGAGCTGCTGCGCGCGGACGGCTTCACTGACGTCCAATACGTACAAGGTGACCCCAAGCTCGACCAGTGGGCGTGGATCGCAAATGGCGAGACGGATTTCAGCGTGAACTACGTGCCGGTCCATCTCACATCGATCGACACTGGGGTGCCCATCAAAGTGCTTGCCGGGCTGCATGCCGGATGCATGGAGCTGATCGCCAACGACAGCGTCAGGGACATCACCGATCTGCGCGGTAAGCGGGTCGGCACGTTTACTCTCGATTCCCTGAGCTACACGATGGTCGCCCTGATGGCCGCCTATGTTGGGCTGGATCCCGCCAAAGACATCGAATGGGTCACCTGGAAAGGCAAGGCAACGGAAGGCTTCGTCGCTGGAGAGTTCGACGCATTCCTGTTCACGCCACCCGCACCGCAGCAACTGCGCGCCAAGAAAATCGGCCATACGATCGTCAATACGACTGTCGACCGCCCCTGGTCTCAGCATTTCTGCTGCATGATCTCGGCCAGAGCGGAGTACGTGGACAAATATCCGGTGGCCACAAAGCGCGTCCTCAGGGCCATCCTCAAGGGCGCTGACTTCTGCGCGTCCGATCCGTCATGGAGTGCCGGGCAACTGGTCGATCGAGGTTTCGTCCCGAGCTACGACTACGCGCTGCAAACGCTGAGCGACACGCGGTACGACGTCTGGCGAGAGTACAATGCCGAGGCTTCGATGCGCTTCTACGCGCTGCGTATGCACGAAACAGGCATGATCAAGTCGAGCCCGCAGGAGATCATCGCCAAAGGGACGGATTTGCACTTCTTCGAAGAGATCAAGCGCGAACTGAAGACGTGAGAGGCGCAGCGCGAAGGACCGCTGAAGAGGAGAACGTCATGCACATCATCCAGAATCGCCGCCGCTTCATGGCCGGCCTCGCGGCGGGTGCCGCGGGATTAGCCGCAGCCCCGAGGCTGGCGCTCGCCGAGCCGGCGCCAGAGATGACGAAAGTCCGGTTGCCGGTGTTCGCCAAGGTCTCGGACTGCCAATCGCCGATGTATGCGGCCACCGAGCTTCTGCATGCCGAAGGCTTGACCGACGTTGAGTTCGTGTCTTCGGGCACCGGCCCGGATTCGTCAGACTGGATCGGCCACGACGAGATCGACTTCGACTGGAACTACCCGCTCGCGCATGTGCTTAACATCGCAAAAGGCGCGCCGATAAAAGTCTTGACCGGGTTGCATGTCGGCTGTCTTGAGCTGATCGCAAACGATCGGGTCGTTGGCATCCCTGATCTGAAGGGTAAGACGGTCGGAGTGGATGGCACCACCATCCAGTATCTGTTGCTGAATGTGATGTCTTCCTATGTCGGCCTTGATCCGGCAAAGGATTTCGAAACTCTCGTAACCCCCGATGCGGTTCAAAGCCTCGCGGAGGGTAAGATCGACGCGTTCCTCGGCGGACCGCCCACGCCCCAGCAGGCGCGCGAGCGAAAGCTCGGCCATGTACTTGTCAGCACGGCGATCGACAAACCATGGTCGCAGTATTTTTGTTGCATGCTCGCGAGCACCGCAGATTACGCAGAACGTTACCCGATGGCGACCAAACGAGTCATGCGCGCTCTACTCAAGGCCGTGGACCTCTGCATAACCAATCCGGAAGCGGTTGCCAAAAGTGCGGTCGATACAGGCTACGCCAGCGACTACACGCTTCAGGCTATCCGTTCCGACATACGCTACGACAAATGGCGTGAATATGACCCCGAGGACTCCCTGCGTTTCTATGCGCTGCGTATGCAGGAGACAAATGCGGTCACGATGAGGCCACAGGAGGTCCTGGACCGCGGCACCGACTGGCGTTTCCTTAAAGAGCTCAAGCGCGAGATGAAGACGTGAGTCGCTGGCCGACGCGCGCGTTGCTGCTCCTCGCCCTCGTCGCTGCGCCTGCGCACACCTCTGCGCACCAAGCGTCAGCGCACGCCGGGGACAACGAGCGCCTGCCGATGATGGGCGCTGCACCGGATTTCACGCTGATATCGCAGGACCACAAGCCGGTGTCGCTGCGCGACTTCCGCGGCAAGGTGGTCGCCATTGCATTCATCTATACGTACTGTACCGACGTCTGCCCGATGCTGACCGCCCATATGGCCAGTGTGCAGGAAAAGTTGGGTAGTGCGTTCGGCCCCAAAATCGCCTTCGTTTCGATCACCGTCGACCCGGAGCGCGATACACCCGATGTCTTGAAGGAATATGCGCAGAATTTTGGCGCCGATCTGAAGGGCTGGTCGTTTCTTACCGGCGATCCGGCTGTCGTTCACGATGTTGGACGGAAATACGGGGTCATAGCGAAGAAGGCGGCGAACGGAGATGTCGACCATACCTTGTTGACGTCGCTCGTAGACCCCGATGGCATCTTGCGAGTACAGTATCTTGGCGTCCGGTTCGACCTGGAGGAGTTCCGGGGTGATCTTCTCAGCCTCTTGGACCAATCCAAATAGCATAACGAACCGGCTCGTTGGCTGGGTTGCCCGGCTGCCGGCGCGTGTCCAGACCAAGCTCTTGATCGCTTTCCTGTCGATTGTCGGCCTGTTGATCGTGCTCGGGGCCGTCGGGTTGCAGGTGCTGAGTGGGGTCAATGATCAAACAAATGAGCTGATCAAACTGCAGCGCCGGATCGCAGCCTATCGCCAAGTCCAGCACGACACCACGAACCAGCTCTACAGCATCTCGACCGCGCTTCTGCTTCAGGACGAGCGGATGCTCGATGCAGCGCTGCGCCAGCTCAACCAGTTTGGCTACGACCTTGACCGCATGGAGTTCGTCGCAGAAACCGAGGCGGAGGTGCTGGGACAGGTTCGGCAGGAGTACGAACGGCTAGCTGCCGGTGTGACGCACGTCGTGGAGTTATTCCGCGCCGGTCGCACGGAGCAGGCGCGCAAGATCCAGCTGGATGAGATCATTCCGTCGGCCGACCGCCTCGAGCGGTTGACGAACCAGTTGGTCAACATCGCAGAAGCCGACATGGTCGCTGCAATCGAAACGAGCGAGGGGGCGTACGGGACCTCTCGACTGATCGTTGTCTCCTTTGCAGTCGGCAGCATTCTGCTTGCGCTCGGACTTGGCTACATCATCTCCTGGTCGTTGATTGAGCCGGTCAAGAAGATCGAGATGCGCCTACGCCAGATCGCAGACGGCGACTTCGCGCAACGGGTCGCCGTCGCCAACCGGGACGAGCTGGGAGCGCTTGCGGACAACGTCAACCAAACATCCGAGCAGCTGGGGCGCCTGTATCGGGAGATTGAGACGCGCACCCAGCAGCTCGACGAAGCACTTCAGCAGCAGACAGCCACTGCGGACGTGCTGAAGGTCATCAGCCGCTCTACCTTCGATCTGCAGGTCGTCCTCGATACGTTGGTGGAATCGGCAGCCAGGCTCTGCCGTGCCGACAAGGGTGGTATCGTGCAGTTGCTGGATGGCGTGTTCCGCTATGTGTCGACGCATGGCTACCCGCCCAGTTTCCGTGCTTATGTCGACGCCAATCCACTTCCAGCGCTTGCCTCAGGCCGAGGCTCCGCCGTCGGGCGCGTAATCGAAGAACGGCGGATCGTGCAAATCGAAGACGTGACCGCTGATCCGGACTACCGCGTTGCCTTGATCGCTGAGGCAGGCGGATTCCGCACCGTCCTTGCTGCCCCGCTGTTGCGGGAAGGTGATCTCGTTGGCGTATTCGTCTTAACGAGGGTTGAGCCGCAACCTTTCAATCCCAAGGAGATCGCGCTCGTCGAGACATTCGCCGACCAGGCGGTGATCGCCATCGAGAATGCGCGGCTCTTCGAGGCGGTGCAGTCACGAACGCGCGAGCTTGCCGCGTCTGTTGGTGAGCTCGAGGCGCTTGGTGAGGTTAGCAAGGCGGTCAATTCGACGCTGGATCTCGACACGGTGCTGAAAACGATCGTGGCCAAAGCGGTCCAGTTGTCGGAGACGGATGCTGGCACCATCTACGTGTTCAGCAGCACGCGGCAGCAATTCCGTCCGCGCGCAAACTTCGGTATGAGCGATGAGCTTATAGCCGCAGTCTCCCACCAGACGATCGGGCTGGCCGACATGGGGATCGGCGACGCACCCGGGCGATGCATGCCGGTGCAGTTTCCCGACCTCAGCGAGGAGACCTCATCCTTCCTTGTAAGAAAGACGATCGTCGAAGCCGGATATCGCGGTATCCTGATCGTTCCGCTGCTGAGGCCCAACAAGATCGTCGGTGCACTGGTCGTCAGGCGCCACAAGCCAGGTGCCTTCCATGAGCAAGTTGTTCACCTGCTGGAGACCTTCGCAGCCCAATCGGTGCTCGCGATCCAGAATGCCAAGCTGTTCCGCGAAATAGAGGAGAAAGGCCGGGAACTGGAGGCCGCCAGCCGCCACAAGTCCCAGTTCCTGGCGAATATGAGCCACGAGCTCAGGACGCCGCTCAATTCGGTTCTGGGCTTCACCGAACTGTTGGTCGACGGAATCTACGGCGAGCTTCCAGAGAAGGCAAAGACGACCGTGGCGCGCGTGCAGGCAAACGGCCGTCACCTCCTCGGGCTCATCAACGACGTACTCGACCTTTCAAAGATCGAAGCGGGCCAGCTCACTCTGACCCTCGAGAACTATTCCGTCGGGCAAGTGGTGCGATCCACCGTCGCGGCCATAGAGCCACTGGCACGAGCAAAAGGTCTCAATCTCGCTGCAACTGTCGGAGAAAACCTTCCAATTGGCCGCGGAGACGAGCGCCGCCTGACCCAGGTCCTTCTCAATCTCGCAGGTAATGCGGTCAAGTTCACCGAGACGGGTACGGTCGACATTCTAGCCGGTGCGGCTGACGGACACTTCGAGATCACGGTGCGAGATACAGGTGTCGGCATTGCGGCCAAGGACCAGGCTCTCATCTTCGAGGAATTCCAGCAGGTCGACAGCAGCAGCACCAGGCAGAAGGGTGGCACAGGTCTTGGCCTGGCGATCTCGAAGCGCATCATCGAAATGCATGGCGGAACCATAGATGTCGAGTCCGTGATCGGATCAGGGTCGACATTCCGTCTGAAGGTACCAATCCGGGTGAACGAGGACGTGAGGGCCGCATGAGCAAACGAATCCTGATGGTGGAAGACACCGAGGACAACCGCCAGATCATCCGGGATCTCATTGCCACCACCGAATACGAACTGATAGAGGCGGCGGACGGCGCCGCCGGCATCGCAGCAGCCGGAGCGCACAGGCCGGACCTGATCCTTATGGACATTCAGCTCCCTGTGATCGACGGGTATGAGGCGGCCCGCCGCATCAAGGCCGACCCGGCGCTCCGGCACATTCCGATCATCGCGGTCACCTCCTACGCGCTGTCGGGCGACGAGGCTAAAGCCCTTGCTGCAGGGTGCGATGGTTACATTGCCAAGCCATTCAGTCCGCGCCAGTTGCTCGCCGAGATTCGCCAGTTCCTTTCCTGAGGGAGGCAGCGCCTTGCACGATCCGCCTCGCATTCTCGCGGTCGATGATACCCCGGAAAACCTTGAGATCCTGCGCATGCGCCTCGAGGCGAACGGCTACGAAGTTGTAATCGCCGCCGATGGTGAAGAGGGGCTTGCGAAAGCCCGCGAACTCACGCCGGATCTGATCCTGCTCGACATCATGATGCCGAAGCTCGACGGCATCAGTGTGGTACGCATGCTCAAGCAGGACACCTCTCTGCAGGCGATTCCGGTCATCCTCGTCACCGCGAAGGCCGACACGCGCGACGTGGTCGAGGGGCTGGACGCCGGCGGCGACGACTATTTGACAAAGCCCTTCGAGCACCAGGCGCTGTTGGCGCGGGTGCGCTCGATGCTGCGCCAGAAGGCACTTCACGACACTGTCGCGAGCCAAGCCAAATGCCTTGAGGACCAAGCCGCGCAACTTTCCGACTGGAACCGCTCGCTCGAGCAAACCGTGGCCGACCAGGTGACGGAGCTCGAGCGAATGGCGCGGCTCAGGCGGTTCCTGCCCGAACAGGTCGCCGACCTCATCGTTGCGGCGGGCAACGGAGACGCGCTCTTGCAGAGCCACCGTCGCGAGGTGACCGTTGTCTTTTGCGATTTGCGCGGCTTTACGGCCTTCGCGGAGACCGCCGAACCCGAAGAAGTCATGACGGTTCTTGCCGAGTATCACTCCTGTCTTGGTGAACAAATCGTCCGCCACGAGGGAACTCTCGAGCGGTTCGTGGGCGACGGTATCGTCGTGGTTTTCAACGATCCACTGCTATGCGCCGACCACAGCGAGAGAGCCGTCTCGATGGCTGCTGCGATGCGCGACGCGATTGACGAGCATTCAGAGCGATGGCGCAAGCGGGACTATTTGCTGGGCTTCGGGATCGGCATTGCCAGGGGCCACGCAACCATAGGGCGCATCGGTTTTGATCAGCGCTCGGACTATGCCGTCATTGGCACTGTGTCGAACCATGCTGCCCGATTATGCGAGGAGGCCAAATCCCGCCAGATTCTCGTCAGCCAACGCGTCGTCGGCGCTGTCGAGTCGCTGGCCGAATCCGTTCTTGTTGGCGATCTGACGCTGAAGGGTTTTCGCCGCCCGATGCCTGCCTATGAGATCGTGCGGTGGATCGGTCGGCCAAGTTAGCGTGCACTCTTTCGCACAAAGCAGCCAAGCCATCGACCGATCTCGAAATCGCCGCAAACGGGAAGAAAGCGGTCGTTCCGCGATTGACAACCCAATCGCAGCGTATGGCGCAAACGAGCCTTCTCGTCTGTTCACTCAAATGTCTCCTTTTGGGATGCGGCGATGGCCTGCTCAACGGCCGACATGAGGCGCAAACCGGTCGGCCTCCTGGCCCGCAGGAAGGAGCCCGGTGACGCACCCGAGTTGGCGGATCATATCTGCCGACTGCCGTTCCCACCTCCGATGACGTGGTCACGAAAGCGAACCGTTGCTTATGGGGTTTCGTAGAGTTCCAGCGGCAATCCATCCGGGTCGCTGAAAAAGGTAAACCGTTGGTCTGTATATGGGTCGATCCGGATTGGCTCGACGGGAACGCCGGCGGCTTCCAGGCGCATAATTACGGGATCAAGATTCGCCACGGCAAATGCCAGATGTCTCAGGCCTGTCGCCTCTGGATGGGACGGCCGCATCACTGGTGTAGGGAAGGAGAACAATTCCAGCTGGACGGATCCGATCCGCAGATCGGCCTTCCATGACTGCCGCTCCTCCCGGTAGACCTCCCGGATCAGATCGAGGCCGAGGAGTTCGACGTAGAACCGTCGCGACCGAGCGTAGTCGGTGCAGATCAGCGCGACGTGGTGAATGGCGTTCAGCATGCCACGAACTCTAGCCAAGCTGGGATTTGAGGCCAAGGTCGCCATCGGGTGCGCGGCATTTTGTTGATGTCGCCGTTCGCCAGGGTCGCTTCGTCCATACGGATTTTCATCAGCGCCCAATCGGCGGCATGATGTTGCCGCCGACGCGCTTGAGACCCGCGCGCGGCTCTACTGGTCCGAAAACTTCACGCTCACGCCGCGCTGGCGAAAATAAGCCTGCATCAACTTGCGGCCCGAGCGGTTGTTCTGCGCCAATTTGGTCGGATCGAACGCCGCCTGTTTTACCCCTTCTCGTGTCAGCGCCGCCTTGAGCGTCGCGATATGTGCGTCGATGTCGGCATTGTCCGCCCGGAGCGAGACATAGATACTTTCGGTCGCCTGGGCCACGGTTGGTTCGTTCACGGGTGTCGTCCTTTGGTTGGTTGAGCGGCGGCTACCACAGTTTCGCGGCTCTGGCGATACCGATGAGACTGAAGTCGTCTCTACTGGCATAGCAGGATCCTGGCGCTTCCCGACCACCCCCAAGATGGTCGCTGGAGATGTCTGCTTTCGGGCAACCGCAAAATTGGACTCTACGTCCAAGTTGCGGCGCAAAGTTGCCGTTCGCGCCATGGAAGACGTAAGTCGGCTTGGCGTCGAACTCGTTCGGAGTGATTGGGTTTTGACCCTAGTCCGCCGGCATGGTCAGGCCAAGTGCCGCTGTGATATCCGGGTCGAGCGCCCGCGTGGTGTCGTCCATCATCCCCATGCCGTCGAAGAGATTCCAGAATGCCCAGCCAAAGCCGAGATCCTCGGCGCCCTGGCGCACATCGGCGATGTAGCGTGCCCGATCGGGACTGGGCGCCGCCACATAGCGAGCGTCGGTGCGCAGCGCGCCGAATTCGCCCATGATGATGCGCTCCGGCGCAAGGCCGTGACTGTCACCCCAGGTGCGAACCTGGCGGAGATATTTGTCGACAAAGCGCCGGTCGGGCTGGGCGTCGAAATAGACCTTCAGCACGCGCTCGGTTTCCGCATACGCGGCTTCCTTGGCCTCATCCGTCGTTTCGGCATCCTGCGCCATGCGCGCCCTGACCGACGCCAGCGTCGCTTCCAACGAGCCGGCGGACGCCGGCCACGGCACGTTGTTGAGCGAACGGTAGACGGGCTCGCGCATCCACGGCGCACCCTGATGGCTGAACAGATAGGGCTCATAGAAGTGGAAGGTGAACAGGATCGGCTCGAACGGCGACAGCGGCACCGGATCGAGCGCGGTCAGCCCGCCGACCATCGAGCCGCAGCCTCCGGTGACCACCAGGGGCAAAGTTGCAGCCGATGCCCTTGCCGCGGTCAGAAGCGCGAGCTGGACCTGCGACCAGACGTCCGAAGCGCAGGCCTGCGGCGGCTCGTTGACGGCTTCGAGCGCCACCTTGCCGGGCTGGAAGCGCTCCAGCCTGCCGGCGAGTTCGCCGACCAGCCCGCGATAGAGATCGAAGGCGGGCGCAGTGACGCTGGCGACCATGCGGTCAGGATTCCAATAGTGGGTGGCGCCATTGGCCTGCACGTTGACGATGATGCCGAGACCCGCATCGAGGGTGGCGCTGACTGCCGCGTCCAGCATGTCCAGCAACAGGGCGCGCGTGGTGGCGTCGGCCGCCAGGAACGGGCCGGGATCGACCGGCAGGCGGATGAAATCGAGCCCCGTGTCGCGCAACCGGCGCAGGTCGTGCGCGGTCGGAATCGGCCGCTGCGGCTGGAAGGGCGGCCAGCCGTAGTCAGTGCGCGGCGCCGGGAATTCACGTGTCAGCGAGAACCAGGGCCAGGCATTGACGCCGCGCCTGAAGGGAGGCTCGGCGGCGCGGGCGAATTGCGCGATCGGGAGAGAGCCAAGTGCCGCGGTCGACAGCGCCGTCCGCAGCACCCGCCGGCGCGACCAGCCTGTCATGCAGTGCCGGGCGATGCGCGATTGGCCGCGACGGCGTCGTCGGCGGTGACACCGAGAAGCCGATAGGCTTCACGCTCATAGGCAGCCAGGACATCCTCCCAGCGGAAGGCTTCGCGGGCGCGGGCCCTTGCCGCGATGCCGCAATTCCTGACCAGGGCGTCATCGTCCTGCGCCTGTTGCATCCGCTCGGCGCAACTGTCGGTGTCGGTGAAGTAGATCGCGGCGGCACCCGCGGTCCAGCGATTGAACGGATTGTCGTGCGCGATCACCATGTTGCCGGCCGCCAGCGCCTCGACCAGCGACGGGTTGGTGCCGCCGACGGTGTGGCCATGCAGATAGGCTCGTGCGTGATAGCGCAGTGCCTTCACCGTCGCCTGGTCGTAGATGGCGCCCGGCAGAACCACCGATCCGTTCGCCGCCTTGCGGACGGCGACATGATAGGGGATTTCGTCCGACAGCGTCCCGAGCACCACCAGCTTCATGTCGCGTTTGCGGCTGCAAAAGGCTTCGACGATCGGCAGAATGTTGTTGTCGGGTTCGATCCGCGCGATCGAGATCAGATAGCGCCCCGGCTCCAGGCCCAGGGCCCGGACCGGCGCCTCGGGCGCCGATGTCACCGGATCGGCGCCATAGGCGATGGTGGCGATGGCGCTACGCGGCCGTCGCGTCGCCAGATGGTCTGCGATGGCAGGATGATCGGCGACCAGACGATGCGAGGCCCAGGCGCCGATCCATTCGTTGAGCCAGAACCAGCTGCGCGCCGCCATCCCCCATTTGGGGCGTCGCCACTCGATGCCGTCCATATTGGTGAAGATCTTGCGCCCCTTCAGCCTGAGCCAGGTCAGGAAAACCGCGCCGTTGTAGCCGAGCACCAGGCAGACGCCCGGCCGCCTGGCGGCGTCGCGCACGCATTGCCAATCGAATTCCAAGGTCGCGCGCGGCCCTTTCGAGGCAACCTGGACGTGGATGAGTTCGATGCCGCGCCAGGTTTCGCTGCGCACCCTCTGGTCGATCCGCGCGACCTCCTCCTGGCAATAGACGCCGACCTTCCAGCCGCGCCCGGCAAGAAAAAATGCCAGTCTTTCGGCGAAGGTTTCAAAGCCGCCATGGGCCGCCGGTATGCCGCGCGTCCCCAGGATCAGAATGGCAGGCGTCTCTGGTTTCATGGCCGCTGGCACTTTCAGAACTTTATATATTAGCGATTGCTGCATCATCAAAATCGGATGGGCAACTTCCATGCCATCCGACGATTTCGGCGTTCGGGCGGATGATCATCGCGCGGGGTTGTAAAAAAACTGTATTGAACCCGGTGGTTGTTTCATTATCGGTCAACCCTTCTGTGTGTATCTGTGTCGAAACGAGGCATTGCCAAGGATTGGGCGTCCGGCGGCCGGACGAATCAACCGGGCATGGTTCTTGCGAAAAGGTTCCCGCATTCCAGCGCCTGGTGCGATGGCTGCGGCACCTGGCGGGATACAAAGATGCGGATTGCCTGCGTTCATCAGGGCTATGAACTCTATGGTTCCGATCGCAGCTTCGCGGAGAGCGTTGCTGCGCTGCGCGCCGCGTTTCCGTCCGCCGACATCGAGGTTGTGCTGCCGCGCAGCGGGCCGATCGTGCAGATCCTGGAACACCATGCCAGCCGCATCGTCTTCGAGCCGCTCTGGGTGCTGAGGCGCCAGGCCATCCTGCGGCTGGCGACGGTCGAGATGGCGCGATTGCCGATGGCCGTGCTTCGGGCATGGCGGCGCCTCCGGGATTGCGATCTCACCTACGTCAACACCTCGATCGTCGCCGACTATGCGCTGGCCGCGCGCCTTCTCCCCGACAAGGCCATCCTGCATATCCACGAGATCCCCGAAGGCGTCATGCGCAAGATACTCGTCGGCCTGATGCGCTGGAGCCATGCGGATCTCATCTTCAACTCGCGCGCGACGCGCGCCGCATTCGGCGATCCCAAGGTCTCGCGCACGCATGTCGTCTACAACGGTGTCGCTGGGCCGGCGGCGGCCGAACCAATGACTTATGACGGCAAGCGCCCTTTGCGGGTGCTGCTGCTCGGCCGCGTCAACAGGATCAAGGGCCAGGAGATTCTGCTCCAGGCGATCGCTTCGATGTCACCGGAATTGCGGTCGAGGATCGAGGTGCGGTTGGTCGGCGGCGCCTTCGAAAGCGTAGAGCGCGAACGCGCGTTGGCCGAACTGGTCGAAAGCATGGGCCTGGCCGAACGGGTCAGCGTGTTGCCGGTCGTAACGGACCCCTCGGCGCATTACCGCTGGGCCGATATTGTCACAGTGCCGTCGCGGCGTCCGGAATCGCTAGGGCGCGTCGCCATCGAGGCGATGGCCTATGGCCGTCCGCCGCTGGTGTCTGCCATCGGCGGCCTGGTCGAAGTGGTCAGCGATGGCGAGACCGGCTGGCATGTTCCGCCCGGCGACCCGGCCGCCCTGGCCGACAAATTGCGGGAGATCGTCTTGCGGCCAGATGCCTGGCGTGGGTTCGTCGCCGCCGGACGGTTGCGATACGAGGAGATTTTCAGCGAGCCGGTGGCGGCGACGGCGATCGCGGCGATCGCTACCGACAAGTTGAGGGCGGCGCTGGCGAAGCCTGGCCGGGCGCATGCCGCCCGCGAAGCGGAGACCAGTCCGTGAAGTTCGTGTTTCCAGGCCATCTGCTGCGGCGCCTTGTGCTGATGATCGGCGGCGAGGCCATACAGAGCGGCTTTCACTTCGCGCTGAACATCGCCCTGCTGCACGAGCTGTCGGCGGAAGGCTACGGCATCTTCGCCATCGCGATGGTGATGGGGGGCGTTGGCCTGTCCTACATCAGATCACTGACCGCCGTCCCGGCCAGCATTTGGATGGGCAAGAGCACCAACAGGGCCGGCGTCGACGCGCACGACGTGACGTTTGGAGGGGCCGCGGTGGTCGTCGCGTCGATCATGGGCGCCGCGACCGCGCTGCTGATGCTGCTGTGGGGTGACGCGGGCAGTATCGCCGCCGGTTGCTTCATCGGGGCGTGGTCGCTGCGCAGCCATATGCGCACGGCATTCTTCGCGCGTCGCCAACAGATGGTCGTCAGCATAAGCGATTTCGCCTTCACGGTTGCCGGTGCCGCAATGGCCGCGCTGGCGATCTGGACGGCGCCGAACGTGCTGCAAATGGTGTTTTATGCCCTTGCAGCGGCCAATGTGATCGGCATGGCGGTGCTTGCTCGCCTGGCGCCCCGTCCGCTTCGCGTCAGTTTCCGAGCGCCCGTGCGGCGGCGCTATGCCAGGCTCTGGCGCCAACTGCGCTGGTCGGGATTCAGCGCGACGACCACCAACATCCAGGGTCAGTGCCTGGCGCTGCTGGTCGCGGGCATCGCCGGTCCGGCGGCCTATGCGCCCATCGCGGCGGTTATCGTCCTGTTTGCCCCACTGCGCATCGTCAGCCTGGCCTTTGTGAACATGCTGCAGCCCGAGCTTGCGAAGATGATGGGGAACAATGAAGTCAGGCGCGTGTGGATGCATGCCAAGCTATGGTCGCTTGTCATGGGGCTCGGCAGCCTGGTTTACGGAGCCTGCATCCTGTTTGTCCTGCCGACGATAAAATCCCAGTCGCTCGCGGGAGCTTCGGTCAGCGTCATTGGGCTTCTCGCCGTGGCGAACTTCGTACCGATCATGCTCTACATCATGCCGCGCATCGTCCTCGAGATACTCGGCGAATTCCGGGTCGTGGCGTTCATCACAACGGCCGGCGCGGTCGTTGGTCTGGTCTTGATCGCAATCCTGCTCGCTATCGCTTCCCCGTCATGGTCGCTTGCAGGTGCCGCGGTCTCCGAGACCGTCGTGCTCGTGGCCTCATGGTATTTCGCTCACCGCCACATACTCGCGCTTGAGGGCGCGGATGGCCGGCATGACAGCCAGCCGAAATCGTGGCGACGCACCGAACCCGCCCCGCTCGCCACGGGAAAAAGGTAGGAGATGGACGTGTCGATCCAGACGTTGACGACTGCGCCGCCCGATGCGCCGACCGCTGGAGCGCCAGTACCGGCCGGGCAAGCTATCGATGCTTCCCGAAGCATTGCGGGGGGAACCTACACGGCGCGGCTGCACACCAGTCTCGAGACCGTTAAGCCGCTCTGGCTTCAATGCCAGGCGAATGGGACGTGCTCCGCCCATCAGCTCCATGCATGGGTCGAGGGGATCGTCAAACGGCTGGTGCCCGACGGCGCAGAGCTGCTCATCGTCGAGGTGACCGACGCCGGGACCGGCGAATTCAAGATGCTGGTGCCGCTGATGCGGCGATCGAGGCTCGGACATCGGGTCATCGAATGGTTGAGCTGCGGCGTCTGCGATTATTCAGCGCCGCTTCTCTCGGACAGGAGCCAGTGGACCCCGCAGGCTGCCGAAGCCGCGTGGGCGGCGGTCCGATCCATCCTGCCGCGCGCGGACCGCATCCACATCACCGGAATTCCACGGCAAGTCTATGGAGTGCCCAATCCACTGGCGCTGCTGGCGGTCGCGCAAGAATCCAGCCTGATCACATCCGGCCTCGTGCTTGATGGCGACCCGGCGACCCTCATCAAGCGCCATGGCAGACCGTCCTTCGTCAAAACCTACTACAAGGACTGGCGCCGGCTCGAACGGCACGGCACCGTGGATATGATCGAGGCCAACACGCCGGCCTTGATAGAGCTCGTCTTCGGCGCCCTGGTCGAGATGCGGCTCAAGCGGTTTCGCCAACTGGGGCGTTTCGATCTCCTGGCGCAGCCGGCGGTTGTCGATTTCTACCGAAATGCAGCGCTCCAGGGCCTGTCCGACGGATCGGTGCGGATCTTCGGACTGCGGGTCGGCGAGGATTGGGTCTCTGTCCAGTATATGCTGGTCCGGCAAGGCACATTGCATGCCCTGCTGATCGGAATGGACCTGGAGGTGGTGCCCAACGCCTCACCGGGCCTGGGGCTCATGGGCGAACTGATGGGGTGGGGACTGCGGCAGGGGTTCGACTATTTCGACCTATCGGTGGGCAGCCAGCCTTATAAGGAACAGTTCGGCGCCGTGAGTTCGGTTTTGGCCAAGATCGACGAAACGCTGACGCCGCTCGGCAAGGGCGTAGCAGCCGTCGCTTCGCTTCGCGATCGGGCCGAGCTTTTCGTGCGGTCTCATCCGCGGCTGCTCAAAACCGCCCAGGGCGTAGTGCGTGGCTTGCGAAGGTCGAAGGGCTGAGGGCGGCCGCATTTTGAGCTTGTTCCATATCAACGAGGCTCGCGTTGATGCGCCTGTCTGGTCTGGAAGAACGCGGGTGGGCGGGGTCCATGCGGCTGAAAACAGGATCGCCGGCGACCGCGTCCGATCGCGGCGGGAGAAAGGTGGGAGGCAAATATGTCGAGCCAGGCAATGCGGATGGCACCGATATCGGCGGCGCAGCCTTCTGCTCCCGCCGCCAGCGCCGATACCTCCGAACGTGTCTACACGGCGCGGCTGCACACCAGCCTCGAGGCGGTCAAGCCGCTTTGGCTAGAGTGGCAGGCCAACGGCATCTGCACCGCCCATCAGCATTACGCCTGGGCCGAAGGGATCGCCACGCGGCTGATGCCCAAGAGTGCGGAACTGCTCGTCGTCGAGGTGAGCGATGCCGCGACCGGCGAGCCCAGAATGCTGGTGCCGCTGATGCGGCGCCGGGCCTACCGCCACTATGTGGTCGAATGGCTGAGCTGCGGCGTCTGCGACTATTCCGCGCCGCTGCTGGCGGATGCCAGCCCGTGGACCAGGCAGGGCGCTGAAGCCGCCTGGGCGGCGGTGTGTTCGGTGCTGCCGCCGGTGGATCGCATCCACATCGCCGGTATCCCGCAGCAGGTCTTTGGCGTGGCCAATCCGCTGGCTCTGCTTTCGGCGACGCGCGATTCCATCCAGGTTACCTCCGGCCTGGTCTTGCACGGCGACCCCGAGGGTCTCATCAAGCGCATCTGCAGGCCGTCCTTCGCCAAGGACTTCCGCAAGCACTGCCGCCGCTTTGAACAACTGGGCGGCCTCAGCCTGGTAGAGGCCGACACGCCCGCCCTGACGGAGGAGCTCTTCGGCACGCTGCTTGAGCTGCGGCTGAAGCGCTTTCGCGAGCTTGCGCGTTTCGATCTCCTGACGCGGCAATCGGCCGTCGATTTCTACCTGAACGCGGCCCTCCAGGGCCTGTCCGACGGATCGGTACGGCTCTTTGGACTGCGCGTCGGGCAAGCCTGGCTTGCCTCCATGCTCGTGCTGGCCAGAAAAGGCACTCTTCATGGCATCCTGCTTGCGATCGACAAGGATGCGGTCGCCAATGTGTCACCCGGCCTGACGACGATTGGCAAGCTGATGATGTGGGGGCGCGAGCGGGGATTCGATTACTTCGACCTGTCGGTCGGCGGTCAGGGCTACAAGGAACATATCGGTGCCGCGAATTCGGTTCTGTCCGAGATCTGCGAGCCGATGACACTGCGGGGCAGGGGGGCGAATGCCGCCATCCTGTTTCGCAGCCGGGCCGAGCGCTACGTGCGCTCGAGACCGCGGCTGCTCAAGACCATCCAAGGCGTGGCGCGCCGCCTGCGGCGATTGAAGGACTGAAGGCGGTTCTCCCGGGCGAGGGTTCGAGCGATGCCGTCTCCGGCAGCAGGCAGCCCACGGCCTGAGCCTTGATTCAAGCTGGGGTCCGAGCACCTTCGAAAGCTCGGTCAAATTTTAACCGAACTGCAATGTGTGGGGTTTATTAGATGCGGGAGGGATTAGAAGACAGGAATAATATACCGAAATTATTTTCCCGTTTCATCCGCGTTGAATCCGGGCGACCGCCATCGAGTATGGCCTGATCGCCGCGTTGATCGCGCTTGCCATCATCGCCGGCGCCGGCGCGCTCGGCAATGCGGTCAACACCAAATTCAAGGTGATCGGCAACGCGGTCAACAGCAGCGGGTCATAAGCCTCGGGCCAAGTCCCCGTCCCCGCCAAATTGACAGGACGGCGGGTCTCCATCATCCTTGAGCCCAGTCGCCAGGCTGCGGACCGCGGTCATGTGAGTGTCGGGGCGACCGAGGGCAGCGTCATGTTCAGTCCCGTCATTGGCCAGAATTCAAAGCGCGCCGCGGTGCGCAAGGCGCTCGACCGCCACAAGGTCTACATCACCGCGCAGAGTTTTTCGGCCGGCGCCTACCAGGCGCGCGTGCTGGTCGACGGCGAAGCCTACTGGGTCGACGAATTCCGGCTCGCCCAACTGCAGCAAGGTCTGTCGCCGGCCGAGCTCGAGTTGACGCCGGCCACCGACGATTGAGGGCGTGAGACTCAAAAGCAGCGCTTTGTCGGGACGCTTGCACTCGGCTGCCGCCCTTCGATCCACGCCATGACAACCCCACCCAAGCTCAAAGCATATCGCGCCAAGCGCGAGTTCTCGAAAACGCCGGAACCCGCCGGCGGGCTCGTCGCCGGCGAAGGCAACCGTTTCGTCGTCCACAAGCATCACGCCACAGCCGATCACTATGATCTCAGGCTGCAGGTCGGCGGCGTGCTGAAGAGCTGGGCGGTGCCGCGTGGGCCGTCACTCAATCCGGCAGATAAGCGGCTGGCGGTCGAGACCGAAGATCATCCGCTGGAATATATCGACTTCGAGGGCGTCATCCCAGAGGGCGAATATGGCGGCGGCCCCATGATCGTCTGGGACACCGGCAGCTGGGCGCCGATGGACGACGTCGAGAAGAGCCTGCGGACCGGCGCCTTCAAGTTTCGGCTGGCCGGTGAGAAGCTGAATGGCGGCTGGATGCTGACCAGGCTCAAACCAAAGCCCGGCGAGGACGAGAACAAGAAGAACTGGCTGCTGTTCAAGGAGCGCGACCTTGCCGCCGACGCCGCGCTCGACATTCTGGAAGCTCGGCCGGAAAGCGTGAAGTCCGGCAAGCGCATCGAGGAGCTGGTGGCGGCCGTTAAACCGGCGGCCAAGCCCAAGCCGGGTTCGCTGAAGCCGGGCACGCTGCCGGGCGCATTCAAGGCGCCGGCACTCGGCCGCATCGAGCCGCAGCTGGCTACGCAGGTGCCAAAGCCGCCCGATGGCGAGGACACCGGAGAGGTCTGGCTGCACGAGATCAAATTCGACGGCTACCGCACCATGGCGCATCTCACAGACGGCGTGGTCAGACTGATCACGCGCGGTGGCATCGACTGGACGAAGCGCTATGGCGACCTGCCACAGGCTTTCGCCAAACTGCCGTGCCGCGACGCCATCATCGACGGCGAAATCGTCGTGCTTGATGCCAAGGGCATCAGCCGCTTCGCGCTGTTGCAGGAAGCGCTGGCCGGAGGCGCCGGCAGCAGACTGCATTTCTATGCCTTCGATCTGCTTCATCTCGACGGCTGGGACCTGACCAAGGCGCCGCTGGTCCGGCGCAAGGCGCTGCTGGCACAGATGTTGTCCGGCCTCGGCGCCAATTCCGCCATCCAGTTCTCCGACCATGTCGAAGGCTCGGGCCAGGGGCTTTACGACCAGGCGTCGGAACTCGGGTTGGAGGGCGTGGTCTCCAAGCGCGCCACCGCGATCTACCAGAGCGGCCGCACCAAAAGCTGGACCAAGACCAAGGCGCTGGCGACCGGCGACTTCGTCATCGCCGGCTACACCACCTCCGCCGCGGCCGGGGGGCTGGCAGCCCTGGGGCTTGCCGAGTTCGAGGACGGCGAACTGCACTATCGCGGCAAGGTCGGCACCGGCTTCGATACCGGGACCGCCGCCGAATTGCTCGCCAGGCTGGGGCCGCTCACATCAGGCGCGACGGCGCCCGAAGGGGTGCCGCGCGAGATCATGCGCGAGATGCACTGGGTGCGTCCGCTGTTTTCGGCGCATATCCACTATGCCAACCGCACCGCGGACAATGCGCTGCGCCACGCGGTGTTTCGCGGCTTGAGGGATGTCGGCCTGTCGACGCCGGTATCGGCCAAACGCAAGCGGCTGATCTCGGAGGCCGACCTCGCCACCATCTGGGTGACCAACCCGACGCGGCGGCTGTTCGGCAAGACCGGGCCGACCAAGCTCGACATCGCCGTCTACTACGCGCTGGTCGGCGACTTCATGCTGCCGCACATTCTGGGCCGGCCGGTGTCGCTGGTGCGCTGCCCGACCGGCCTGCCGAAGGACTGCTTCTTCCAGCGCCATGCCTTCACCGGCATGCCGCCCTCGGTGGTGACCTTCGAGGCGACCAATTCCGAGGGCGAGACAAAGTCCTATCTCTCGGTCGAAGGCGCCAAGGGCTATCTGGCGCTGGCGCAGTTCGGCGTCGTCGAATTCCACACCTGGGGCACGCATCGCACCAGCCTCGACAAGCCCGACCAGATCGTCTTCGACCTCGACCCGGGCGAGGGGATTTCGTGGCGCGAGGTGGTCGAGGCGGCGGTGCATATCAAGGGCGAGCTCGAGGGGCTCGGGCTGGTGCCCTTCGCCAAGACCTCGGGCGGCAGCGGCATCCACATCACCGTGCCGGTGACGGGCAAGCAGAACTGGAAGAAGCTGCACCAGGCGACCAGCGCCATCGCCACGCATCTTGCGGCAACCGCGCCCGACACCTTCACCACCACCATGGGCAAGGACAACCGCAAGAAGCGCATCTTCATCGACTATCACCGCAATGCGCGCGGCCACACCTCGGCCGCTCCCTATTCGCTGCGAGCCCGCACCAATCTGCCGGCCTCGACACCGGTGAGCTGGGCGGATCTGGAGTCGATCGATGCACCGCAGGATTTGAACTATTCTTCGCTGCCGGGGCTCTTGGCGACATCCGGCGATCCATGGGCGGAGATCGATGAGTTCGCGCGGGATTTGCCCCTTCAGAAGTTGGGTTCCTCGCGCCCATGAAACGGGGCGAGGCACCCAAGTCCATCGACGGTCCCGACAATTTGAATTATTCTCCGCCCTCGACCCTGTGCCGACCTAAAAGAATTCGTCAGGGATTTGCCTGTATTGTGCGGGGTCGGTGTAGGATTTCAGTGGCGTCGCTCGTCCTTCGGACGAACAGCGCTGCACCGGTGTGACAGTGCATGGCCGCGTAGGAGTGTTTCATGGCGCCCAGGGCAAGTTGGAAAGGTTACCTCAAGCTCAGCCTCGTCAGCTGTCCGGTGCGGCTATACCCCGCCACCAGCGCGAGCGAACGCATCAGTTTCAACCAGCTGCACAAGAAGACCCACAACCGCATCAACATGAAGCCGGTCGATCCCGAACTGGGGCTGGTCGAGCGTTCGGATCTGGTCAAGGGCTACGAATACGAGGACAAGCAGTACATCATCATCGATGACGCAGACCTCGACGCGGTGCGCATCGAATCCAACCACACGATGAACATCGAGGCTTTTGTCGACGAGGGCGAGGTCGACGTCATCTATCAGGACGCGCCCTATTATCTGGCGCCGGATGGTGCGATGGCGGAGGAAACCTTCGCTGTGTTGCGCGAAGCGATGCGCAAATCCGGCAAGCTGGCGATCGCCCGGCTTGTGCTGTCCAGCCGCGAGCGCGTGGTCACGATCGGCGCGCGCGAGAACGGCATGTTCGTGTGTACCTTGAGAAACCCGAACGAAGTGCGTGGAACAGCTGAGTATTTCGGCAACATCCCGGCCGGAAAACCCGATGCGGAAATGCTGCAGCTGGCCGAGGCGCTGATCAAGCAGAAGGAAACCACCTTCGACCCGAAGAACTATGAGGATCGCTACGAGATCGCGCTGATGGCGATGATCCGCGAGAAGCTGAAGGGCCACAAGCCGATCATTGCGGCGGCTCCCGAGCGTGGCAATGTCATCAATTTGATGGACGCGCTGAAGGCCAGCCTGTCGCAGTCGAAGCCGCCCGCCAAGTCGAAGAGCAAGGCCGACGAGGTCGCCAAGCCGGCGGCCAAGGTCAAGGCGGCAGCGGGCGGTGCTGTTGAAAATCCGCTGAAGGCCAATCTGCTGAAGGCGGTCGGCAAGAGCAAGAAATGACGGCACAGGCCGGTTTGGTCCCGGGGGCCGTCTTCGGCACAATCGGCGCGCTGGCGGCGTTTCCGCTCAGGCTCGCGGCACGCGAGGTCGAGCGCCAGC
Source organism: Mesorhizobium waitakense (assembly GCF_056431085.1). Classification (NCBI taxonomy): domain Bacteria; kingdom Pseudomonadati; phylum Pseudomonadota; class Alphaproteobacteria; order Hyphomicrobiales; family Phyllobacteriaceae; genus Mesorhizobium; species Mesorhizobium waitakense. Next base: position 46,857 of record NZ_JBWKME010000062.1, on the reverse strand, counting down.
ACGGCCAGTTGCGGCGCGGGGTCACCAGGCGCACCACGCATGTCGTGTTCGGCCGGACCCATCTGGCAAAGACCGGCGATGCCGAGATCGAGCGCCGCGTCGCCGCCGAGCGCGCCGCCGGGCGCACGCCGATCAGCGAGAACGGATTCTTGCGCCTGCTCGGTCTGATGAAGGCGCCGGAGGCGTCCTCGCTCTCCAGGCAATCGCTGATCGAGCAGTCGCGGCTGGCCGGCGCCGACCTCGACCTGTTGTCGCTGTTCGATGCCTTCGAGCATGACGGCGAACCCTATTCCTTCCGCGACCTGATCCTGGCGCGCAAATATGCCGGGCTGGTGGCCGGGGGCGCGATCTGGGGCGCGATTGCGCGCTCCGTCCATCGCTCCGGCCCGGTGGCTTCGCTGACCGCCAAGTCGCTCAATGTCGGCTCGCAGCATGGGCGGCCCGACGCGATCTATCTCGAAGGCGGCCAGAGCGAGCTCGACGGGCAATTGCTGTTCGATCTGGGTAACGCCGGTTCAGAGGGCGACGACACACTGGAAGAGCTGTTCGCTGAGGCCGAAGCGGCGGAGGAGGGCGGCGACCATGACGCGGCGGCCGCGCTCTACCAGCGCTGTCTCGCCATCGACCCGAGCGATGCCATTGCCGCCTTCAACCGCGCCAACTGCCTGCGCGCCAGTGGCCACGGGAGGGAAGCGGTGCACGACTATGCCCGTGCGATAAAACTCGATCCGGCCTTCGTCGAGGCGTGGTTCAACCTCGCCGGGCTGATGAGCGAGCAAGGTCGCGAGGCTTCGGCGCGAAGGCACCTGCAGAAGGCGATCGCGCTCGACAAGACCTATGCCGATCCGGTGTTCAACCTCGCCCGTCTGGAATTCGACGCCGGCAATCTGCTGGAGGCGCGCCGCAACTGGGCGCGCTATCTCGAACTCGACGCGGATTCCGAATGGGCGCGCGTGGCGGCCAAGGGGGTGCAGTTCGTGGATCTGCAACTGGCGCGGACGGCGGGATAACAGGAGTTTGGTTGCTTGCCGAACTGTCTGGCTTGTCGGGTTGTCAAGAGCTATGAATTGCTGAAATTGGCAATAGGGAAGTATCTTCCGTGTGGGCATTGCTGGTCGCTTTTGTCGCGCTTCTCGTTTTCCTGCTGGCCGAACAGGCCCGCGAATTGCTTTTCTATGGGCGTTCTGGCTGGGATTTTTCGCGGGATATTAATATCCGCTGGCCAAATTATTATTGGGGAGAAGGATCGGATCCCGAAGACATGATGTCAAACAAGGAACGAGTCTTGTTTGGTAGGCCGTTGATCATCTTCGTTGTAGCGATCTTTTCTGTCGGTCTCACCTCCATCGTTCTTTACCCAGAGAACTGGGCGAAGGAGGCAAGCGGTAGCGGCATCACGTACCACTATCTTGGGAGCCCTAAGCCTGATGCCCACTAGCTTCCTCTTCGACGGCGACGACACTGCACCCACCACCATCCTGCTCGCGCATGGCGCCGGCGCGTCCATGGATTCTCCTTCGATGACCGCCACCGCCAAGGCGCTGGCCGCCGCGGGCTTCCAGGTAGCGCGCTTCGAATTCCACTATATGGCAGCCCGCCGCTACGGCCATCGCAAACCGCCGCCGCGGGCCGAGACGGTGAACCCGGAATACATCAAGGCGATCGCCGACCTCAGGGCGAAGGGCGTGACCGGACCGCTCATCATCGGCGGCAAGTCGATGGGTGGGCGCGTCGCCTCGATGATTGCCGACGAGATGTTTTCCAAGGGCGAGATTTCGGGCCTGCTTTGTCTGGGCTATCCCTTCCATCCGCCGGCCAAGCCTGAGCAGTTGCGGACCAAACACCTGGCCGATCTCAAGACGCCAACGCTGATCTTCCAAGGAACGCGCGACGAGTTTGGGACCAGGGACGAGGTTGCCGGTTATGCGCTCTCCGACAGCATCGAGATCCTGTGGCTGGAGGACGGCGATCATGACCTCAGGCCCCGCAAGAGCATTTCCGGCTTTTCCACCGCCGAACATTTGAAGACGCTGGCCGAAACGGTGAAGGCGTGGGCGGGCCGGGTCGTTTCCTGAGCCGATGAAGATCGCCTCCTTCAACATCAACAACATCAACAGCCGGCTGGACAATTTGCTGGCGTGGCTGGCGACGGCAAAACCCGATGTCGTGTGCGTGCAGGAGCTGAAGGCGCGCGACACGCAGTTTCCGCGTTCCGCATTGGCCGCGGCGGGCTATGGCGCGGTGTGGAAGGGCGAGCCGACCTGGAACGGCGTCGCCATCCTGGCGCGAGGCTCGGAACCGGTGCTGACCCGCGACGTGCTGCCCGGCGACGATACCGACAAACAGAGCCGTTACATCGAGGCGGCGGTGAACGGCATCGTCATCGCCTGCCTCTATGCGCCGAACGGCAACCCCCAGCCCGGCCCGAAATTCGCCTACAAGCTCGCCTGGCACGAACGGCTGGAGGCACACGCCGAACAGCTGCTCGACACCGGCCTGCCGGTGGTGCTGGCCGGCGACTACAACATCGTTCCCGAGCCGCGCGACATCTACGCCACCCGCTCCTATGACGACAATGCGCTGGTGCAGCCGGAAAGCCGGGCGTCCTTCGCCCGCCTCATCGAGCAGGGCTGGACGGATGCACTGCGCAAGAAGCACCCGAAGGAGACGCTCTACACATTCTGGGATTATCGCCGCAACCGCTGGCCGCGCGACGCGGGTTTGAGGCTCGACCACATCCTGCTGTCGAAGACACTGTCGCGCCGTCTCACCGCCGCCGGCATCGACCGCGAGGTGCGCGGGGGGGACGGCGCCAGCGACCACGCGCCGGTCTGGGTGGAGTTCAAGTCAGCTTGACGGGAGCCTCGACGCCGCCGCTTTCGCATGCGCCATTTTGCGAACACCTTTTCCACTGGTAATCTCGGGAACTGAACTTTGCGGCGTGGGGCGAAGCCTGCGATGGCGCCGAGGGGGGCCGATGAACAGAGTCGTCGACAGGCTGATTGCAATCATCCTGCTGGTGGTGGCCGTGGCTTGCGTCTGGCGCGCCTATCTGGTGCTTGGCGATGCCGTCGTCGTCTGGCGCGGTGTCTCGCCTTCCGCCGGGGCTTCCGCCTCCATCCGGTTGGCCGCATTGCTGGTGGTGGCACTCGCTTGCCTGATTGGCGCTCTGCTGTTCTGGGCAGGTCGTCTGCCGGGGCGCCCGAACCATCAGGCCGGCGCGCCGCTGTTCGGTCGGGCGGCGGAAGTGCAGGACACCGGCAGGCCCGGCCTGCGCAAGGTGTTTCTCGCCCTGCCATTGGTTGTGCTTGCGGTGCTGGCCGTCGACAGGTTCGGCCCCTGGCATGATCGCGGTGGCGAAATTGCCAGCCAGCCCGGCGAGCCCAAGCTCGCCGAGCCCAAGCAGAATGAACTCAAGCCTGCCGAGCCGAAGGGGCAGGACGTCGCCAGCGCGCCGCCGGTCCAGGAACCGGCAGTTCCACCGGCAGCCGCGCCGCCGGCCCCATCTCCGCCCGCCCCACCACTGGAAGCGGTCAACCCGCCGCCGACACCGCCTGCGCTCGCGCCGCCGACACTGCCTACGCCCGCCGTTCCGACACCGCCGGAGGTCGCTGTGATCCCGCCACCGACCGTCGCGCCTCTGCCCCCGCCTCCGCCACCGCTGCCGACCGAGCCCGAGGGTCATCGCGACGCTGTCGTCTGGCTGGCCGTGGCGACCGACGGGCACTCGATCATGAGCGCTTCCACCGACCACACGATCAAGCTCTGGGACATCGCCGGCAAGCATCTGATCCGCACCCTCGGCGCCCACAAGGATATGGTGCGCACGGCGCTGTTCATGCCCGATGGCGTCAGCGCGCTGACCGCCGGCGACGACGGCGAGATGGTGCAGCGGAAACTTTCCGATGGCGCTGTGCTGCATGTCTTTTCGGCGGGCGAGAATGGCGGTGTCAACAAGCTGGCGATCAGCCCCGACGGCAAGCGCGCTGTGACCGGCCACGAGACCGGCAACGTCATCGTCTGGGACCTGGAAAAGGGCACCGTGCTGCATGTGATGAGCGGGCACGACTGGTCGGTCAGCGCTGTCGCCGTCTCGCCCGACGGCACTCGCGCCGTCTCGGGCAGCATCGATGGCACGCTCAAACTCTGGGACATCGACAGCGGCAAGCAGCTGCGCAGCTGGCACGGGCATGAGCAAGGCACCTATGGCGCCGTGTTCACCGCCGACGGCCATCATCTGATCACCGGCAGTGGAGACTACACGATCAAGCTGTGGGATCTCGACAGCGGCCGCGAAGTGCGCCGCTTCGAGGGCCATGAGGGCACCGTCTACACGCTGGCGCTGTCGGTCGACGGCAAGCGCCTGGTCTCCGGTTCGCTCGACGGCACGGCGCGCCTGTGGGACATGGAAACGGGCAATCAGGTCGCCATGTTCGACAGCCAGACGGGCCCGATCTATGCGGTGGCCTTCGCCGCCGACGGCACGGTGCTGACCGGCGGCTACGACCGTACCATCCGCGACTGGCCGGCCGCAGGCGGCGACGGCGTGGTGCTGTTTGCAGGGGCGCCGGGGTGAATGGAATCTTGATCACCTTGCCCGCCGTGCTATGTAAAAACCATGTCAGCATCCAGCCTCGCGGACAAAGCGCCGCTCATCGTGATCGACCTGCAGACCGGCATGTTCGACGGCGTGCACGAGCCGCCGATCCATGACGCGTCAGCCATTGCCGAGCGTGCCCGGGCGGTGATCGACTGGGCGCGGCGCGGCGAGCGCAAGGTCGCCTTTGTCAGGCATGACGGACCGGCGGGCGATCCGCTGGCGCCGGGTGAACCGGGTTGGCCGGTGTGGCCCGCTCTCGGCCAGGCCGTGGACGAGCCGACTTTCGCCAAGAGCGTCGGCAATGCCTTCAGCAATGCAGCCCTTGGCGACTGGGTAGCCGGGCAGGGCGCCGGTGCTGTCGTGCTGCTGGGCGCGCAGACCGATTTTTGCGTGGCTGCGACCGTCAAGGGCGCGATGGCCAGAGGGCTCGGCGTCACCGTGGTCTCCGATGCGCACAGCACATTGGACAGCGCCAGTGAGAGCGCCCAGCAGATCATCGACCGCCACAATGATGAATTCGCCGAGGCCGGCGTCAATCTGGTGACGACCAAGGCGCTGGTCGGCGGCTGAAGCTGTAAGGAATTTGGCGGCAGGCTGATCGTCACTTCGCGCGACAACTTGTCCAGCACTGCGGACCGGACGAGACCGCCAAGCGCCTGCCGTGGTCGACGCGGACGGGGGGGCGCATTGTTGGGATGGCTCGGGCGCCCGCGTCAACCAGGGCGGCTCGTACCGCCGCATTGACATCATTGCACATCGCCCGCCGGCCGACACTTCCGCGAAAGCGGAATAGGCCGGGACTAAAGTGCAGATTCGGCGTCCTGGTCATCACGGCGCGAAACAGTTTTCTCTTTCGCCGCATCGGACGATTTTCCTCAACGCCAAACTGGCCGGCGGGTCGCTGTCGATTCGAAAAGGCGGCTGGATGTTCCGCCGAGCGCGCAGTCCGATCAGTTTGCCGCGTTGCGATCGGTCGCCTGAATCGATCGGGCGGGAAGGGACGACAGCGCACGTTGATCCGACGGCTGCTCGTTGAGGTAGAGCGCGCCGCCCAGGACGAGAAACACCATCCCCACCGCCATCAATCCCACCATCAGCACTGCAATCGCCGTGACCGGGCCGTTGCCTGTTTTGACGACGGTGGATCGATGCGGCATCGTTCTGTCCTCCCGATATGGATCCGGCGGCGCCGGCGACATCGCGACAAACGACAGCCAAAGCGAGATGTTCCCTTCTCCGGACGTCAATCCGGGCCACATCGGCCGTTTGCGTTTTCGTCTAGGACCAAGGTCTTAGGTGCCGGCCGCAAAGGTCCGGGGGGCCCTGTTCGGTTCCGGCAATGTGCATTGGACGTTCCGGTATTTTAGTCAAACGCGATATAATGACGCGGTCGTTTCGCGGGGTCAGGATCGGGAAAAAACTTAGCCGGCCAAGCGTCTTCGCCGCAATCGCGGCACCAAAAATAGCCCGCGCTGGCAGCCCTGACGTCGCAGGCACAGCGCGGCAACGGCCGCCACCACCGCCGCCACGGGGGCGCAGTATGCCAAGGCTGGAACCAAGCGCCAGCGCTTCGCGTTTTGAGTGTGACCTGTGAGGACTGCCACCTCCGGCCACACCGTCTAAGGCCCGCTTTGCTCCCAGCAAGGCGGGCCTCTTTCGTGCTTTCGGCGAAAACAAGCGGCTGGAACGACACGGTGCGCTCTACGTTGGCTAGGCAACGAAAATATTGAGGCCATGCGGCGTTCTCCGGTGACCCGTGTAGCTGTCGGCAGTTCTGTGTGCGATTCAGCACCGATCTGCATAATTTATCTACGAACTCCGGAAGCTTTTGTGCCTCTTAGACCGATAGCTAGGTCAACAAGCGTTAATATCAGGCGATTTCGTGATGCTTTCAATTCGGGAATTGAAATGGAACCTCACGGTGGCGGCGGAGTTTTCATCCAGGGCGGAGTTCCGATGAATACAATGGAGGTTATGATGAAACATTATCTTTCGAGTGCTGCGGCCGCGATCGTCCTGATGGGCGGCATTGGCGTGGCGATGGCGGAAAACGTCGTCGTCGTCCAGCCGGAGCAGGAGACTGTCGTTCGCCAATACATCAAGAAGGAGCCGCTTGCGTCGGTGAACCTGCTGGGCGTCGAACTCAAGCTTGGCTCGTCGGTGCCCGACACGGTCGAATTGCGTCAGGTGCCCGACGTCAAATATCGCGTCGCCGTGATCAATGACCAGACCGTTCTGGTCGATCCAGAGACACGCCAGATCGTCGAAGTCCTGCACTGAGTGGGGCCCGACGCATGGGCCGACACACCGGGATTGCCCGCGTTGGGTTGTCTTGGGAGGAGCCCGTCACCCGACATTCGCGTCGGTGGCGGGCTTTCCTTTGAGGCAGGCTTTGCCGTGGTCTATTCGGCGGCCAGCTTGTCCTGCGTGTTCGTCTCAAAGTCGCGGGCGTCGTGGCGCTCATGCAGCTGCATGGCGGGTTCACCGAAGGCGCGATTGACCATGCGGCCGCGCTTGACCGCCGGGCGTGCGTCGATCGCCTTGGCCCAGCGCTGAACGTGCTTATACGCCTGCACGGACAGAAACTCGCCGGAATCATTGTACATGCGGCCGAGCGCCAGCCCGCCATACCAGGGCCAAACCGCCATGTCGGCGATGCTGTAGTCCTTGCCACCGAGATATTCGGACTCGGCCAGCCGACGGTCGAGCACGTCCATCTGGCGCTTTACCTCCATCGAGAAGCGGTCGATGGCATATTCGAACTTCTCCGGCGCATAGGCGTAGAAATGGCCGAAGCCGCCGCCCAGATAAGGTGCCGAACCCATCTGCCAGAATAGCCAGGACAGCACCTCGGCGCGGGCCGGCTGTTCGGTCGGCAGGAATTCGCCGAATTTTTCGGCGAGATAGACGAGGATCGAGCCGGATTCGAAGATGCGCACCGGGGTCTTGCCACTGCGGTCCATCAAGGCGGGAATCTTTGAATTGGGATTGACCTCGACGAAGCCGCTGCCGAACTGGTCGCCATCGTTGATGCGGATCAGCCAGGCATCATATTCGGCGCCCTGGTGGCCGCGGGCCAGAAGTTCCTCCAGCATGACGGTCACCTTGACGCCGTTCGGCGTCGCCAGTGAATAGAGCTGTAGCGGGTGCTTGCCGACTGGCAGGTCCTTGTCGTGCGTCGGCCCGGCGATCGGCCGGTTGATGCTGGCAAAGGCGCCGCCATTCGCCTTGCTCCAGGTCCATACTTTCGGCGGGGTGTAGTCGGTCATCTCGGGGCCTCGTGGGGAAGGATGGGCAGGTCGCCCTACAACTAGGGTTTCAGAGGGGGAAGTTCAACTTGCGTTGAACTATTGTTGACGGAGGCTCCGTTTTCCCTTCCCCTGGTGGGGTGATCAGCCGGATCGCGAAGCGAATTCATCATGCCAGTGGCCGCGCGAACCGCTTCTCACCCCTTGCACCATCTCCCTTGCGGCATACCTATAGAATTATCACCTATCCAGGAATGACAGCATGACCATCAATCCCAATCCGCGCTCGGTCGTTGCCGTGCGGGCCACCGTTCCGGAGGATGCCTTTACGGCGGGTGCTCTGGGCACGCTCAGGGAAGGCAGCGGTGTCGTCATCCGCAACGACGGGCTGGTGCTGACCATCGGCTATCTCATCACCGAAGCGGAAGAGGTCTGGCTGACCAGTCATGACGGCCGCGTCATCCCGGCGCACGCGCTGGCCTATGACCAGGAATCGGGCTTCGGCCTGGTGCAGGCGCTGGCGCCGCTCGGCCTGCCGGCGGTGGCGCTCGGCGATGCCGGCAAGGCCAGGATCGGCGACGCAGTCGTGCTGGCCGACGGCGTCGGCCAGTCGGTGCAGGCCAGGATCGTCACCAAGCAGGAATTCGCGGGCTATTGGGAGTATCTGCTCGACGAGGCGATCTTCATCGCGCCCGCGCATCCGTCCTGGGGTGGCGCCGGGTTGTTCGGCGCCGACGGCTCGCTGCTCGGCATCGGTTCGCTGCGCCTGCAGATGAGCCGCAACGGCGAGGTCGCCGACATCAATATGGTGGTGCCGATCGACCTTTTGCCGCCCATTCTCGACGATCTCTTGACGCGCGGCCATGTGGCCAGGCCGCCGCGCCCGTGGCTCGGCGCCTTGTCGGCCGAAAGCGACGGCAAGGTGGTGGTGATGAGCGTTACCGAAGGCGGCCCGGCCGCCAAAGCCGGCCTGCGGCAGGGCGACATCATTTCCGACATCCGTGACGGCGCGGTCGATGGGCTGGCCGATTTCTATCGCAAGCTGTGGGAGAGCGGCTCGGCCGGCGCGGAGATCCCGATGCGGGTGCTGCGCGATGGCCGCGAAACCTGGCTGCGCGTCAAATCGGCCGACCGCGGCAGTTTCCTCAAGAAGCCGCAGCTGCAGTAGGCATCGGCCGGGGCAATTCGTGCATCCCAGATTGCTCAAGACCTTCCTCGCGGTGGCGCGGAGCCGCAACGTCACGCGCGCCGCCGAGGCGGTTCATCTGGCGCAATCGAGTGTCAGCGACCAGATCCAGTCGCTCGAGGCCGAGCTTGGCGCTGCCCTGTTCACGCGCTCGAAATCGGGTCTCGACCTGACATTGGCGGGACTGGCGCTGAAGCCCATTGCCGAAGACCTGTTGCGGCTCGATGGCGAGGCGCGCGCGGCCGTGCAGGCGGCGGCCGGACAGACCAGCGGGGCACTGACCATTGGCGCGCTGGAGACGATTGCGTCGGCCCGGCTGTCGCCATGGCTGGCCGGGTTTCAGGCCCGCCATCCCGACATCGCCGTGCGGATGAAGGTGGCGGACAGCGGCGCGCTCCGGCATTTGCTGGAGGATGGCGACATCGACGTCGCCTTCTGCTTCGACCGTCGCGACGCGGGCGGCTCCAGTGACCATTTCGTCAGACGCACGATCGTGGCCGAACCGCTGGTGCTTGTCGCGGCCCCGGGGCAGGGTCCAGCGCCATGCGACCTGGCCGCGCTTGCGACGTTGCGCTTCGTGGCAACGGAGCCCGGCTGCATCTACCGGCACATGTTCGACACCGCCTTCGCCGAGGCGAACATCGCCGCGCCCAGGCTTGCCGCAGAGGTCGGCAGCATCGGCACCATCGCACGGCTTGTGGCGGCCGGCGCGGGGCTGGGCCTCGTGCCGCGCCTTGCCGTGAGCGAGGCGCTGGCGCGTGGCGACCTCGTCGAAATGTCGTGGCCCGGCCAGATGCGGACGGCGCCGCTGGCGATGATCTGGCGGCGTCGGCGCGTTCAGCCGCCGGCGCTCAGGCAGCTTCTTGCCGCCGCGCGGGACACGCTAGCGCCTGCTACGGAACGCTCTCAAATCAGTTCAGAGCCTGAATCGGCGAACTGCTTCAAAGCCTTGCTTTAAAAGAAATTCCTCGCACTGGGCCATCCTAGACAAGACGGTGGCCGCCCTCGACATGCAGCGTCGTTCCCGTGGTGAAACCATTGCCGATCAGGAAGAAGATGGCGTCGGCGATATCGGCGGGTTGGCCGACCCTGCCGACCGGCAGCCGTTCGGCCATCGCGGCCAGCGTCTCGGCCTTTCTGTCACCGGCGACCTGCGCCCAGATCGTGGTGTCGACCCAGCCGGGTGACACGGCGTTGACGCGGATTGGCGCCAGCTCCACGGCGAGCGCCCGCACCAGCCCTTCGAGCGCCGCGTTGACGGCGGCAACAACGGAGCCGCGTGCTGCCGGCCGATAGGCGGCGATGCCGGAGACGAAGGTCATCGACCCTGTGGGGCCAAGCCGTGGTGCGCCATGCTTGGCGAGCAGCAGCGGGCCGTAAAGCTTGCTCTCCACCACCCTTTGCGCTGCCTTCAGGTCAAGCGCCGGCAACAGCCGGTAGGCGCCTTCGATGTCGGCGGCGGTGCTGACGACGTGGTCGAGCCCGCCGATCCGCGCGAACAGCCCAGCCACCTGGTCTTCCCGCGCGATGTCGACAGCGGCCACCTCAAGGCCGGCAGGGTTGCCCAGCGCCTTGCATGCCTGCCGCAGCCGGTCCTCGTCGCGCCCGGCGATGACGATCTCGGCACCGGCCTCGACGCATCGCCGCGCCAGCGCCAGACCCATGCCGGAGCCGCCGCCGACGATCAGGATTTTCTGATTTGAAATGCTCATTTCGCTCTGCCTTTGTTTGGATGGACAAGGGCAGGGATTGGCAGTTCGGTGAGGCGCGGGGAAACGGAAGAACCCGATGGCGCTATCGGAAATGCCGATGGACCTTAGTCCGTGAGCAATGGAAGCTCGACCACGCAGAGTCGGCTGGTGGCCGCTCACCGCGCCAGCGGGCTGTCCCAGACGACAAACAACAGCGCTTTCAGCTGGGCAAAGCGTTCCGGTCCGAGCTCGGTGCGCCACTCTTCCTCGATGTCGCGCAGGATATCGACCATTTTCCAGAATGCGGCGTGTCCGCGTTCGGTGGACCGCACCACGCGCGCACTGCCTTCGCCCGGAATGTCGGAGCGCATGAGATAACCGTAACCTTCGAGACTGCTGAGCAGCTGGTTGATGGCCTGCTTGCTCATGCCTGCGCGCTCGGCGATGGTGCCCGGGCGCGCGCCGTCCGGCCCGGGAAACTGCAGCACCGCCATATGCGGCAGGCGCAATTCGTCGAAGCCGGCGGCGTTGAGCTCCTTGATCAGCCGGCGCTGGATCGCCTGCGCCGGCACGCGCAGCAGCGCGCCGATCAGCAGGTCCTCGGTCCTGGTCTGCAAAACTTCAGCGGATGTGGCCATTGACGATCCGGTAAATTCAGTTTACTCATAGGTGGTAAATGTAATTTACTCCGGGAGCTTATGCAATGCCAGCCTTGGATCTTCAGGTCAATCCAGCCAACGAAACCATCGGTACCAAGGGGCTGTCGGTTCGCTTCCTGGTGTCAGGCGACAGTTCGAACGGCAGCGTCGCCGCCTTCGAATTGATGGTGCCCGGCGCGCAGCGGCTGCCGGCGCCGGCGCACAGCCACGACCACTACGAAGAGACGATCTACGGCGTAGACGGGGTGTTGACCTGGACCGTCGACGGCAAGGCGATCGAGGTCGGGCCAGGGGAGGCGCTGTGCATTCCACGCGGCGCCGTACACCGGTTTGACAACAATGGCACCAGGGATGCCAAGGCGCTTTGCGTCATCACGCCGGCGGCGATCGGCCCGGACTATTTTCGCGAGGCCTTTGCGGTGCTCAACGCTGCCGCCGGCGGCCCGCCGGACAAGCTCAAAATGATGGACATCATGCGCCGGCACGGATTGACGCCGACAGCGCCGCCACCGAACTGAAGCCGGTCAAAGAGACGCCGGTCACCCGTCGCAAGCGCTGAAATCAGCACCCGGGTTCCAGTCCTTGAAGGCGACGGTCCGGCCTTCCACCGAGACAGTCCTGTGCTTCGAGCTGCCGTCAGGCTGCGTCTTGCTGCTGGTGCCCTTGCCGGTCAGCACGTTGTACTCACAGGCGCTGGCGACATTATCCTGCTGGAAGTCCTCGTAGTCATAGGCAAAACCGGCGACGATGAAGGCACCGTTGCGCCAGGCGATGGTCAGCGTCATGTTGGTCCGCTGGCCGCCGATCGGCATCGCCGGCAGATAGAACTTGATCGACCCGTTCGGCAGCATCGTCAGTTCCGGCTCGGTGTCTGAATTTTCGTAGCCCGGCCGGTCGTAACCGTTCCATTCGCCGAGGATCTGCTCGTGCACGATTTCGACGGGCTTGAGGTAATTGTGCTCCTTGTCCCTGAGGAAGAAGTGGATGTCCATCGGATTGCCGGGCTGGGTCTCGACGACCATGGCAAGGTCGACGGCGCCGTCGCCGTTGAAGTCGCCGGTCACCGCCGTGATGATTTTCAGGGTGTCGATCGGTTCGCCGAGGGCAGCTGTGGGCAACAGCATCGCCAGGGCGAAGAGCAGAGATTTCATGATGTGTTCCCAAGCGTGTGGAACAGGACCATCGCAGGTCTGCGAGATTTCGACAGCGGGTGGAGGAAAATATTTTCGGCCGAGGGGCGGCCTAGTCGCGTTGCGCACTCGCAAACACCACCAGGTTCCCGTCGGGGTCGCGCAGGCGCATGATGTAGAAATCGTCGGCTTCCTCGATCGGGCCGGGCTCGAGGCCTGCATCCATCAGCCGCTGCCGCTCGGGCGCCAGCGGCAGCACGCCGAGCGTCAGCGTGCTGGTACCGGCCTTGTCCCTGTCCTCGAAGAGCTGCACCTCAGCGCTGTCGCTGAACTGCCATTCGGCCAAGCCCGGCATCGGCCGGCGCAACGGCGCCTTGCCGAACAGCTTTGCATACCAGCCGATGCTCGATTCGAGGTCGGCGCAGCTGACATGGGCGAAAATGGTCTGGATTGTCATCGGGAACCTCCATCCGGCGGTTGCACTGAAGCCGGAACGCGGCGATGGGTGGTGCGTTCCATCGTCATCCGCCAGCAGGCTTTGCTGCTGCCGAAAACTGACAGGGGCCCATATCACGATGCTGACGGATGATGTTTGGCACGATGCTGGAGGCAAGATGAGGGTGATCCGAGCGACAAGCGCAGCGAGCGGGCAGGCCGGCTGATGGCGCCGGTCAAGGTCGATCCCGACAAGGTCAGGGAGTTCCCGGACGCGGCCAGCTTCCACGCCTGGCTCGGCAAGCACCACGCTGCGGAAACCGAGGTGTGGATCAAGATCCACAAGGTGGGGTCGGGGCTGAAGTCGATCACGCCGAAGGAGGCCATCGACGTGGTGCTGTGCTTCGGCTGGATCGACGCGGTGCGCAAGGGGCTCGACGACAACAGTTTCTTGCAGCGCTACACGCCGCGCGGCAGGAAGAGCATCTGGAGCCTGATCAACATCGACAATGTCGCGCGGCTGGTCGAGGAGGGTCGCATGACCGAGCATGGGCTGAGACAGGTCGAGGGAGCCAAGGCCGATGGCCGCTGGGCGCGCGCCTACGGCAGCGGCAAGGAGATGAAAATCCCCGATGACCTGCAGGCAGCCATAGATGCCGAACCCAAGGCGAAAGAGATGCTGGCAAAGCTCAGCGCACAGAACCGCTTCGCGCTTGCCTTCCGGACCCACAACATGAAGACCGAAGCTGGCCGCAAGAAGAAGATCGAGACCTTCGTCGCGATGCTGAAGCGCGGCGAGACGATCCATCCGCAGGGCAAGAAGTAATCCTTTCAGGCGCCGCACTGCCGGCGCTTTGCGTTTAGCCGCACCCGTTTCGCACTTTCTCGGAATTGCTCCAGCCACGGTGGGTATTGGCCGCCTCGGGCTTTCGGGTGCCATGCAGTCGATCAAGGCGCTGATTAAGGCCGGCTGCGTCAGATCGAGATCATTCGCCGCCGCCGAGAAGGACCCTGTCTCCGCCACTCGCGGGAACGTTCGCAATCCCGATACGATGTCCACTCTCACCCATACTATTCGACATAAACCTTATGTCCCGCATCCCAGGCGGGAGGCGCTTTACAGGATTATGGATATCATATATCCTTAAGGATATTAAATGTCCTCAAAAGGAGAGAGCAGTGACACAGCGCCTGAACGTCGCCCAACAATCGCCTGAGCTATTCAAGAAGTTTCTCGACTTCAGCATGGCCGAGGCGCGCAGCGTGATCGAAGAGAAGATCCGCGATCTGGTCCATATCCGGGCGTCCCAGATCAATGGCTGCGCCTTCTGCCTCGACATGCATGTCAAGGAAGCAAAGATCCACGGCGAGAGCGAGTTGCGGCTCTACCATGTCGCCATCTGGCGTGAATCAAACCTTTTCATTCCTCGTGAACGCGCCGCCCTTGCCTGGACTGAAGCCGTCACGAAGCTCCCCGAGGGCGGTATTCCGGACGAACTCTACGAGCGGGTGCGTGGGCAGCTTTCGGAAAAGGAAATCTCCGACCTGACCTTCTCGATCATGGCCATCAACGCCTGGAACCGTGCTAACGTCGCCTTCAAGACCGTGCCCGGCTCTGCGGATAAACTCTACCGCCTCGACAAGGCAGGCCTGAACTAACCCCGCCCTTCTGGCATTCCCATCAATCGATGCGGCGCGACGTGGCGGCCGCTAACGGAGAAGTCTTATGAAAATCGTCATCATCGGGGGCACCGGCCTCATCGGTTCCAAGACAGTCGAACGCCTGCGCAAGCAGGGCTGCGAGGTGATCGCCGCCTCCCCGAATACCGGTGTCAACACCATCACCGGCGAAGGTCTGAAGGAAGCGCTCGCGGGCGCCGAGGTCGTGATCGACCTCGCCAACTCACCCTCTTTCGAGGACAAGGCCGCGATGGAGTTCTTCGAGACGTCGGGCCGCAATCTGCTCGCGGCGGACAAGGCTGCCGGCGTCAAGCATCACATCGCGCTCTCGGTCGTCGGAACCGAACGCCTGCAGGACGTCGGCTATTTCCGTGCCAAACTCGCCCAGGAAAAGCTGATCAAGGCGTCCGGCATTCCCTACACCATCGTTCACTCCACGCAGTTCATGGAGTTCCTGGCTGGCATCGCCCAATCGGGTACGGTCGGCGACGCCGTGCATCTGTCGCCGGCCTATGTACAACCCATCGCGTCCGATGACGTCGCCGA
Source organism: Mesorhizobium waitakense (assembly GCF_056431085.1). Taxonomy (NCBI): domain Bacteria; kingdom Pseudomonadati; phylum Pseudomonadota; class Alphaproteobacteria; order Hyphomicrobiales; family Phyllobacteriaceae; genus Mesorhizobium; species Mesorhizobium waitakense. The sequence goes on along the minus strand of NZ_JBWKME010000062.1, from coordinate 31,682 downwards.
CGTCATGGCCGGTATCGCGCTCGCCGCGCCGATCAACGGCATGATCGAGATTTCCGGTCCGGAGCGTGTGCGAATGAGCGAGCTCGTCGCCCGCTACCTGAAGGCTGCCGGCGATCCTCGCACGGTCGTGACTGATCCGGATGCGCTCTATTTCGGCGCGAGGCTGAACGACACGTCGCTCGTCTCCGACAACAATCCCCGTCTCGGCCGCATCACCTTCGAGCAGTGGTTTGCCACCTCGGCGCGGAAATGACCGTCACGATGCGCCGCAGCGCAGCGTTCCACTCAACGCATGAAAGGAGTTTCGAAATGATCAAATCAATCGTCGCCGCCCTTATCGTCACGGCTGCCTTGGCAAGCCCGGCCGCAGCCGAGGAGACAGGCGGGAAGGCCGCGAAAGTCACGCTCGTCTATGAGCATGAACTGCCGAATGTCCCCGGCAAGAGCATCAAGGGCATTCTGGTCGAATATGGTCCCGGCGGTCACTCGGAAGCGCACACCCATCCGACCTCCGCCTTCATCTATGCGACGGTTCTGGAAGGCTCCATCCGCAGCCAGGTCAATGATGGCCCGGTCAAGGTCTACAAGGCCGGCGAGAGCTTTTCGGAGCTGCCGGGTGACCGCCACAGTGTGAGCGAGAACGGCAGCAAGACCAAGCCAGCGAAACTACTGGCAGTCTTCGTGGTCGACACCAACCAGAAAGAACTGACCTATCCGGTCAAGAAGTAGACCGACCAGACAAGTAGGCCGAAGAGGCCGGGCACCTGGTGTCCGGCCGTTCCGGTAGACGGAAATCATGTCGGCGAGGCCATGTTGGGTGCGTGGCATCCTCAGGGTGCCCGATGGCCCGCCTGTTGTCTGTAAGAAGGACTAGCCATCCGTCACGATCTGCCATTTCCATTCATCCGGCGCGCTCCAGCACCCATTCAAAGCTGCTCTTCCAGAGTTCGGCTGGGATCTCCTGCGCCAGGGCCTCGGTGAGATCGGAAAGCTTGACGCTGCGCAATTTTGCACGCCATGCCTCGTCGGCTTCCCACATGATGCGCGACACCGCGCAAGGGCTGCTTTCGCAATAGCCCTGCGGACGACACGGGTTGTTTGCTCGGATGTTGTTGCACACGAACGTCGGCGACTTGCCCTCTACCGCTTCGACAATATCCAGGAAGGTCAGTTCGGCCGGTGTCCGCGCCAATCGATATCCACCTGACGGACCCAGCGTCGTATGCACCAGGCCCGCCTGCGACAGGCTTTGCAGGGCCTTGGATAGATACTCCTTGGGAAGGCCGTGGAACTCGGCAAGAGCTTTTGTCGAGAGATAGCGGCCGGCAGGCAGGCCTGCGAGAATAGCGCAGCAGTGCAGCGCCCATTCGACTTGGCTTTTCAGGATCATCAATGAATTCCGGGGTCGATACTGACCGAGCTTTATTAAGGATATAAAATATCCCTATTCTACTGCGGTGTAAACAGACAGGTCCCCGGCTCCGCCGGAGTGGCTTTCAGGCCCCGGAATATGGGTCAACGCTGTAGGGATGGACCGGATAGCCGGGACCGATGGCGTCGCGCACGCGGCCAACCCACCCCATGAGCGCTGGATAGTCGCCCAGTGAGAAGCCGCAATCCTCGGCGCGATGGCTGTAGGCATAGACAGCGATATCGGCGATCTTGAAATCGTTTCCGATGAGAAACGGGCTGTCGCCAAGGCTGCGGTTCAAGGCGGCGAGTGTCCGGGCTCCGGCTTCGCGCTTGCCTGCAACCATGCCCTGGTTGCGCTCGAGGCGTCCGGTCAAGGTCCAGAAGCGCAGCGAGCCGATGACCGGTTCGACGTTGTACTGTTCGAAGAACAGCCACTGCATGACTTTGGCGCGCTGATAGCGGTCCGCCGGCAGAAGGGGCGTCCCTTCGGCGAGGTAAGTCAGGATCGAATTGGATTCGGCGATGGCGCTGCCGTCTTCGAGCTGAAGCACCGGTACGGCACCGGCAGGATTGAGTTCAAGGAAGGCGTCGGTGTGGCTCTCGCCCTCGAAAATCGAGACCATGCGTCTGTCATAGGGGATATTGAGCAGCCCGAGCAGAACCCGGACCTTCCAGCCATTCTGCGATGGCAGATAATCATGAAGCGTGAGCATGGCTGGTCCTCGTGATGGATCAACCATCGCATGGCGCGCCGCCAGGCCACCACCCGATTCCTGCACGCCATCGCATGAAGACTGCGATCCCCGCCACCTAATAGATCACTTCCGCTCGTGCCATCTTTCTCGCGAAGCAATCGAGATCCCGGGAGCAGCACGTGAACACGCAATCCAACAAAGTCGCGCTGGTTACCGGCGCCAATCGCGGCATCGGGCTCGAGACCGGGCGCCAGTTGGCGAAGCTCGGCTTCACCGTTCTGCTCGGCGTGCGCGACCTCGCCAAAGGCGAAGCGGCGGCACGAGGGCTCGATGGCCATGTCGAGGCTATCGCGTTCGATGTCGCGGCGCCCGACGCGGCAGTACGGGCGGCGGCGGATGTCGAGCGCCGGTTCGGCCGTCTCGACGTGCTGATCAACAACGCCGCGATCCATTACGACGCCGGTTCGCGGGCCTTGCTGCCGGACTGGACTGACATCCGCGAAGCGTTTGAGACCAATGTCTTTGGCGCCTGGCGGGCCGCGTCCGCCTTCGCGCCGCTGCTCAAGGCCGGTGGCCATGGCAGGCTGGTCAACGTTTCTTCCGAGGGTGGTTCGCTGGCCTCGATGGGGGCGGGGGCGCCGGCCTATTCGACATCGAAGGCCACCCTCAACGCGCTGACCTGCGTGCTGGCGGCCGAACTGCGCGGCGCCGGCGTGCTGGTCAACGCCGTCTGCCCGGGCTGGGTCGCCACCGACATGGGCGGGCCGGGCGGGCGCCCGGTGGCGCAAGGAGCAGCGGGCATCGTCTGGGCGGCGACCTTGGCGGATGACGGTCCGACCGGCGGTTTCTTTCGCGACGGCAAAAGGCTGCCGTGGTGAGGATCCCGGACGCGGGCATGATCGGCGGAGCACAGATTCAACCGCTGTCTGGTTTCGGACGGCTCACTTGTTGAATCGTTGAACCGCTGTAAGGTCTTGATTTCACGCAGTTCTGGGCGGAATGCCAGCTTTCGAAAAACCGCGCAAGAAAAAAGCCGCCCTCGCTTTTGCGAGTGGCGGCCTTTCCCTGGGAGGAAGTCAGAGAGAAGGGCGATCAATAAGCCTTGGCGAGCTTGCTGCCGTCCTTCTTGTGGGGGGTGCTTCTTGACGTGTTGAAAGCCTGGGCTTCAAAAACTGGTTTCATAGATCTGGTCTCACTCAGCCTCATCGTCCGGCGTCACCCCAAGCAGCTCCAGAGCGTTGGCCAGCGTCCTGATGCCTTGCGCCTGCTTGCGCTCGGCACAGAAGCGGATGGCTGTCTTCTGCAGTGTCGTTGCCTCGGCGACCTCGGCTGTCTCGGCTTTGGTCTGGATGACTTCGTCGAGTTGATGACTGAGCCGGTCGCAGTGCTCGCTGCGGGTGATGGCGGCTTTTGCTTCCGACGGTCCGATCGCGGTGACGGCAAGCGACATGCCGAGCAGGGCACCCGTCCATCCGTTCAAACCTCGTTGCATTGCCGGTGACATCCGTTGGCGTTGTGCCGCGACCATTCCGGCCGCCGCGGGATGCTTATGCCAGCCGATCTTTTCGCCAGTTTTTCCGAACTGTTGAATCTTGTTTCTGGATTGTGTCCGGGGACGGTCTTGGTTTCTCCCACAAGAAGGAGGGAAGTGCTGCCGCTGCGGCGCTTGCGCCTCTTCCTCTGGCGCCCGCCATCGCGTATGGCCCCGGGGAAAATCCTTCCAAGTTCCAAGCCCCCCGGAAATCGCATGATCAGACTGGAAAGCATCAGCAAGCAGAATGGCCGTCAGCTTGTCTTCATCGAAGCGTCGGCGGCGCTGCAGAAGGGCGAGAAGGTCGGCCTCGTCGGCCCCAACGGCGCCGGCAAGACGACGCTGTTTCGCATGATCACCGGGCAGGAACAGCCCGACGAAGGCCAGGTGCAGGTCGATCGCGGTGTCACCATCGGTTATTTCAGCCAGGATGTCGGCGACATGGAAGGCCACAGCGCTGTGGCCGAAGTGATGAACGGCGCCGGGCCGGTGAGCGACGTGGCGGCCGAGATGGCCGCACTCGAGGCCGCCATGGCCGACCCCGACCAGGCCGACCAGATGGACGACATCATCGCCAGATATGGCGAGGCGCAGCACCGTTTCGAGGAGCTCGATGGCTATGCGCTGGACGGCCGCGCGCGTGAGGTGCTCGATGGCCTGGGTTTCAGCCAGGAGATGATGGACGGCGATGTCGGCAAACTCTCCGGCGGCTGGAAGATGCGCGTGGCGCTGGCCCGCATTCTTCTGATGCGGCCCGACGCCATGCTGCTCGACGAGCCGAGCAACCATCTCGACCTCGAAAGCCTGATCTGGCTGGAATCTTTCCTGAAGAACTATGATGGCGCATTGCTGATGACCTCGCACGACCGCGAGTTCATGAACCGCATCGTCAACAAGGTGGTCGAGATCGACGCCGGTTCGCTGACCGCCTATTCCGGCAATTACGAATTCTACCAGCAGCAGCGGGCGATCGCCGACAAACAGCAGCTGGCGCAGTTCGAGCGCCAGCAGGCGATGCTGGCCAAGGAGATCGCCTTCATCGAGCGCTTCAAGGCGCGAGCCTCGCACGCCGCCCAGGTGCAGAGCCGGGTGAAGAAGCTCGACAAGATCGACCGCGTCGAGCCGCCCAAGCGCCGCCAGACGGTGTCGTTCGACTTCCAGCCGGCGCCCCGCTGTGGCGAGGATGTCGTGACGCTGAAGAGCGTCCACAAGGGTTATGGCAGCCGCAGCATCTATGAAGGGCTGGATTTCCAGGTCCGCCGCCGCGAGCGCTGGTGCATCATGGGCGTCAATGGCGCCGGCAAGTCGACGCTGTTGAAGCTCGTTGCCGGTGCTTCCGAGCCCGACGCCGGCACCGTGGCGCGCGGCCCAAGCGTCAAGATGGGCTATTTCGCCCAGCACGCCATGGAATTGCTGGAAGGCGAGCGCACCGTGTTCCAGACGCTGGAGGACGCGTTCCCGCAGGCCGGCCAGGCGCCGCTCAGGGCACTCGCCGGCTGCTTCGGCTTTTCCGGCGACGAAATCGAGAAGAAATGCCGGGTGCTGTCAGGCGGCGAGAAGGCACGGCTGGTGATGGCTTTGATGCTGTTCGACCCGCCCAATCTCCTGGTGCTGGATGAGCCGACCAACCACCTCGACATCGCCACCAAGGAGATGCTGATCACGGCGCTTTCGCAGTACGAAGGCACCATGCTGTTCGTCTCGCACGACCGGCATTTCCTGGCGGCACTTTCCAACCGCGTGCTGGAGCTGACGCCAGAAGGCATCCACACCTATGGCGGCGGCTATACCGAATATGTCGAGCGGACGGGGCATGAGGCGCCGGGGCTAAGGAGCTAGGGCGCCTGGGCACTACCCCGCGGCCAGCCATTTGCGCGACTGGGCAAAGGTCTTGAAGGCCTTCGCCTCCATCGGGCGGCCAAGAAAGTAGCCTTGCAGGATATCGCAGCCGAGCTCCTTCAGGATGCGCGCATGCTCCATCGTCTCGACGCCCTCGGCAACCACTTCGATGCCGAGCGATTTGCCGATTTCGATGATCGACGACACCAGCTGTCGCTGCGCCGTTGAGCCGGTAATGGGCGTGACCAGTTGGCGGTCGATCTTGAGGCGACGCGGCTGCAGCTTGAGCAGGGAGACGATCGAGGCATAGCCGGTGCCAAAATCGTCGATCTCGATGTCGATGCCGAGCTCCTTGATGTGCTCGATGTTCCAGGTGACCAGATCGTCGTTCTCGTCGAGGAAGATGGACTCCACCAGTTCGAACGACACGGTTCCTTGCTTGATGGCGAGCTCGCGCAAACCCTTGATCAGGTCCTTGTCCTCCAGGCGCCTGGCCGAGACGTTGACCGAGACGCGCGGGATGTTGAGATGGCTGTGCGACCAGCGCTCGAAATTCTCCAGCGCATCTTTGAGTACGATGCGGTCGATCAGCGCCACGACATTGAGCTCTTCGGCCACCTTGAGATAGGCGTCGGGGGTCAGGATGCCGCGTCGCGGATGCTTCCAGCGCGACAACGCTTCGACGCCGACGATCTCGAGCGTCTTGGCGTCGAACTGCGGCTGGTAGTAGGCGACGAATTCATCCCGCTCCAGCCCGCCCAGGATCTCGTCGGCGACCTGCTTGGTCCGCACGATCTCGCTCTGCAGTTCCTCGTTGAAGAACTCGTAGCGGTTGCGGCCACGGCCTTTCGCCCGGTAAAGCGCGAGATCGGCGTTGACGAGCAACTGCTTTGCGTCGACGCCGCTGTTGGCGGCAATGCCGATGCTGACGCCGAACCGGCACTGATGGCCCCGATAATAAACAGGCTGGCGCATCTCCTCGATGATGCGGTCGGCGAGTGCCGCGAGTTCGTCATCGTCACGCCCATGGCTCACCACAATGAACTCGTCGCCGCCGATGCGCGCAACGAAATCCGCTGAGCCGGCATTGGCCGTGATGACCCTCGAGGCATGCATCAGCATGGCGTCGCCCGCTGCGTGGCCGAGCGTGTCATTGATCTGCTTGAAGCGGTCGAGGTCGAGATGCAGCAGCGCCATGCGGTCGTGTTGGCCGGCTTCAGCCAGCATCTCGTCGAGATAGCGGCGGTTGGGCAGGCCGGTGAGCGAATCGTGCAGCGCCACATGCTCGATACGCGCCTTGGCGAGCTTCAGCTCGGCGTTCTTCGATTCCGACAGCTGGCGCTCGCGAATGAGGTTCTCATTGAGCAGGACGTCGCTGGTCACGTCCCATTCGGCGCCGATCAGCTTGGGCGTGCCGCCGATGTCCTGGAAGAAACTTGCGCGCGTGCGCACATGACGGATGGCGCCGTCGGGGCGCAGGAGCCGGTATTGCGAGAAGTAGGGGCCTTTTGTCGCGGCCGCCGAATCGAAGTCCTGCTTTGCCCGCTCGATGTCCTCGGGGTGGATCGCCAGCGCCCAGTCGCTATAGCCGCGTGGCTTGCCGTCGGCTGGCTTGCCATAGATTTCGTTGACGCGGTCGTCCCACAGCAGTTCGTTGGTGACGAGATCGTGCTCCCAAACGCCGATGCCCGAGGCTTCCAGGGCCAGCTCCAGGCGGCCGGACAGGCGCCTCAACTCGGCGTAGTTCCTTTGCCTTTCGCCAAATAGCCGGCCGGCCACCAGGATCGGCAACACCACCAGCGCGCCGGCAAGTGCCATGAGCGCGCGCAAGGTCCATTGATTTTTCGGAGCCGCTGGCCAGCCACCCTTGGGAATGGCAGAAATCTGCCAGGAACCCGAAGGCAGCTGCACATCGGCCGACACGGGATTGCCGGCGACGACCGTGGCGTTGCCGAAGAAACGTTCGCCCCCGCCGCCCAGCGCATCCTTGCCGGTGAGCGCGACATCGATATCGAGATCGGGGTCGGCCAGACCGCTCGCCGCGTAGAGCCGGTCGACATCGACGACTGCCGAGACAATGCCCCAGAAGCGCTCGCCGCCTCCCGCCGTCGGCACGAAGACCGGGATGCGGCCGATGAAGCCGCGCCCGCCTTGCGCCAGCTTGACCGGCCCGGCAAATACCAGCACGCGCTGGTCGCGCGCCCGAAGCGCTGCCAGGCGTTGCTCCTCGTTCTTGCGGTAATCGAGCCCGATTGCCTTCTCGTTGCCTTCCATCGGGTACATCAGTGAGATGACCAGGTCGGGCGCGCCGGCGATGTTGTGCAATTGCGATTTCTGCTCGAACAGATTGCCTGCGAGCGACGCAAATCTCTGCTGGCCCATGTAGGGCTCTGTAACGATGGCCGAGACGAGCCCCTGAACAAGCTGAAGATTGCCGTTTATGTTGCCTTCGAGCTTGGCGCGGATGACGTTGACCTTGGCCAGCACATCGGCGCGCGCCAGCTGATCGGAGACCTTCCTGTTCTGCTGGTCGGCAACGACGGCGCAGACCATGAGCACAACAAAGGCTATTACCGCCGGCAAGTTGGCGGAAGAAAAAACGGCCTGTCTCAAGCGGCCGAGACTGTATCGCGTTGTGGCCAATTCGACCCGGGTACCTTTGCTGGACAATAGCTCGTTGGTCGATCCTAGTAGCAAACGCTTAAATTTAACCTTCCAGACCAGCCTGAAGTTTCAGCATCGTGCCGATGCCGGCATTTCAGCCCGCAGGCTGAACCAATGCATAGCGGGCTGGCGCCGTTTGGACTTCTTCACAGTCGATGCCGGCCGCTAAAGGTTCGCATCTGCGAAGATGCGCGATGCCCAGTCGAGGAAGACGCGAAGCCGCGGCGAGAGCTGCCTGTTTTGCGGGTAAAGCGCTGACAGCGGTGTCGGCGAGGGCGGGTAGTCGGCCAGCACCTCGACGAGCGTCCCATCGGCAAGGTCCTTCTCGAAGCGATAGCGCGGTGCCTGGATGAGGCCAAGTCCAAGCCGTGCCAGATCGGCGGCGGTGTCGGAATTGTTGGCCGCAACGCGGCCCGGCAACCGGACCTCGCGGGCCTTGCCGGCGACGGTGAATTCGAATGGCAGGGTCTCGCCTGTGCGCGACGAGACGAAGCCCACTGCCTGGTGACCATCCAACGCATCGGGGGAGATCGGCATGCCGTGGCGTTCGAGATAGGCCGGACTGGCGCAGGTGATCTCGCGGATCATCGCCAGGCGCCGCATGATCATGCCGCTGTCGGGCGGCTCGCCGACGCGTATCACGCAGTCGACGCCCTCGCGCACGAGATCGACCAGCCTGTCGCTCTGGCCGATCTGCAGGTCGATGCGGGAATAGCGCGCGAGAAACTCGGGCAGGCGCGGCAACAGGAATGTGCGGGTGAGCAGCGTGCTGGCGTCGATGCGCAGCAGCCCGTAGGGCTCGGCATTGCGGAAGGCGGCCTCGGCATCCTCGATCTCGGCGAGGATGGACAGGCAGCGCCGATAATAGGCCTCGCCGTCCTGCGTGGCGTTCACCTGCCGCGTCGTTCGCTCCAGCAGGCGCGCGCCGAGATGCTCTTCGAGCCGCCGGATCGCTTCCGTCGCGGTTGAGCGCGGCAGGCCGAGATCTGCCGCGGCGGCGGTGAAGCTGCGCCGCTCCAGAACGCGAACGAAGAGCCGCATGGTGTCCAGACGATCCATGGTCTTTGTTCGCAGTTTCCGAATAGTCATGTCAATAGGCGGCTGATTATCCGGAAGATGGCTTGGCCTATATCCGTGTCACCAACAACGCGGAGACACTTCCATGACAAATCAGCAGACAGATACAGGCACTCAAACCAGAACGGCGATCGTGACCGGCGCCTCCAAGGGCATCGGTGCCGCCATCGCGCGGCGGCTCGCCGGCGACGGTGTCGCTGTCGTCGTCAACTATGCGCGGGGACGCGCGGAGGCCGAAGAGCTTGTCCGGGCGATCGAAGCCGGCGGCGGCAAGGCGATCGCCGTGCAGGCCGATATCGCCGATCCGGCGGGCCTCACCGGGCTGTTCGATGCCGGCGAGAAGGCGTTCGGCGGCATCGACATCCTCGTCAACAATGCCGGCATCATGAAGACGTCGCCGATCGCCGAGACCGATGATGCCTTGTTCGACATGCAGGTCGCGATCAATCTCGGCGGTGTGTTCTGCGGCATGCGGGAAGGTGCTCGTCGACTTCGCGACGGCGGTCGTATCATCAACTTCTCAAGCAGCGTCGTCGGCCTCTACCAGCCGGGTTACGGCGTCTACGCCGCCACCAAGGCGGGCGTCGAGGCGATGACCCACATCCTGGCCAAGGAGCTTGGCGCGCGCCGCGTCACCGTCAACGCGGTGGCGCCCGGACCGATCGAGACCGCCCTGTTCACGGACGGCAAGAGCCAGGCGCAAATCGAGGCCATCGGCAAGATGATCCCGCTCGGCCGGCTCGGCCAGCCCGAAGACATCGCCGGGCTGGTGTCGTTCCTGGCCGGGCCGGATAGCGGTTGGGTCAACGGGCAAATCATCCGCGCCAATGGCGGCGTGGTCTGAGGAGGCAATCATGCAACAGACAATCTTGATCACAGGTGCTTCCAGCGGCTTCGGCGCGATGACCGCGCGGGCGCTCGCAAGGGTGGGCCACACGGTCTACGCATCGATGCGCGACCCGGCGGCGCGCGGCGGTACTGCGGCCGCCGAGATGGAAAAATTTGCTCGTGATGAGGGCGTGGCGCTCTACCCCATCGCTCTCGATGTGACCTCAGACGCCTCGGCAGAGGCGGCGGTCCGGCTGATCGTCGGCGAGGCCGGCCGGCTCGACGTGCTGATCCACAATGCCGGACATATGGGGTTCGGACCGACCGAGGCTTTCGCGCCCGAACAGCTGGCGCAGCTCTATGATGTCAACGTCGTCGGCACACAGCGCGTCAACCGTGCGGCCTTGCCGCATATGCGCTCTCTTGGCAGGGGCCAGATGATCTGGGTCGGCTCGAGCAGCACGCGGGGCGGCACGCCGCCCTTCCTCGCGGCCTATTTCGCGGCTAAGGCCGGCATGGATGCACTGGCGCAGAGCTATGCGCTGGAACTCGCCCGCTTCGGCATCGAGACGACCATCGTCGTGCCGGGCGCCTTCACCAAGGGCACCGAGCACTTTCATCATGCGGCAGCGCCGGCGGATGCAGAGCGCGCCGCGCTCTACTGGTCCGGCCCTTACGCCGGCGTCGATCAGCAGGTGCTGAAGGGGCTGACCGCACTTGAGCCGGCGGATGCCGACCCGGCTGATATCGCGGCGGCCATCGTCGACCTCGTGGCGATGCCGCACGGAAGGCGCCCGCTGCGCGTGCACATCGACCCCGCGGACGATGGTGCGGCGGTCGTCAATGGGGTCGCCGATCGCGTTCGCGCGCAACTCATGGAACGGATCGGGCTTGCCGACCTGCTCCATCCCCAAGCCTGAAATCCACCCTCAAAGACCAAGGAAAACGATCATGCCATTCGCCAACATCAAGATGCCGCAAGCGGCTCTTTCCAAGGCGCAGAAGGAAGACCTCATCCATCGAACCACGGCAATGTTCGTCGACTTTTTCGGCGAAGGCGTCCGGCCCTACACGATGGTGCTGGTGGAGGAAGTCGCCGACGGCGGCTATGGCCGGGCCGACGAAGTGTTCGTCGTGCCGGAGGCCTATCGCGCGAAGGAGTAGCGCCCGAACCGAGCCTTACCTTGGGCACGTGCCCGGGTCACGGTTGAAGCCATGGCCGGCGCAACGGGCCGGCGGGCCTGGGGAGGCGCTGGCCCGACGCGTCGGGTGGGCCTACTTGCCAGCCATGTGATCGGCAAGCTCCTGGGCTTGGGCGAGAAGCGCCGGGAAGACCGGCTCGCCCGGCAGGTGCTGGCCCATGCAGGCACGATAGTCGGCGTCACCTTTCTCCCAGGCGGCATTGGCGGCATCATAAGCCTTTTGGTCCTTGAGGTCCGAGGCTTGGTAGGCCTCCTGGAACTTCTGGGCGGCGGCATCCGCCGAGGCCCACAAGGCGTCGCAGGCTGCGATCTTTGGAACAGGCGGTGCTGCGGGGGCCGAGGCGATCATGACGCTGTTGCCCCTGACGAGCGTGACGATGACCTGCTGGTCGGGGTTCGGTCCTATGTCCTGCGCCCAGCCGCCGAGCCGCGCAAAGGCGATGTCGGCGCCTTCAGGCTTCTTCAGCGGGAAGTCGAGCGTCCCCGTGAACGCGGCGTCGCTGTTGATCGCCTGGGTGTAGAAGGCATCGAGCTTCAGTGCCGCATCGATACCCGTGGGCAGTCTGAAGCTCGCGTCCATCTCGGCGGCTTTGGACTGGAGCCAGCGCGCGAGAAGCCCCCGCGTCGTTGCCACAAGGCTCGGGCCGTCGTCGCCTTTGGTGTAGCGCAACCCGTCCAGCATGCCGAACCCGATATCGGCATCGCTAAGGCTTTCGAGATTGATCGTGCCGGTTGCCGGAAAACCTGAAACCGCCAAGGGGCCGAGAAGGGCTGAAAGCCGCTTTTCGAGATCGGCCAGCGCTTTCGTCCCGGCGGCATCGAGCGTTTCCACGGGTTCGTTCGCGCTTTCCAGCGCTGCGATAGCGGAAATCGCCTTATCGCGTGCGGCGATATAGTCGTCCTCCGGCGAGGCGGCGAAAGCCGCTCCGGTCGCGAGTGCGAACACGATCATCCAGACCAACCGCATGACATAACCCCCTGTGGCGATCGACAAGATTGGGAGCCATCAAGCAGCTTTGCGGCTATTGCGCGGCACGCCTCACCCCTTCCGCTTCTCCACCTCCGCCTTCCGAAGCAAGAAGCGCTGGATCTTGCCGCTCGGCGTCTTCGGCAATTCGGTGACGAAGTCGATTTCGCGCGGATAGGCGTGGGCCGAGAGCCGCTTGCGGACATGCTGCGCCAGTTCCTCGGCCAGTTCCGGGCTGCCGCGAAACGAAGATGCCAGGATGACGAAGGCCTTGACGATCTCGGTGCGCTGCGGGTCGGGCACGCCGACAACCGCTGCCTCGTTGACCGCCGGGTGTTCAATGAGCGCGCTTTCGACGTCGAACGGGCCGATGCGATAGCCCGACGAGGTGATGACGTCGTCGGCGCGGCCGATGAAGCTGATCGAGCCGTCCGGCTCGAACTCGACCGTGTCGCCGCTGCGGTAATAGCCGCCCGAAATCGCCGGAGTTTCCGCCTGGTGATAACCGTCGAACCAGCGCAGCGGCGAGTTGGCGATGTCGACGGCGAGAATGCCGGGCTGGTTGGGGCCGAGCTCCCGGCCAGCGTCGTCCAGCACGACGATGCGGTAGCCCGGCATGGCAAAGCCGGCCGAGCCGGGGCGCACCGGGTGCGACAGGCCGTGATGGTTGTTGACCATCATGCCGTTCTCGGTCTGGCCGTAGTGGTCATGGATCGGCACGCCAAGATGGGCGTCGAACCAGCGGATGACTTCCGGGTTGAGCGGCTCGCCGGCGCTGCTCACCACGCGCAGCCGGCCCTTGATGCGGGCGGCGGGCGCCGCGCCTTCGGCCAGCAGCAGGCGGAAGGCGGTCGGCGAACCGGCGAGGCTGGTGACACCGAGGCGCTCGATGATGTCGTAGGTGCTTTTGGCGGTGAAGGCGCCCTCGTTGAAGGTGGTGGCGATGCCGAGCAGCAAGGGGCCGGTGATCGCGTAATACAGGCCGTAGGCCCAGCCGGGATCGGCGATGTTCCAGAAGACGTCGTCGGGCCGCAAACCGATCGCATCGCGCATATAGGCGCCGAAGGCCAGCAGAGCGCGAAGCGGCACCGGCACGCCCTTGGGCAGGCCCGTCGTGCCCGAAGTCGACATCATCATGAACAGGTCGTCGCCTTTGCGCAGGATCGGCTCGCAGGACGTCGAGGCGGCGGCAAACGCGGCGCGGAAATCGATGTCGCCCGCCGGCAAGGCTTCGCCCGGGGCAAGGATGGTCGCCACGCGGGGGCAGTCCTCCACCTCGTCGAGCTTGCCGCGATTGGCGGTGTTGGTGACGACGAGTTTTGCGCCGCTGGTCTTCAGCCGGTGCTCGATAGCTTTCGGGCCGAAGGCGGTGAAGAGAGGCTGGTAGACCGCGCCGATGCGCCAGGTGCCGAGGATAAGCGCCACCAGTTCGGGAATGCGCGGCAGCATGCCGGCGACGACATCACCGGGGCCGACGCCGGCCACCTTCAGCATATTGCCGACGCGCGCCGACATATCGCGAAGATCATCGAAGCTGAATTCCCGCAGCTCGCCATTGGCGGAGATCGCGCGCAGCGCCAGTCGGTTTTGCCCGGCGTGGCGATCGCAGCATTCGACGCAGGCATTGATGCCGGTCGAGGGGTCGCCATGAAGGCGCGCGAATTCATCCTCGATACGAAAGCGCTGAACGGCATCCGCGTAGCGCGGCAAGCCGGCCGAAGCTCCAACCATCGCAGCATCCCTCCGTGGCGGCGTCCTCGTGGACCATCGTCATTGCCGACAGGATAGCCAAGATCGCAGTCACGGTCGATGAGGTGATCGCCGCGAGGCTTGGTGCAAACGGGGTAGGGCCTCGCCTGCCCGCTTCGGACGCCAGGACCGCGCCGGGGGGTATCCGGCCCCCAAGCGCTCTTCATCCTCTGGCCCTAGAGGCCGAACCAGCGCGAGCGGCGGCTCGATCCAAAAGTCTCCTTGTCAGCGCGCAGCGCGACCGAGGGCTCGTAGTAGGTGCCGGTTGGTGCTGGGCCTGAGAAGAAATCGACCTCGACCTTGCCAATGAGGCCGCCGCCGAACTCGATATAGCAGGTGCCGAAGCCGTCATAGAGCGAGCCGCTGCCGCTCTGGCGTAGTTTTGCGATGAGCGCGGTAGCAACGGCGCGCGCCGCGCCCTCGGCGAACACACCGGCCTTGGGCGTGCCGGTGTTGGCGCCGTCGCCTACGGCATAGACATTCTCGTATCTTGTTTCGAGCGTACGCGGATTGACCGGGATCCAGCCGTTCTCGGCCATGCCGCTTTCCAGCACCACTGGAGGCACGCGATGCTTGGGAACACCCAGGAAGAGATCGAACGGCATTTCCGTGCCGTCGTCGAGCACCGCCACATTGCGGGCATTGTCGACGGAGGCGACGCGCCTGCCGGGGACGAACTTGATGTCGCGTTCGGCAAAGGCCGCCAGCAGCGCTCGCGAGGTGTCGGGCGAGGGTGGTACCGGGCTGCCAAGCGGCAGCACCAGGGCGATCTCGCAGGCCTCGCGCACGCCCTGACTGACCAGATAGTCGTGCAGCATCAGCACACATTCGCTGGGCGCCGGTGGGCACTTGTAGGGCGCCCCGCAGACGCCGACCATCGCCTTGCCTTTTCTGAAGGTTGGCAGGACGTCGCGCAGCCGCTCCGCTCCCGCCACGGTGTAGAACTCGTTGGTTCTCGAAAGCCCTGGCGTGGCGTCGAAATCATATTCGGCACCCAGCGTGACGACGAGGTGGTCGGCGTCGAACACGCCGTCATTGGTGGTCACCCGGCGCCTTTCGGGGTCGATCGAGGTTATCGTGCGCTTCAGCATCCTGACGCCGGGCTTGGCGTAGCTTTTGTAGGGCAGGCGCACGGCCTGCGGCGTCTTCAGGCCGAACATCACGTCCAGCTTGGAAAAGCCGAACACGAAGGAATCGCTCTGGTCGATCAGCGTCACGTCGATGCTGTCGCCCATCGCTTCGGAAAGCAGCGTCGTCAGTTCCAGGCCGCCGAAACCAGCTCCCAGCACGACGATACGCGGTTTGCTTGCAGTGCTCATCTTTGTTCCCCACCAATATTTCCCGGTTGATCGATCATTCCCGTCGTGGCGGCGGGACTTCCCGTGTCCTCGCCGCCCAAATGTTGGCCGTCCAAGTCCAGGTAGGTTGGTCGAAGTCAGGTCAGGACTGGCTGCGGCACGATGCGGATGTAGGGCTTCGGCTCCTTCCAACCCTGAGGGTAGAGTTGCTTCGCTTCGTCGTTCGACACCGATCCTGCGATGATGACGTCGTCGCCTGGCTTCCAGTTGACCGGCGTCGCCAGGCGGTGCTTGGCCGTCAGCTGCAGGGAGTCCACCACGCGCAGTACCTCGTCGAAGTTGCGGCCCGTCGTCATCGGGTAGGATATCACCAGCTTGATCTTCTTGTCCGGGCCGATGACATAGACGTTGCGCACCGTCTGGTTGTCGGCGGCGGTGCGTCCGTCGGCGCTGTTGCCGGCCGACGCCGGCAACATGTCGTAGAGCTGCGAGATGGCGAGCGTCGGGTCGCCGATCATCGGGAAGTTCGGCGCCATGCCTTGCGTCTCGGCGATGTCCTTGGCCCAGCCGGCGTGCTTCTCGACCGGGTCGACGGAGAGACCGATGACCTTGACGCCGCGCTTGTCGAACTCGGGCTTGAGGCGCGCCATGTAGCCGAGTTCGGTCGTGCACACGGGCGTGTAGTCCTTGGGGTGGGAGAACAGGATGCCCCAGCTTTTGCCCAGCCATTCGTGGAAGCTGATCGTGCCTTCGGTGGTCTCGGCGGTGAAGTCGGGGGCGATGTCTGCGATACGGAGTGACATGGTTGCTTTCCTTTCCGGTTGGAATTCGATTGCGGGGACAAATTAGGAAATCTATGTTCCGCGAGCGTTCCCCGACGCTCCCTGGCTGGTGACGGCTCTGGCGCTCCCAGGGTCCGGTTTTCCTGATGGTGCCCGTATGCGCGTTTCGATCCATCTGCTCGGCCGCTTCGCCGTCAGCGTCGATGGCCGCCCGATCCCGGCGGCCGACTGGCGGCGCGACCGCGCCTCGGCCCTGGTCAAGCTGCTGGCGCTCAGGTCTGCGCACCGCATCCACCGCGAGCAGGCCATGGAAATTTTCTGGCCCGACGCCGATCCCGAGGCGGCCGGCGCCAATCTGCGCAAGGCCATTCATTTCGCGCGCCGCGCGCTGGGGGCCCACGACCTGATCGAGGTGAGCAACGACATCGTCTCGCTTGCCCCGCATGCCGAGCTCGAGATCGACGCCGAAGCCTTCGAGGCCGCCGCGAAGGCGGCGCTACGCGGTGGTGACCGGATCGCCTATGAGCGCGCCGCCGACCTTTATGGTGGCAGGCTTTTGCCGGACGATCTTTTCGTCGAGTGGCTCGACACACCGCGCGCGCAATCGCAGCAGCGCTACAGCGATCTTTTGCGTGCCGGCGGCCTATGGCAGCGCCTGATCGCGCTCGACCCCGCCGACGAGCAGGCCCAGTGCGCGCTGATGCAGGCGGCACTCGATGCCGGCAACCGTGTCGAGGCCATCCGCCAGTTCAACCAGCTGCGCGACAACCTGCACGCCGAACTCGGCGTTGGGCCGAGTGCGGCGACCATTGCCCTTTACGAGAAGGCGCTGGCACTCTCCGGCGCCGCGACCGTCAACCCGTCGGAGCGCATCCGCACGTCGCTCGCCTGGGGCCTGGTGCATTTGCAAAGCGGCGAGTTCGACAAGGCAAGCGAGATCGCCAGGCACACCCGCGACCTGGCGCTCGGCGCCGACCTGCCGCGCGAAGTCGGCGAGGCGAGCGCGCTGCTCGGCCTCGCCTCGATGATGCGGGCGCAGTGGCCGCAACTGTTCCGCTCCGAATTCATCGAATGGGTTCGCGCCAAACCGGCTTTCGTGCAGCATGTCTTCGATGGCCACCTTTGCCTGTCCGAATTCTGCCTCTGCAGCGCCTCGGGCCATGCCGAAGTCGCAGGCCTTGCCCGCGAACTGCTCACCGTCGCCGAGGAGGCCGGATCGAGTGCCGGTCGCGGGCTTGCCTGCCTGCTTCTGGGTGAGGCGGCGCTGTTTTCGGGCGACCTCGACGAGGCCGAGCGCCACCTGACCGAGGCCGAGCGGCTGCTGCTTGAGGCGGACGCGGTGGCCGGGCGCGTGCTCGCCATAGAGCGGCTGGCCGAGATCGCGCTGGAGCGCGGCCAGAAATGGCGCGCCAGCCGACTCATCCAACGCGGTCTCACCGACGCCGAACGCTCATGGCTGTCGCCGCACCTGATCATGCGCATGCAGGCGCTGGCCGTGCGGGCGGCGGCGACACCCAAGATGGTGGCGCAGGAGATCCTCGCCGGCGACCGGCTGTTGACCCACGGCGCCTGCCAGCCCTGTTCGATGGCGCTGCGCACGGCCTCTGCGATCGCGCTTGCCGAGGCGGGCGAACTGGACCAGGTCGACCGCCGCCTGAACGACGCCGAGCGCATCGCCGGCATGTGGCATGGCGGCCCCTGGGCGGCCGCCCTCTGGGAAGCGCGCGGTGTGCAGCGGCGGGCGCAGAACCACGAGATCCGCGCGCTCGCCGCCTTCGACGAGGCGGCCTCGCGCTATCAGGAACTCGGCCGCCCGCGCGACCAGGCCCGCTGCCTTGCCCGCATGGGCTCCGAGGGTTGACGGCAAGGAATCGGTTCCTCGCCCCATGACGGATGGCGCCTGGGCTGGTCTCACCCGCGCGGGCCTGTATGATCGCAACGGGAATGCGTGGGAGGAGGCTCGCTCATGCGGCTGGATCGGATTCTCCGCCATAGGTGGATTTGGGCACTCATCGCCGCCATGGTGCTTTGGCCCCAGGCGGCGCCGGCCGACGGCATCACGCCGGAGCGGATCACGGCTGCCCTGCCCAAGCTTGAAGCGCTCGCCGAAGCGGCCGTCGCGGAGGGTGCCGTACCCGGCCTCGCCATCGCCGTCGTGCACGATGACCAGGTGATCTTCCTTAAGGGGTTCGGCCATCGCGAGGCCGGCAAGCCCGAGGTCGTCGACACCGACACGGTGTTCCAGATCGCATCGCTTTCCAAGCCGGTCTCCGGCACCGTCGTGGCGGCGTTGGTCAGCGACGGGATCGTGTCCTGGGATTCGAAGATCGCCGACCTCGATCCGGCCTTCCGGCTGGCCGATCCCTATCCAACCAGCCAACTCACCGTCCGCGACCTGTTTTCGCATCGCAGCGGGCTCCCGGGCACCGCCGGCGACGACCTCGAGGACATTGGCTACGACCGCGCCGAAATCCTGCATCGCCTGCGGTTCGTGCCGCCATCGTCGAGCTTTCGCGCCGGGTATTCCTACAGCAATTTCGGATTGACGGAGGGTGCCGTGGCGGCCGCGACGCCGACAGGCAAGCCGTGGGAGGAGGTCGCCGAGGAGAAGCTCTACCGTCCGCTTGGCACGGCCTCGACCAGTTCGCGCCATTCGGACTTCGTCAAGCACGCGAACCGCGCGGCGCTTCATGTCAAGGTCGATGGCGCCTGGGCCGCGAAGATAGAGCGCGATCCGGATGCGCAGGCGCCCGCCGGCGGCGTCAGTTCCACGGCACGTGACCTCTCGCAATGGGTGCGCCTCATCATCGGCAACGGCGTCTATGCCGGCAAGACACTGATTGCCGCCGATGCGCTGGACCAGACGCATGTTCCGCTGATGGCGCGTGGCAACAATCCCGTCTCTGGGGGTGCCTCGTTCTACGGCCTCGGCTGGAATGTCGAATTCGGCCGGCACGGCCTGAGCTGGGGCCACGCCGGCGCCTTCAGCGTCGGCGCGCGCACCCTGGTTACAGTCTTCCCGAAGGAGAAGCTTGGCATCGTCATCATCACCAACGCCTTTCCGACAGGCCTGCCGGAGGGATTGTCCGACAGCTTCGCCGATCTCGTCTTCGACGGCACGGTCGAGAAGGACTGGGTCAAGGCGTGGGACGATATCTATGCAGGCCTGTTCGGCCCAGCGGTGGCGGCAGCCAAGGCCACCTATGCAGCGCCACCTTCCCCGGCGAGACCGGCCGGACCGGCCAGCGCCTATGCCGGCCGCTACGCCAACGACTTCATCGGCGACGCAATCGTATCGAAAGCGGGAGACGACCTCGTGCTGAAGGTGGGCCCGGCTGCAGCCCGGTCCTACTCATTGACCCATTTCGACGGCGACATTTTCCTGACCTTTCCAGATGCCGAGACCCCGGACAGACCAACCGGCGTGAGCTTCGTCGTCGGCCCGGACGGCAAGGCGTCGGCCATGACCATAGGCTTCCTCGACGACAATCATCTCGGCACGCTGCGGCGCGTGGGCGACTGACCGTCAAATCGAACAGTGCCGGCGACAGCTCAAGGCGACGGGCCGTACTGGAGCAGTTTGAAGCAATCACCGTTGCCCGACTTCGCCTGCATCAGGAACGGTTTCGACCGGTCTATCCATTCCTGATGCGAGCTCGCATCGGCTTCGATCGCATCGACCGGTGCAAGGCCAACGAAGCTGCGCCCGTGGCTGAAGAGCCAGCACGCACGGCCGAGAAACCGCCTGCTGCGCTGGCGCAGGAGATCGGCATCGTAGAAGACGTCAAGCACCTCGTGCTTGATCTTGCGCCCCGTTTCAGGATTGGCCATCGCAAGCTCGACCGGCTGGCCGCCGATCGCATCCTGCAGGTCCTTGTAGTCGAGGGCGAGCTGGGTGGTGGCATATTTGATCTCGCTCTCGTCGCGCACGATGTCGAACCATAGTGTCGGATCGAGTTCGTTGACGACGAACGACGATTCGAAATCGCGCGACAGGTTGAGGACGTCGAAGTCCCGGACGTCGATGTCACGCTCGACCAGCGCGATCTCGCCGACCTGCTTGCCGAGCTCCGTCCCCTGCGCGCCGGTCGCGGCGTTGGTTCCACCAAGTTCGGGGCTGACATAGGCCCCGCCTTCATCCAGCAGAGCGTCGAATTGGCCAAGCGATCCGACGATGGGGGCGCCGTGGGCGATGCGTGCCGCCAGCTTGGCCAGAACTTGCTGGAGTTCCGCTTCGCGTTTGCGCTGGTCCTGGTAATTCTGCTGGAAAAAGAAGATGAACAGCGACACGCCGATGCCGATCAGGATCACGCCCAGCTGCGAAAAGATGTTGCGGTAGTATTCCAGCAGCTTTTCGCGGTGGCGCACGTCGTCGCGCACGCTGTGGGCGACGCGCAGATTGACGATCAGCGACAGGATCAGCAGGCCGGCGCCAACCAGGATGAGGCCGCCGATGAGCAGGTAGCCATGGCCCGTATTGAAGTCCATCTGTTTTCCCTGAAACCCCCGGACTGCGCAGAATACCGCGCAGAATAGTGCCATTTTGCTTAAATACCTATGGGCTCGCTTCGACGGGCCTGCGGCATGCAGGTGGTTGACCCGCCTGGCCATCCGGCCGATAGCTCCGCCAGAAATTACCCCGAGATATCAGATGACTTCAGACGCCAACCTCTCCGATGCAATCGAGCGCATCGACACCTCCGACGCCACTTGGCAGACCGACGTCCGCGCCGGCGTGCGCCATGTGCGCGACCTCGCGTCCCTGCCGCTGTCGCCGGGCGAACGCGCGGCGGCGCAAGCCGCGGCCGCGAACCACAAGGTGCGCATCCCCAAAACCTATCTCGACCTGATCGATTGGAACGACCCCGCCGATCCGATCCGGGCGCAGGTCATCCCGTCGCCGGACGAACTCGTGGAGCAGGAGGGCGAGCTCGACGATCCGATCGCCGACCACGCGTTCAGCCCGGTGCTGCGGCTGACGCATCGCCATGCCGACCGGGTGCTGTTGTTCCCGACCTATCAATGCGCGGTCTATTGCCGGTTCTGCTTTCGCAAGGAGTCGCTGACCTCGATCGGCCGCGGCTATACGCGCGAGGCGCTGGAGCCGGCCTTGGCCTACATCGCCGATCACCCCGAAATCCGCGAGGTCATCCTGACCGGCGGCGATCCGCTGTCGCTGCCGGACAAGGCGCTGGCTGAAATCCGCGCCCGCATCGAGGCCATCGCTCATGTGCGGCTGTTGCGCATCCACACGCGCGTGCCGGTGGCGCTGCCCTCGCGCATCACGTCAGGGCTGGTCACGGCCCTGCAGGGCCGGCTGATGGTCACGGTCGTCACCCATTTCAACCATCCCCGGGAGATCACCGAGGCCACCGAAGCTGCCTGCCGCACCTTGCGGCAAGCCGGCTTCGTGCTGCTCAACCAGAGCGTACTCTTGAAAGGCGTCAACGACACGGTCGAGGTGCTGGAGGAGCTCTGCCGCGAGCTGATGTACCGGCTCGGCGTCAAACCCTACTACCTGCACCATGGCGACCTCGCGCGCGGCATGGCCCACCGCCGCACCACCATCGCGCAAGGCCAGGCGCTGGCCGCCGCGCTGCGCGCCCGCCTGTCGGGCATCTGCAACCCCGTCTATGTGCTCGACCTGCCGGAAGGTGGTGGCAAGGTGCCGATCGGGCCGTGTTATGTCGAGGGACGCGACGGGGAGAGCTGGCGGCTGCGCGGGCTGGATGGCGAGGTGAGGGGCTATGCGGAGGTGGTTGGCGGCCCCTAAGCTTGGGTTCCTCGCCCCCCACGGAGCGGGGGGGAAAGGTGGCCGCGAAGCGGCCGGTGAGGAGGCCTGGTGGAGCCCTGCCTTCTCAAGTCGACACCATTCCCCTCTGCGGTTCGGCTTCGCCGAGCCACCTCTCACCCATGACATGGGGGCGAGGAACCCAAGCCTTGTGGCCACTGAGCACTTGAATTCGATTCTTTCATAAAAATCTTGCCGCACCGGGAATAAAGGCCCGCCCTGCCGGGTCTTCCCTTCAGCGAGGCCATTCGCCCGGCCCGCAACCCGAAGAAACGAAACAAGGACCTACGATAATGACCAAGCTCGCTCTCAGCGTGGCTGCCATGCTGCTTGCCTCGAGCGCTGCCTTTGCCGGCAGTGACCACGGCGCAAACAACGCCAATTCACTGGTCGCTTCCGTCGACACCAACGCCACCGCCTCGATCCCCTACATCGCACCTACAGACGGCGTCGACACCAAGGTCACGACAGGGCCGCGGCACGCGACGACGCAATCGAATGCGAGCGAACCAGGCCAAGGCATCTGGGGCCGTTGAGTTCGCCAGGGGTCAAGACCCGAATCCCAACGGTCGGACCTCAACCGCATCGGGATGGCCCCGGACTTGGCCCTCCATCATCCCTTCCGCACCCACCAACAGAGGAGACCACCATGTTCAGCATGACACGACGCACACTGCTTGGATCCGCCGCTGCCGCTGCCGCCTTCGGCATTACCGGCAAGCTCGAATTCACCCGGCCGGCCTTTGCAGAAACGCCGGTGGAGCCGACAGTCGGCTTCTACAAATACAAGGTCGGCGACATTGAGATCACCGCCATCTACGATGGCATCTGGCGCAAGCCGCATGACCCGGCCTTCATCAAGGATGTTTCGGTCGACGATACCAAGGCAGTACTCGCCAAGGCGGGGCTGCCCACCGACTTCATGCCCATCCCGCTCACCGTCGTCGTGCTCAAGATGAACGGTAAGCTGATCATGATGGATGCCGGCTCTGGCGTCGGCCAGTGGCAGACCAACGCCACCCACCTGCCGGCCAACATGGCCGCAGCCGGTATCGACTACAAGGCGATCGACACCATCATGATTTCGCATTTCCACCCCGACCATGTCTGGGGCCTGATGGAAAAGGGCACCAACGCGCCGGTTTTCCCGAATGCCGAGCTCATCGTAAACGCCACCGAATACAATTGGTGGACCGATCCCAGCCGGTTGGCCAAGCTGCCCGAGGGCCGCAAGCCGGCGGGCAAGCGCATCGCCGAAACCTTCCCGAAATGGAAAAACTGGAAGCTGGTCGAGGACGGCGCCGAGGTGGCGCCCGGCATCCACATCATCGCCGCGCCCGGCCATACGCCCGGCCACTCGGTCTACCTGGCCAACTCCGGCAAGGAGCAGATCATGATCTCGGCCGACACCATGTATGTGCCCGCCCTTCTGGCGCCGCATCCAGAATGGCAGGGCAGCTACGACCAGGACGGGCCGACGGCAATCACTACGCGCCACAAGATCATCGACCGCGTGATTGCCGACAACATCCGCATCTCGGGCTCGCACTTTCCATTCCCGGGCACCGGCGTCTTCGTCAAGGACGGCAACGCCTACGGCTTCACTCCGGTCCAGATCTGAGGCCGTTTGGAAACTCTACTCTGGCGGCCATCTGAAGGCGTTTTCTGCACTTCCGTTGCTCACGGACGGACGTCCGCTGCGCTACGGTTCTCGAAACCACCATCAGCTGACTCGCCAGAGCGAATTTCGAAACGGTCTTCTCAACGCTAGCACTCAACCCAAGCGAGAAAGACAATGAAACATTCTGTTTTTGGCAAACATGCCCTGTTCGGCCTGCTCGGCGCCGTTGCGGTGCTGACCGTGGTTCCGGTCGCGACCATCATGCCCGCCTATGCCGTCGACGACATCGAGGGCGCTGACGCGCCTGACCTCACCGCCGTCAAGGCCAAGATCGAGGCCAAGGACTATACTGGCGCGCTGGCCCAGCTGCGCGACCTGGCGCAGGACACACAGCAGCCCGACGTCTACAATCTGCTCGGCTTCACGCTGCGCAAGACCGGCGACTACAAGACCGCTCTGACCTACTACACCAAGGCGCTGGAGCTGAAGCCCGATCACAAGGCCGCCCGCGAATATCTGGGCGAGCTCTATGTCGAGACCGGCGACATGGCCAAGGCCAACGAACAGCTGGCGTCGCTGGAAAAACTCTGTCCGGCCGGCTGCGAGGAACTGTCGGACCTGCAGAAGGCCATCGACACCAAGTTGACGAAGTAAGGCCCAGAGGGCTGTTCCTCGCCCCCACGAATGTGGGGAGAGGTGGCTCGGCGAAGCCGAGACGGAGAGGGGGCTTGGCGCCGCGCCATCCCTCTTCAGCACCATAGTTTGGGCGCTCGTGGCTGGCGCCCATTGCCGGAGCCGGCATCCCCTCCCTTGCGCTGGCTCCGGCCTTTTTCAATCAGACGCTTGGCAGCGCCATTGCGCCTGTCCGACCGGACGCGGCGCCTGCCTGTTAGAAAAATTGGAGCCCGACCATGACACCGACTGAACTTGCCGCGAAGCTGCACCTCCTCGCCACGAAGCTATACGCTGGGGATGTGACCCTCCTTGCCGGCCGCCTGCTGCTTTCCCTGCTCTTCCTGCATGAAGGCCTGACACTGGCCACCCATTTCGACGGCGCCGCCAAGGCGATGGCCGCGCTGGGCGTCAGCCTGCCGCTGTTTGTTGCCACGGTTGCGCTGCAGTTGGGGGCAGGGCTCTCGGTCGGGCTGGGCCTTTTGACGCGGCTGGGCGCCATCGGTCTCGGCCTGTTCTGCCTGGCAACGGCGACACTCTTCCACACTAACTTCGCCAACCAGAACGAATTGCTGCATTTCGAAAAGGATCTCGCCATTGCAGGTGGCATGTTCGTGCTGGCCATATCAGGCGCCGGCAGGATTTCGCTGGACAGGGTGCTCACTGGTTTCGTGAAGCCC
Source organism: Mesorhizobium waitakense (assembly GCF_056431085.1). NCBI lineage: Bacteria > Pseudomonadati > Pseudomonadota > Alphaproteobacteria > Hyphomicrobiales > Phyllobacteriaceae > Mesorhizobium > Mesorhizobium waitakense. The sequence goes on along the minus strand of NZ_JBWKME010000062.1, from coordinate 6,873 downwards.
CGGCGTGGCGACAAAGACACGGTCGACGCACTCATGGCGGCCTATCCCCAGCACGGCGAGACCAGCCTGCCGATCTGAAAGTGCCATGGCATTGTGCTCCCGGGCAGCGTCCGACGCGCTCTGCTGCTGCATTCAACGCAAAATTCCACGCCTGTGGTGGTTGGTACCACGCGCCGTCCCACGCCGGTGCAAACACCACGCCCCTATGAATAGGCCAACAGCGCAGGAAGGACCAACACGACCGTACGCTGAACCTGCCGCCGCAAATCCGTAGGCATCGCGCTTGGCTGGTTTCGCCCGAGAGCAATCAAGGGACGGCCTCATGAACGCGGTGCGGCGGCGCGTGGTGGCCGAATGTCAACTTTCAAAGATGGAGCTTGAAATGAAAAAGATCGTTTTGGCCATTGCCACGGTTTTGCTTGCCTCCAGCACGGCCTTTGCCGGTAGCGACAACTATGGCACGGACTACATCCCTGGCCCCGACGCCTATCCGAGCAGCAGCGTCTACCATTCGATGGGGTCCGATGGCGCCAATGCGCTCGACCTCAGCGGCACGAAGAGCATCGGCACTGCCAACAGCGCACCGGCCCCGGGAGGAAGTGCGAACTCCGACATGTCAGCCGGCTATGGCCAGGGAATCTGGGGCACTGACAACAAGGCCGGCCGGGAACGGCCGACATCCAGGCGGTGGGCTCGCCCGCCGTCTGGAATGACCGCGTGGCCAGCGCTGCCCAGCGCCTCGCACCATCCCAGCAAAATGACCCACGATCACGCAGATTTTTTGGATCGTTCGGGTCGGCGAGGCGTTCTTCCCTGACGCAACGGAGGAATGATCATGGGCGACGAACGGCATGAGAAGATCCAGCAGCGAGCATACCAGATCTGGGAACGCGAAGGCGGCGGCGATCCCGAGCGGCACTGGCATCAGGCCGCGGCCGAGACCGACCGGGAGGCGGCGCTGCCGCTGACGGCCGGCGATGCGCTGCCGGAGACAAGCGAGATCGCCAGCTCCGACGTCCTGGCGGTCGAGGCGCTGGCAATGCGCACCGGTATATCGGGTGACGAGGCGCAGGAACTGATCGACAGGCTGGGCCACGACCGCGCGGCGGTCGAGCAAGCCGCGCGCAACCTCAAGGGCAAACGGCGGTCCTAAGCTGGGAGAGCCAGATGATCAGAAAACTCAAGGACGGAAAATACCGCCTCTATTCGCGCAAGAAAGATGAAAAGACCGGCAAGCGCCGCAACCTCGGCACGTTTGATACGCGGGAGGCTGCGGAGAAGCATGAGCGCGAGGTGCAGTATTTCAAGCGGCACTGAGGGGTGGCGGGTCACGATTGTCACCCATTTCCACCGTCCGCGCGAGACCTAAACCGCCCCCGGTCAACAAACGCCAGGACGACCACGCGCGGGGCAACGCAGTAGGCGAGGGTGAGCTTGCGGCCGCCTTTGGTCGTCGCTCGGCCTGCGTTGAGGTCCACTTCTATGTCCTCGTAGCCCAGGACCTGCCGATCGAGCGGATAGACCGCCTTGTAGACCGCTTCCTTGGCGCAAAACAGCACGCGACCGGCAAGATGCCGGTCCGCTGCGTCTGTCCGGTCCGCACGGGTCGCAACGAGCGCGAGGATATCGTCGGGCAAGGGTTGCGCGGGCTCGACATCGATGCCCAGGGCGCCGATGTCGGCAACAGGCGCAACCGCCGCTACGGCCATTTCGTCGTCATGAGCGAGCGAACCGGTTATCCCGTCTGGCCAGACCGGCGTGCCGGATGGCGCGCGCAGGATGGCGAAATCGTTGACACCAATATCCGCCAGCAGCCCGTGTGCGATCCAGCGCGCCGCTCCGCTCGCGCGCCGCATGGCCGGCTGGCGCGCGGTGATGGAACGCGCTTCCTCGGGCAGCAGGAGGGCCTCGTCGCCGTCGCCTATCACCCGGCATCCGATCCGGACACTTTTGGGCGATATGGCGACCATCGCCTGCAGCAGGGACGCTTGCGCTAGGGCGCTTTCAGGGGAGGGCGGCCGCGTCAACGATCATCCGCCGCGAAGGCGAGGTCGGCGATCATTTCTCCATCCTCGTCGAGCCCTTGTTCCACGAAACCGGTGGCACTGTAGAGCTGTCGTGCTGCTTCATTGTGGGGTTCGTAGCAGATTGAAACGTGCCTGATGTGGCCGACCTTTCTGATTTCGTCCAGCACTTCACGCAACGCAGCCTTGCCGTAGCCTCTGCCCTGCCACGTGCGGTCGATCATGAAGCGGTAGATCCGTGCTTCGTCGTCATCCTGCGGCGCCTCGTACATCAGGAAGCCGACGACACGATCCCCAGCCATCACGACGCGGGGCCGCGCGTCCCTGTCAGACCTGGCTTCGTCCAGGGACTCCGCATTGCTGGCGACGAAATCCATCTGGTCGGGGGCCAGTTGCAGGGACGTGACCAAGGCCCGGTTGGCCTTGGTCACGGAGGCGAGACGGATTTCTCCGGCCTTCAAGCCGATGCCCTGGAGCCATCGTCCGTGACCGGCTCCACGAACCGATGCAGTTTGGCCGGGTTGCCTCGCCATATGGAGTTGGGCTCCAGCTCTTCGCCCTTCATCACGAAGGAATCGACATCGACCACCGATCCTTCGCCCATCACGACGCCGTAGTGGACGAATGCGGAAGGTCCAAGCGTGCAGCCTTTGCCGATGCGGATGTAATCGGACTTGAACGCGCCTTCTTCCAGCGAATGGGCCTGGATGACGCAGCCTTCATTGAGCGTGACGTCATCGCCGATCTCGACCAGCGAACGCTCGGTCAGGTTGCTGCCGCCGTCATAGACCCGCTTGCCGACCTTGACGCCCAACATGCGCAGGATCATCGGCCGGAACGGCGTGCCGGCAAACAAGCGCACGATCGGCGAATCCGCAAGCTTCCAGTGGCGTTCATGGCGCCAGAAGGCGACGTCGTAGATCGTCGTCATCTGCGGCTTCAGCCTGCGAAAACCAAGGCTTGCCCGCTCGACAAGGATGTAGAACGGAATGGTGATCGCGGACGTCAAAAGCACGGCGACGAAGAGGGCGACCTCCGCCCATTCGGTATAGTAGTTCAGCGCGCGGTCCCAGATCGCCAGTGTGGCGAACAGCATGACCCATTGCGTTGCCACGAACAGCAGGATCGTCACCATGTTGTGGCGGTTCTTGAGCGGGATGCGCCGGCGGCGGTCGTCCTCGTCGACGCCGGCGATGAGTTCCTTGTCGCGGTTGACCATGCGCGGGATTTCAAAGGACGGCGAACCGAGCAGGCCGACATTCTCGCGCAACGGCCCGTCGATGGGGATCATCACCTTGGTGCCGAGCAGGACGTTGTCGCCCGTGCGCCCATCCGGCGGGTAATAGATGTTGTTGCCGAGATAGTTGCGCTCGCCTATCCGCGTCGGCTCGAGCCTGAATGCGGAGGCGGACTTGTGCATGTTGATCATGAAAAGGCCGTCCGACACCATGGTCTCGGAGCCGATCTCGCACAGGAGCGGGTTTTCGTGCTGCTGGTTGCTGCCGAAATTGGAACCGGTCTGCACCACCTTGTTGAGGTTCCAGCCGATGGCGCGCATGTAGTGCACGATTGCCGAACTGTCGCCGAACAGCAGGCCCAGGACACGGGAGTTGCTCGAGAATTCGGCGACCGTCTGCAGCCAGTAACGGAAGCCGTAAAGCGTGTAGGTGCGGCCGGGCTTCAGGATCAGGCTGAACAGGCGCGGCACCAGCGTTGCCGCGAGAAAGGCCACGGCGATGTACCCGAAAAGCGTGACCGTGGTGCCGATCGCGACAATGCCGATGGTCTCCTGATAGTCATCGCCGACGTTCTCCCAATAGCTGTGGAACAGGAGCGGCAGCGGGGTGACGATGGCAAACAGGCCAATCAGCTGGACCGCTTCGAAGAGGAAGCGCCGGATGTTGGACGGATCGACATTGCGTACCTTGCAATAGTCCGCCGTGGTCGGCACGGCTGGCGATCCATGCCAGCGTTCGCCGTCGGGGATGCTTTGCCCGCGGTGCAGCGAGGACGAATGGCCGAGCTGGGCCCCGTCGCCGATCCTGGTGTCGATGTCGAGGGTTGAGCCGACGCCGACGAAGGCATCGCGGCCGATGGTCAACGGGCCGGTGTGGATGTAGCCGGACTGGGCCCTGAAGCCGAGGATCATCGATTCCTTGCGCAGGATGGTGTTGGCGCCGATCGAAATGAGGTCGGTGCAGACGGGCACCGATTTCGATTCGATGACGGCGTTCTTGCCGAGTTTGGTGCCGAGAAGCTGTAGATAGAAACTGTAGAGCGGGCTGCCCCGGAACAGCACGACGGGTGCGGTTCGGATCAATGTCTTGACGACCCAGAAGCGGTAGTAGCGCAGGCCCCAGATGGGAAACGCCTCCGCCTTCCAGCGGCCGATGAGGACCCATTTCGCGATGACGGCGAAGCCCGACATGCCGAAGAACACGGCGGCCGAAAGCGCCACGCAGCGCAAATAGAGCTGCAGCGGATTGTCGAGCGCGTCATACATCCAGTTGAGGCCGTCATTGAACGCCCACAGCGCCACATAGCTGTAGAGTCCGTAGAACAGGAGCTGCGCCGCGCCGCAGGTCCAGTAGGCAAAATTCGACGCCTTGCGGGTGAGAACGCGCTCATTGGTGGCCGTCGTCATCCCCTCCGCCACGCTTAGGTGTTTCGCGAGGCGCGCCACGGTCGGATAGAGATAGATGTCGCGCATCGACGTCGTCGCCCATTCCTTCCTGGTGCGCACGCGCGCGCAGAAATGGGCCATCAGCAGCGAATTGGCGCCGAGATCGTCGAAGAAGTTGTCCTCGACGGACACTTCGTCGAATTTCAGCACCGCGGCCAATGCGTCGGCCAGGAAACGCTCGTCGTCATTGCCGGGCGGCACCATCGCGCGATCGGCCGAAAGCCGAAGGCTTGTCGGTTTCGGCAGCTGGCGAAGGTCGACCTTGTTGGAGACCGTCATCGGGATCGCCGGCAGTTCCTCCAGGTAGGAGGGCACCATGTAATCCGGCAGGCGTCGCTTCATCACCTGGGCGAGATCCGCGCGGGAAATCGCCGGCAGGCCTGGTTTTGGCGCGTAGTAGGCAACGAGTTCGACGCGACCGGGCTCGATCTCCCAGGTGGTGACGGCAGCCTGCGCGATCTCAGGCTGGTCCAGCAGCACCGCCTCGATCTCGCCGAGTTCGATGCGATAGCCGCGGATCTTCACCTGGGTGTCGATGCGCCCGTTATACTCGATCTCGCCCTTGTCGTTGATGCGGCCAAGGTCGCCCGTCCGGTAGATGCGCTGCGACGGGTTGTTCGGCAGGCCGACGAAATCGGCGATGAATTTCTGGTGCGTCAGATCCGGCCGGTTGAGATAGCCGACCGCAAGCCCGATGCCGGCGATGCCGATCTCACCCAGTTCACCCGGCTCGGCAAGCTGCGGCAGCGAAGCATCGAGAATGACGATCGAGTAGGTCGGCAACGGCGCGCCGATCGTCACCGGACTGTCGGGCGTCAGCACGCTCATGGTTGCCGTGACGGTCGCTTCGGTCGGGCCATAGGTGTTGAGAATCTGCCGCCCCGGCTTCGACCAGCGCACCACCAGATTGTGCGGGCAGGCCTCGCCGCCCACCAGCAGCGTGCGCAGGCTGGGCACGTCGCTCGCCATGGACGACAACAGGGTCGGGCTGCAGGCCATGCAGGTGATGTCATGGAGCCGCAGGAAATCCGCCAGTTCCTCGCCGACGAGAGGCATCTGGCCTGGCGCCGGCACGACCGTCGCGCCGGCGACAAACGGCACCCAGATCTCTTCGGAGGAAAAGTCGAAGGCGATGGTCATGCCCTGGTAGACACGATCGCCCGGCCGGTATCCGTAGGATGCGGCGGCGACGCGGATGAAGTTGACGAAGCTCTGGTGCTTGATGACCACGCCCTTGGGTTTGCCGGTGGTGCCCGAGGTGTAGAGGATGTAGCAGGTGTCGTCCGATACAGCGGTCCTCGCATCCGGCTTCAGCGGCGCGCTGGACTGTTTGGAGATCTCGGTGGCGGCGCTGTCGATCAGCAGGTGGGGAACGGGCAGTTGATCGGCTCGCGACGCGTAGGCGGCGATGGTGACGATCAGGCTGACGCTGGCGTCTTCGATGATGAGCGTCATCCGCTCCTGGGGAAACGCGGTGGCCAGCGGCACGAAGGCCGCGCCTGCCTTCATAACCGCCAGCACGGCAACATAGGTCTCCGCCGACCGGTCGAGAATGAGCCCAACCCGATCACCCCTTCGCACGCCTCGCTTGACCAGCAGGCGGGCGAACTGGTTGGCACGGTTGTCCAGCTCCTGATACGTCCACACACGCCCGTCGGAGATCACCGCCGGCAACGCGGCAAATGTCTCGGCGAGCTCTTCGAAGACGGTATCGAGCCGCTCACCGGGTTGCCCCTGCCGGGCAAAGTCGGCGCCCGTCAGGATCTGGCTGCGCGCGCGCCTTCCGGAGCCGTGAGCGGCCTCCACGAGCGCATCGACGATTGCCAGGCCAGTTTCCGGCTGGCTGTCCGGTCTTGCCGCGTCCAGTTCGGCGATATCGAAACCGTGGTCCATTTCCATTCTTTCCCGTCTTGGCCGGGCAACGCCCAGCGCGGCCAATTTCCGGCCGCCGCGGGATGGTTATGCCATCCGATCTTTTCGCCAGTTTTTCCGAACTGTTGAATATTGTTTCTGAAGTGTGTCTGGGCGCTCTTCTGACCCTCGCCCTGTTGGCCGTTGCGGGGGGAGGAAATGCCGCCGCGCCTACTGGCGACCTCGCACGCGTCTTAGCTGTGAGCTTTCAGGAGGTTGTCCATTCGGACCGGACCGGGGAGACTGGAGTTACCA